>NZ_CP133838.1:2455919-2762908 GCF_031432975.1 Buttiauxella selenatireducens | reverse complement strand
TATATATGAATGCGGCCAGACGCTCTTCTGCATTCTTTTTGGAAAGCAGCAGGATCATATCCTGATCGCCCTTAATTTCGCCGCTCATTAAACGCATCATCTGCTGGCGCAGGTTGGGCATTTTACCGGACAAATCATCAAGGGTTTCGAATGGGATTTCGCAGACCATTGCGGTTTCAAGCGCTTGCGCGAAACTTGGATGCGTTGCTGTCCCAATGGCGTCAAAGCCCACCAAATCACCGGCTAAATGGAAGCCTGTAATTTGCTCGTCACCTTGTTCAGTGATGGTGTAGCTCTTTATGGTCCCTGAACGAATAGCGTACAGCGACTTCAGCTCATCACCTGCCTTAAACAGGGTTTGTCCCTTCTGAATAGGCTTCTTACGCTCGATAATATTATCAAGCTGATCAAGCTCATGTTCATTGAGTGTGAAGGGGATGCATAATTGGCTGATGCTGCAATCCTGGCAATGGATAGCACAACCGCCAGACTGAATGCGTCGAATAATTCGCTTTTCAGGGATCATAGATATGCTCGGGCCGTAATTGATATTAGTCAATTTTAACATCTTTTTCTTGAGCACGTAAGTATGATGAAAGCGCAATCAGAATATAACGGCTATTAAGATCAGGGATAAAGAAATATCCTATTGAAATTAATGACATTATCTTTGATTACTGATTGTTTCTACACGAAAAAAGCCCAACAATCAGCGCACAGTTACCTAAAGCAACAAATAACCTTCGTGACGCAATAACCACTCTTTTCGTCCCACACCACCGGCGTAGCCAGTCATGGTGCCATTACGCCCAATAACGCGATGACATGGCACCACCACACTGACGGGGTTTGAGCCATTGGCCGCGCCGACAGCTCGGGCAGCGCCAGGCCTGCCAATCTGGTCCGCTAATTGCCCGTAATGCATCACCTGGCCGCAAGGGATGGTACGCAGTGTTTGCCATACTTCCCGCTGAAACGCAGTACCTGCGGTGGCGGTTGGCAGGGTTTCAATCACCGCCAAATCACCGTCAAAATAGTCGCGCAGCTTATCGCTCAAGCCGTCAGGATTGGCACAAGCCAAACGCTGATAGCCGCTGACACCATAGTGAAGACCCAGTAATTGCACCATTCTGTCGCTATGTTCTTCCCATTCCACTGCACGCAGATGGTATTGCTCGTCGCAAATTATCCATAACGGGCCTAATGGCGTAACGATTTTGTCTTCTAACAGTGTCAGCATTCTGTGCTCCGGTTAACTCAGGTGTGGGTAAACCCCTGGCCCAATGGGTAAGCCCACAAGATACCACGCGACCAGTAGCAGCAACCAGACACCCAAAAAGATCAGGGGGTAAGGTAATACTAAAGAGTAATACGTGCCTAATTTGGCATCGGGTTTATAGCGTTGCAGGAATCCCAGGAATAATGGAATAAAAGGCGAAACCGGGGCGAGTGGGATGACGGATGAGTCTGCCACACGGAAAAGGATCTGAGCGAACGCCGGATGAAAACCGAGCATCATGAACATCGGCACAAAAATGGGGGCCAGAATCGACCAGATGGCCGAGCCGCTGGCGATAAACATGCACAAAAACGAAGACAGCAACGCAAGGCCAAGAAATGCAGGGATACCATTCAGACCTGAGCCTTCCAACACATCAGTCAGGCCGACAGCCATAAACTTACCCATGTTGCTCCAGTTGAACATCGCGACAAATTGCGCCAGCGGGAACACCATCACGATAAAACCCGCCATCTCTTTCATCGGTTCGATCATTAACTGCGGTAAATCTGCCTGTTTACGTATTTTTCTGGTGGCGATACCGTAAGCCAGCGAAACGATGAAAAAGAACAGAATAATCAGCGGCACAATTCCGCTAATAAACGGGGAAGGAATAATGGTGCCTTTCACCGGATCACGCAGTAAACCGTTCTCAGGGACGAGCAGCAGGGCGATAACCGCAACAAACAGCAAGGCCACAATCCCTGTCACCCGTAAACCGAAGCGTTGAACATCATCTAATTTCTGAAGTTTTTCTTTGTTTTCACCTTGCCATACACCCAAACGCGGCTCGACGATTTTGTCGGTAATCAACCCACCGACAATCGACAAAACAATCACCGAGGTCGCCATAAAATACCAGTTATCAATAACGCTAACGTGCATCAAAGGGTCGATAGTATGAGCGGCTTCGGTACTGATCCCCGAAAGCAGCACATCGGTGGTAACAATCAATAAGTTCGCGGTAAAGCCACAACCGACACCGGCGATGGCCGCCAGTAAACCGGCAATCGGGTGGCGACCCACGGCAAGGAAAATAAGTGCGCCCATCGGCGGCATGATCACCAACGCGGCATCGGACGAAATGTGGCTGAAGAAGGCGATAAATAACACCATGTAACTGGCGTAACGAGCACTGACATGCGATGCCATTTTCACCATCAGGCTGGGTAACAGGCCGACACGTTCTGCCAACCCCGCACCCAGTACCAGCGCCAGAATGGCCCCTAATGGTGCAAACCCGCTGAAGTTTTTAATCACATTGGGTAAAAACCACTGAACACCATCGGCACTCAGCAGATTTTTTACCTGAACCAAACTGCCGTCAGCGGGGTTCCGTACCCCCACATTAAATGCCGAAAGTACGGCAGTGCTCACCGATAAAATGACAATCAAATAGACGAACAGCAAAAAAGGATGGGGCACTTTATTGCCAATTTTTTCGACCAGACCGTACAACTTGCCCGGGCCGGAACGCGAAGGGATGGAGGAGATGCTCATAGGCTGACCTCATGCGATGTTATGTTGTTTATTTATTATTTTAAAGGTGACGGTGTCACGCCTGCTGGAATCGGACACTGATAAGGGCGTTCAGCAAGTTGTGCGTGCAACTCACTTTGACAGGCTTCCAGCGTCTGCGGTTGAGTGAACAGTTGCAGCGCGGTGGCTGCCATCACTTTCCCGGCATGTAACATCCCTTTGTGCGCGACAGACGTGCGCCCCTGACTCACCAATTGCCAGGTATGTAACGGTGTTCCTACTGCAAAGCAGGGGCTAAAACATTGTGCGACCGGGACTTTCCAGCTGACATCGCCCACATCGGTAGAACCCGGGAGGATTTTGTCATTTGCGGCATACGGCGCAATTTCGTTGATAAGCAAGGTTTCACGGTGACGACGAGCAAACGCTTTTCCCTCTTCATTAGAGGTGTTAGCAATATTATTTAAGCTGTTTTGCAGGTCGTTCTCGGTCAACGTGGCACGAATTTTTTTAGCAAACGCGACTTCTTCCGCGCTCCACTCCGGCACACCTAACGCTTGTAATGCCTGATACATCACGTTTTCTAACTGGCGATTCGGCAGGTAATTCGAACAGGCTTTATCAAAACGCACATTCACCGAGGTTTCCGTCATCAACGCCGCGCCTTCAGCGATTTTATTGATGCGTTCATAAATATGCTGTGCCTGCGCCATTTCCGGCGCGCGAATCAAATACAGCACTTCGGCCTGCGCCTGTACCACGTTTGGCGAAATTCCGCCCGCGTTGGTGATAGCGTAATGCACGCGGGCTTTTTCAATAATATGTTCGTTAAGGAAATTCGTCCCGGTGGTCATCAGAGTGACCGCATCCAGTGCGCTGCGCCCTAAATGCGGTGAGTTGGCCGCATGTGCAGCAATCCCCTGGAAGCGATAAGCCACCTGAATATTAGCCAGTGAACTGGTGCTGAACATGCCTGCGTAAGCTTCAGGATGCCAGGTGACAGCGGCATCGACATCGTCAAAAAGCCCTTCGCGCACCATAAACGTTTTGCCTGAACCGCCTTCTTCGCCAGGGCAGCCATAAAAACGCACCGTTCCGCTGCCACCGTATTGCTCAAGCCACTGTTTAACGGCCACGGCCCCAGCAAACGCGGCAGTTCCCAGCAAATTGTGGCCGCAGCCGTGACCGTTAGCCCCTTCCGTCAGTGGGTTTGGGACGGCATCCCCTGAGCACTGACTTAATCCAGCGAGGGCATCGTATTCACCAAGCAGCGCAATAACCGGCAGACCTTCGCCAAAACTTGCCACAAACGCGGTTTCGATATTCCCGGCGTTTCGCTCAACACTAAACCCTTCAGCTTCAAGGGCGCAAGCCAGGCGTTCCGCTGACCAGTGTTCCTCAAAACGGGTTTCCGGGTGATCCCAGATATCATCAGCAATTGCGGTAAACTTGTCGCGTTTAGCTTCAATCACATCATCAACAAACTGATAAATTGAACTCATTACACACCTCGCGGCCAGGGGAAATTAAGTGCGAGGCGCGCCAGAGTACACACGGCAACTTCCATCACGCTCTCATCGAAATCAAATTTCTCGTTATGATGCCCGGCGCTCAATTGCGTACCGAAAACCATATACGACGCTTTTCCACCTTGCTCCTGCACCCGCGCCATCATTAATGTCGCATCTTCAGACCCGGCGGCACCTTTGACGGTATCGACAACGTTCGTGACGCCATTCACTTCAAGTGCTTGCTGGTGGATAAATGCCACCCACTCTGGCGATGGCTCGCTATTGGTGGCCGCCCCCATTAAACGAATCTCCGCTTCAATGCCAAACATGGTTGCGGTACCGCGAATAATTTCTTGGGCGCGCTCAAACACATAGTCGTTGATGACATTGGTTTCGCCACGGGTTTCCACTTTCAGCAAGGCTTGTGCGGGCACCACATTGCGCCCGGTTCCGGCTTGTAAAACGCCGACGTTTACACGGGATGCTCCCGCGCTATGCGGGGCGATGCTATGTAATGCCAGCGCGGTCTGTGCGGCGGCGAGCAGGGCGTTACGACCTTCTTCAGGTTTACCGCCTGCATGTGCGGCGATGCCCGTAAATTGCACATCAAATTTGGTGGTCGCCATAAAGTTATCGCTACCACACACTACGGTGCCGGAAGGGATGCCCGTGCCGATATGAATGGCAGTAAAATAGTCGATATTATCGAGCGCACCCGCAGCGACCATCGCTCGCGCGCCGCGTGTACCTTCTTCAGCAGGCTGGAAAATGAGTTTGATGGTGCCGTTTAGCTGGCTGGAAAATTGTTGCAGAACGGTGGCAAGACCCAGCCCAATTGCGGTGTGTCCGTCATGCCCACAAGCGTGCATCATTCCTGCGTTACACGAGGCAAAACCTTCGGCAAATGGGCGATGGGCGGGCTGTTGCATCTCGCCTAAATCCAGCGCATCCATATCAACACGGAAAGCGAGAGTCGGGCCCGGACGTCCCGTCTCGAGAGTGGCAACAATCCCGGTGAATCCACCTGAAAAATGCGGCAACCAGTGGGCAAGAGCCCCTTGTTCCAACGCGCGTTGTTCTTCACGCGCTAACACCTCCGCTGACGGCAAGCCCATACGCGCCGCGTCATCAACGACATCCCGGCCCAACGCTAACTGATAACCAAGCTGATGCAACGTTTCTGCGACGTGAGTGGCTGTACGAAACTCAAGCCAGCCGGACTCTGCAAAATGGTGAAAATCACGCCGCCAGTGCTGCATGCGCGGTGCTAATTCATGTACTGCCAGTTCTAGTGTGGACATAACCTTTCCTGTAAAAGCATCTTCTGTGATCGGGTTCACGCTGTGATAGTTTTTACTTATCACTCAGCGGCTTTTGTTAGATTTCGCCGTCGTAGGATTACCCTGGCACAAGAGATTGAATTACAGTAGATGCCAAAATCTTTCGGTTGATAGCTAATGGTTATCAGGAGGCGATGTGACCTTCCAGGTTAAGCTCCATCAGATTCGTGCATTCGTGGCGGTAACGCAAAATGGCAGTATTCGCGGAGCCAGTCGGGCGTTAAATATGTCACAGCCCGCGCTGACAAAATCGATTAAAGAATTAGAGGAAGGGCTATCGGCACGTCTGTTTATCCGCCGCAGCCAGGGCGTGGCATTGACCGAATGCGGAGAGAGTTTTTATCAGCATGCACAGCTAATCCTCGAAGAGTTACGCGCAGCGCAAGAGGACATTTTGCAGCGCCAGGGCCAATTAGCCGGGCAGATCAATATTGGGTTGGGGGCCAGCATTTCCCGCACCCTGATGCCGCCGGTTATCACGTCGTTTCACCAAAAACACCCGCAAGTCAAAGTGCGCATCATGGAAGGGCAACTGGTTTCGATGATCAATGCGTTGCGCCAGGGGGAGCTGGATTTCACGATAAACACCTATTATCAGGGGCCGTACGATCACGAGTTCACTTTTGAACGGTTACTCGAAAAACCGTTTGCGGTTTTTGCCCGTGAAGGCCATCCGGGGATAAATGCCACTTCCATAAAAGAGTTGCTGCAATACAACTGGACGATGCCAACGCCCCGTGGCAGTTATTACAAACAACTGGAAGAAATGTTCCAGAAACGCTCAGAAATGCCCAATATCAGCGTGGTCTGTGAAACCTTTTCTGCCTGTATTAGTCTGGTCGCACAAAGTGATTTTTTGAGTATTTTGCCCGCAGAACTGGGCCATGACCCATTGATTGCCCACTCGCTAAAACAGATCCATGTGGTCGAAACGCTGCCGCAGGCTACCTACTATTTGATTCAGCGGCGTGATGCTTCTCCCGCACCGCTGACTGTTGCGCTAATCAATCAATTTCGTCGTCAGTGCCGCTAATCGGGCATTGAGCCACGGCACATCGGCGGCTATAGTGACCGCAGAATTAAGCCTGGAGGATTTGCGCATGAGCCTTGACGAAAAATCGCTGTTTCTTGATGCCATGGAGGATGTCAAACCGCTGAAAGACTGTCACAGCAGTCAGTGGTTGAAACCGGTGAAAGAGAAGGTAGTGCAGAAACTCGATACCGTGCAGCTAGATAACTTTCTGACTACCGATTTTCTGGAAATTATTCCGCTCGGTAACCCGCTTGAATTTAAGCGGGAAGGGCTGCAAATCGGTGTGCTGGATAAACTGCGGCAGGGGAAATATAAGCAGGAAGCCAGCCTCAACCTCATTCGCCAGCCCGTCGAACAATGCCGCCAGCTGCTTTTTGCTTACATCCAGCAAGCCAAAAAAGAGGGGTTGCGTAATGTGCTGATCGTTCATGGAAAAGGGCGCGAAGATAAATCCCACGCCAATATCGTACGCAGCTACGTTGCCCGATGGCTGGCGGAATTTGAAGAAGTGCAGGCGTTTTGCAGCGCAATGCCGCATCACGGCGGAAGCGGGGCGTGCTATGTGGCGCTCAAAAAATCCGACCAGGCAAAAGTCGAAAACTGGGAACGCCACGCAAAACGCAGCCGTTAATCTTATTTCAACAACAACGACAACTCTTCAGCCGCCGTTTGCAGTTTGGGTAGCACCCGGGTTAGCAGCTCTTGCGCGGAGACTTGCCCGGCGTGAACGCCAACGTTTAGCGCGGCAACCACCGCACCGTCTGGATTCACCAGCGGGACGGCAATCGAACGCAGCCCCATCTCCAGTTCCTGATCGTTAAGCGCGTATCCCTGCTGGCGCACGCGTTTCAACTCCTCGCGCAGTTTACTCACCGAGTCCACCGTTTGCGGGGTGTAGCGGATCATGGTGATGCGTCCGAGAAAATCGTTGAGTTGTTCTTCCGGTAGATAGCTCAGTAACACGCGGCCCATTGACGTCGACCAGGCGGGCAGGCGGCTGCCAATATCTAAATCAATGGTCATAATACGTGAGCTGGAAGCGCGGGCGATATACAGAATATCGTCACCATCAAGGGTGGCAATCGAGCATGACTCATTCAGCATTTCGCTTAAATGTTTCAGCACCGGCTGGGTGGACTTCGCCAGCGGCGTTGAAGCCAGATAAGCATGGCCGAGCGATAAAATTCGTGGCCTCAACTGATAATATTTTCCATCTTCTGCGTAGACAAAACCCAGCTTCCCCAGCGTGTACAAACAACGGCGCACCGCCGCACGAGGAATTCCCGTTTTTTGGCTGATTTGTGAGATAGACAACTGCCGACGCTGTGGGGTGAAGGCCTGAATCACTTCCAGCCCGCGAGCCAGCGACGCCATAAAATTAGGATCGCCTTTAAACGGATCGCCGTCACCCGCGGCCAGCTCATCACGTTGAATTTCCATTCTGTTCTCCTGAAATTTTCGCCGTTGATCACACTTGCGAATACAAACATACATGATGTTCGATAATCGCACCATATTTCGATTATCGCCCTTGACCAGCTTCGTTAACGGGGTCACATTTTGTTCGAACAACGCAATCTTGTGCGAAATGCGCACACAAGGGAGAACTGTGATGATCAACAAAAGTGTGGTTTCGCTTGAAGAAGCAGTTGCCGGAATTTTCGATGGGGCAACCGTCATGATTGGTGGCTTCGGCACCGCAGGCCAGCCAACCCATCTTATCGATGCGCTGATAGCGCAGGGCGCGAAAGATCTGACGATTATCAATAACAACGCGGGGAATGGCGAAGTCGGGCTGGCTGCATTGTTGAAGGCCGGACGGGTGCGCAAAATGGTGTGCTCCTTCCCACGTCAGGTGGATTCACAAATTTTTGATGACCTCTATCGCCGTGGTGAAGTCGAGCTGGAACTGGTGCCACAAGGCAACCTTGCGGCACGAATTCAGGCCGCAGGTTCAGGGTTGGGTGCCGTATTCACGCCAACCGGTTACGGAACTCCCCTCGCAGAAGGCAAAGAAACGCGTGAAATCGACGGGCGTCACTATGTGCTGGAATACCCGCTGAAAGCTGACTTCGCATTAATCAAAGCTCACGAAGGCGACCGTTGGGGCAACCTGGTGTATCGCAAAGCGGCACGTAATTTTGGGCCCATCATGGCAACGGCTGCGACCGTCACGATTGCGGAAGTCAGCCGTATAGTGCCGTTGGGCGACCTCGACCCGGAACATATCATCACGCCGGGCATTTTCGTTCAGCGTCTGGTGGCGGTTGAAAACGCACTGGCACAGAGCGCTTAAGGAGAAAAGACGTGAAAAAATTAACCCGTGATGAAATGGCAAAACGTGTCGCTCGTGATATCCCCGAAGGCGCTTACGTTAACCTCGGTATTGGCTTGCCGACACGCATTGCCAACTACCTTCCGGCAGACAAAGAGATCTTCTTGCACAGTGAAAACGGTTTGCTTGGTATGGGGCCAAAACCGGCTGAAGGCGAAGAAGATCCCGAATTGATCAACGCCGGAAAAGAACACGTCACACTGCTGACGGGCGGCTGTTTTTTCCACCATGGCGACTCCTTTGCCATGATGCGCGGCGGCCATCTCGATATCTGCGTGTTGGGTGCTTATCAGGTGTCGGCCAGCGGCGATTTGGCTAACTGGAGCACTGGCGCGCCGGATTCTATACCGGCGGTCGGTGGGGCGATGGACTTAGCCATCGGCGCACGCCAGGTCTTTGTGATGATGGATCACCTCACCCGTGACGGCGAATGCAAACTGGTGGAAAGCTGCTCTTATCCGCTCACCGGAATTGGCTGTGTGAGCCGCATTTATACCGACCTTGCGGTGATTGATATCACGGACAAAGGACCGGTGGTGCGCGAAATCTTTAACGGCCTGTCATTTGAAGAATTACAACGTATTACTCCGGTCACACTTGGCTTTGAACAACTGGCAGAAAGCGCGTAAGGAACTATGATGAATCAAGCATTTATCTGTGATGGAGTGCGTACTCCGTTTGGTCGTTTTGGTGGCACGTTGTCGACAGTGCGTAGCGATGATTTAGCCGCACTGCCGTTGAAAGCATTAATGGCGCGACACCCCAATGTCGACTGGTCGGCGGTAGATGATGTGATTTACGGCTGTGCGAACCAGGCCGGTGAAGATAACCGCAACGTTGCGCGCATGGCGTTGTTGCTGGCGGGAATGCCTGAAGCTGTACCCGGCACGACCATCAACCGTTTATGTGGCTCAAGCCTTGATGCGTTAGGCGTGGCGGCAAGAGCAATTAAAAGCGGTGAAACCCATCTGATGATTGCCGGTGGTGTGGAAAGCATGTCACGCGCGCCGTTTGTCATGGGTAAAGCGGAAAGCGCCTTTAGCCGCAGCATGAAAATGGAAGACACCACCATCGGATGGCGTTTTATCAACCCGCTGATGAAAGCACAATACGGTGTGGATGCGATGCCGGAAACGGCGGAAAACGTCGCGACTGACTTCAATATTAATCGTGAAGATCAGGACGCTTTCGCCTTACGCAGCCAGCTTCGTACCGCGCGGGCTCAGGAAATGGGTATTTTTGACGACGAGCTGATCCCCGTGTCCATCGCGCAACGCAAAGGCGAAGCGTTGTTATTTAACCGTGATGAGCATCCGCGTTCCACCTCGCTCGAATCGCTGGCAAAACTAAAAGGGGTGGTTCGTGCTGACGGCACCGTCACCGCCGGAAATGCGTCGGGCGTTAACGATGGCGCTTGTGCGTTGCTCCTCGCCAGCGAGCAAGCGCTCAATACCCACGGTTTACAGCCGTTGGCGCGCGTTGTGGGTGTGGCAACCGCAGGCGTTGCACCACGGATTATGGGCTTTGGCCCGGCACCTGCGGTGCGTAAAGTGCTGGCACAAACTGGGTTAACCCTCGCACAAATGGATGTTATCGAATTAAATGAAGCCTTTGCAGCGCAGGCACTGGCGGTAATGCGCGACCTTGGCCTGCCGGATGATGCAGAGCATGTGAACCCAAACGGTGGCGCAATTGCGCTGGGCCATCCGCTTGGTGCATCAGGTGGCCGTTTGGCGATGACCGCCGCGTATCAGCTAAAGCGTAGCGGCGGACGTTACGCGTTATGTACCATGTGTATTGGTGTCGGTCAGGGGATTGCACTGATTATCGAACGCGTTTAAGGAGCAAGCATGACACTGTTTACCCCGATGTTACGTGATTCACCGTTGAGCGAGATTTTCAGCGATGAAAACACGCTACAGCGGATGCTGGATTTTGAAGCGGCACTGGCACGGGCGACAGCGCTTTGTGGCGTGACGCCTGAGTCGTCAATGACAATTATTTCCGCGCAGTGTCAGGCTGATAAACTCGATATACCGGCTATAGCACAGGCGGCAGCCGGAGCCGGAAATCTGGCCATTCCGCTGGTCAAACAGCTCACGGCCAACGTCAAACAACAGGACGAACAGGCCGCGCGCTATGTTCACTGGGGGGCAACCAGCCAGGACGTCATTGACACCGGCCTGATATTGCAACTGCGTGAGGCGATTGACGCCAGTGAAGCACTTCTTGAGCAGTTAATTTCTGCGTTAATCGAACAAATCCAGCGTCATCAACACAGTGTGATGCCTGGGCGGACCTGGATGCAGCATGCGCTGCCGATTACATTTGGCTTGAAACTGGCCGGTACGCTCGACGCACTTTTGCGCTGGCGTGAGCGCCTGCAAGAAATGAAACCTCGCGTATTAGTGCTGCAATTTGGCGGTGCTGCGGGCACGCTGGCCTCGCTCAATGAGCAGGGCGTCGCCGTTGCGCAGGCGTTGGCAAACTCGCTGTCGCTGAATCAGCCCGATACGCCATGGCACAGCCAGCGCGACAGGCTACTCGAAGTCGCCAGTTGGTTTGCGGGAGTGAGCACGACGTTGGGCAAATTCGCCAACGATTTTTCATTGCTGATGCAGACCGAAGTGGCAGAAGTGGGTGAACCGGTTGCCCCTGGTCGCGGTGGTTCATCTACCATGCCGCATAAACGCAATCCGGTGAGCTGTGCGGCGATCCTGACCGCTACCACCCGAATTCCTGGACTGATGGCGACACTGTATGCCAGCCAAAATCAGCAACACGAAAGGGCGCTCGGCGGCTGGCAAGCGGAGTGGGAAACTCTTCCTCAGTTGATCACGCTTGCCGGTGGTGTGATGCAAACGACGCGGGAGCTTTTCAGCGGGATGCAGGTCAACACCGACAAAATGCGCGCGAATCTGGACATCACCCACGGCCTGATTATGGCGGAGTCGATCACACTGGCGCTGGCGAAATCACTCGGTAAACAGGCGGCGCATCATCTTGTAGAACAGCTATGCCACCGTGCGTTGGATGAAAACCAGCCGCTTGCGGCATTGCTCGAACAACATCCACAAGTCATCCCACATCTTTCTTCGACACAAATTGCCTATCTGCTCGACCCGCAACATGCCCTGGGTAGCAACGACAAATTCATCCACCAGGTTTTGGCACGGGCAGCACAACAAAACAGGGAGCCTACATGAGCCATTATTATCAGTTGGAAGGACCGAGCGGCGCACCGGTCGTGGTGTTATCAAATTCACTGGGCACCACATTTGATATGTGGCAGCCACAAATGGCGGCACTTTTGGCGAACTTCCGCGTGCTGCGTTATGACACGCACGGCCACGGACGCACCGCAAAACACGACAAAACCAGCTTACCGCAACTGGCCGAAGACGTTATCAGCGTGATGGATGATGCTGGCGTACAGCAGGCGCATTTCTGTGGGATTTCCATGGGCGGGCTCACCGGATTGTGGCTGGCACGTTTTGCACCGGAGCGTTTTCTTTCTATTACGGTCGCCAACAGCGCGGCAAAAATCGGCGAGCAAAGCGGCTGGCTGGAGCGTGCGCGTAACGTTCGCCTCGAAGGAATGTCCGCCATTGCGAAAAGTGCCCCCTCGCGTTGGTTCACTGATGATTTTGTAAAACATCACGGCACGCAAATAGAGGCCTTATGTTCAAGCCTTGCGGCAAGTGACGCGGAAGGTTACGCCTCTTGTTGCGAAGCCTTAGCCGCAGCCGATCTCCGTGGCGAAATTGACGCGATTTCCCTGCCGACGTTGTTTATTGCAGGCGTTCACGATCCGGTCACCACCGTAGCAGACAGCGAATTTATGCAGCGGCAGGTTAGCGGCTCGCATCTGGTGACGCTCAAAGCCTCGCACCTTTCCAACATTGAAGACGCACACGGTTTTAACACCGCACTGCTTAACTTTATTCAACAGGACGACTGAGATGAAGGATGAAGAGCATTATCAGCAAGGGATGAACGTGCGCCGCGCGGTGCTGGGTGATAAACACGTTGACCGCACATTGTCGCAACTCACGCCGCTTAACGAGGAGTTTCAGAACTTCATTACGCGTTACGCATGGGGTGATATCTGGACGCGACCGGGCCTTGAACGCCACACCCGCAGCATGATAACCATCGCCATGCTGATTGCGTTAAATCGTGAAGCTGAGCTGAAAATGCACCTGCGCGCGGCGTTTAATAACGGCGTGACGCGTGATGAATTAAAAGAGTTAATTATGCACTCGGCGTTGTACTGCGGTTTGCCTGCGGCCAATGCCACGATGCATCTGGCGCAGCAGGTGTTTGATGAGATAGACGCGAAATAGTAGGTTAGGGTGGATGGTGCTGCGTTATGTTTACTATAGGAAGGATGCCTTGATGTAAGTAAAACAAACAGACATAAAAAAGCCACCCGTAGCGGGGTGGCATGCATGTAGCTCGTTATGATCCCACTTTAAAAAATCAAAACAGCGGTGGAATTACATCCTGGCCGTTCGGTGATTTAAAGGTATCATCCTCGGTTTCGACTGATGAAGGGCGTATCTGTGCGTGATAGCGAAATTCGCTGATGCATTCGGTGGAGACTGTCGCGGTGATATTGGGATTGAAGGGCAGCGACGCCTTACCGGAAATACCGGCTTTATCATCACACAGCACCAGTTTTTGTTGCGCGCTTTCAGACGCGTGCCAGTCAAAGATGATCATAATTATTTAATGAGTTTAAAATGATTTCCTGAGCACGCTTAATTACCGCCCAGTCATAAAATCTCTGTTCCGCATATGGAGATATTTGTTCAAAATAAAACCATAGTGACCCCACCGAACCGACATGAACCGTCAGTATATGGCGTTTGGCTTTGTCCTCACTATTGAGTTCAACACAACCCGTCCAGAGTTGATCCAATCTGACATTGCGTTTATTGACCGCTTGCTTAAGCTCTGGCGATTGAACATGAAGAACATTTTCTAGCCGTTGAAACAGTGTGTCGCTGACAAATTGTGCCGTAACCTTCTTTTCTGGCACCATGAAAAAAAGATTGATCATTTTCTTTTGCTTCTGCCCAGTAATATGGGCAAGAGAGTAATGGCTAAGACCGGGTACATCTTCTTCTTCCTGTTGCACAGACCAGGATGCTGGATAATAGAAGGAAAGAGGCTCAGGATATTCAGAGTTTATGCTTTTTAGGGATTCGGCCATCTTCCATTCATTTTCGTGAATAAGCGTAAACCAGTCGATGCTTTGTAATAGATTTTCACTTAACACTGCATAATTTTCCTCATGGCACGTCGCCTTAATTAAAAAGAAGTTCGCACCTTCTGATTCTGTACCTGAGTCTTTTATCACGCGATAGCGTGCAATCATATTTTCTGTGCCATACATTTTTTGTGTTAACACATCTGCATATTCACCTGATTCAGAAAAGAAGGTTCTTTTGTTTATAATTTCCTCACCCATTAAATTCAAGACATGGTAAAGCCAGTCACTGCCATTCATTTCATTGCCAATCGCTTCATAAGCTACTGTGACTTCCATGTAGGGAGTCTCTTCCGCTTTGAGAGTGCGATATAAGCCAATCATTGTTAATCCCAAACCTTCAATTTCTGTCGGTTTTGTCAGTACGGGTTTAACTTGCAAGGGCAATACAATTTTATAATGCAAAGCTTCAGAGGAGGTTGAGGTGTAAACACAGCGCCAGAAATGCTCTTTCTGATAATCAATAGAATAAGAAACCTGCTTTGGGAATGGGAACTGTGATTGGGAAATATTGTTCACTTTTATTCCTTTTATAGAAATTAATCAAAAAACCACAGCATGATAAGCGGATATCCCAAGGCAATGATAAACCCCACCTTATAGAACAAAACTATTTTATTTCGATGCCTGAACGCAAATTTCAAAGGATTTTTGTGTAGATTTGCTGCGTTTTTTGTTTCGTGAAAGGAGTAAATTCTTCCCGTCATTCCATCTATTACTGAGAGAACGATTAAATAATAGGCGAGTATGACAGCGAGTGTTAAAAAAATTTTTGACATTAAGGTGTTATTTATATCTTGATAATGTTCTGATAGTTGTAATGCTCCTAGTGTTATTGGAAATCCAATAATGAATCGCACTACGGAATTTTTAATTAAAGGTTTGAATGCAAGCAATGCTTTTATTATTTTAGCCATGTAATTAACCTCCAATAATTACTGTGGGCAAACCAGTTAATACTAAACCGGAAAGCTCTTTTGATTTGTCCTCTGCTGTATCGTAATCCCCAAGCCGAAATGAGAGATCCGCTTTCAATCCTAGTAATAAAGCTATTTTTCCGGAGACTTTTATTTCTAATACCTTATCATCAATATCTATAGTGCCCGCCAATCCTGCTCCTGCCCCAACCGTTCCCGCAGATCCGCCAAGAGTGGCCTTTACAGCAAAATATTTTGACTCAAAAGCCCCCTCTAATTCGCCGTGGGCAGCGGCTGCCTCAGCACCAATATCAAAGCCACCGCCATATTTTTGGTCTTCTGGTTTAATAATAATATTCCCTTCAATTTTTCCGTCTGCATACCCCACATGACCTTCTGCCTTTGCACCAGCATAATCCCCCGAGTTTTCTTTACCGCTGTTTATCCCTGCACTTCCGGAAACCCCAGTTGCTCTGCCTTTTGCTCCTGCCCCGTATTCTCCGTCTTTTTCATTCAACCCCGCAGTGCCTTCAAGTTTCCCAACAGCTCCTCCCCAGTTAGTATCAAAGCCACTATTCTTTTCACCAGGATGGTTTTTTAACTGGAAGTCCATCGCCGTAAGTCCAGCTTTAGCCTGGTCAAATGAATGATTACCTGACTCATCTGATTGGGTGGCGTAAATACCTAATACCCGCAGTGCAACATTGTCTGGTTTTGCTGTCTTCGCTGTACCATCTGGGTTGGTATTTTTAACTGGCGTCAGAAAATGAGAAATCGCAGGTTTTTTTCCTTTACCAGGCGGTAATGATTTAACTTTACAGCTGGTTATATCCCCCATCCTCGCGGCAGGAATTCCATTGATTGTGACGGTCTTTGAGCCCTCGGCAATAACACCAGGGCCATGCAACACACAAACAAAAGTGTCGCCTTGACGGGCTGCGGGAAAACTGCCAATGGTGACATCAAGGCTCCCTGAGTTTAACGGCCCTGCATGTGCTGCCTTATCTGCTGTTTGTCTTGCAGCAAACTTTTCCATGTCATATGTCCTTTTGAATAACGAAATATATTAAGGATTCAACTTCAATATTCCACCGGTTAATACCTGTTCAACGCTACCATCAGCAGAAAGTATTTTTGTATTCACTTGATATTCATTCTCTGCAATATTTTTTATTATTTTCCCTTTAAGTGTGATTTCTCCGTTTTTTAAGAGCGTAATGCTCGAATCACCACAGATGAATTCTATCTTCTCTTCCGAACTGACGCTGATTGTCTTTTTAACGGTTATTGTTTGTGTTCCTTTATGAAGAGTTATCTTCTGATCTCCTTGATTGATGTCAGTTGTTTTATTTCCTTCAGAAATTTCTGTGATTTGATCATTAACTACAGTTGTATTTTGATCATTCGCCACTGTCACTTTTTGATCATGACCCGCTTCCTTCTTACTTCCCACATTGAGCGTCTGACCCACACCCACGTTGATTTTCTGGTTATTTGTGATCGTTTCAGTGTGATCATGTTTTACCTTAGTGGTGCGATCATTGAGCACCTCCGTATCCATGTTCTTCTGCGCGTGGATATAGACCTGCTCCTTGCCGGTTGCGTCATCGAACTTAAGTTCGTTAAATCCACTACCTTTGTAGGTTTTCGAACGAATGGTCATTTGCGTTTTGGTGCCCGGCAGGCCGCCTGGCGAACGGTTGTCCTGGTGATACGTCCGTCCCATGATGATTGGCTGATCCGGGTCACCGTTGAGAAAGTCAACTATCACTTCCTGGCCCACCCTGGGTATTGCCAGATTGCCAAATCCGGCTCCCGCCCACGCCTGTGATACCCGCACCCGGCCATGTTCGTCGCAGAAGATTTCTTCCCCTGGCGGGCCGGTGACAACGGCGCTCTGCGGGCCATCCACTTTCGGTTTGGGCAGCGGGCCGGGGCGCCACGTTCTGTCTGCCGGGATGACGTCAAAGCGATTATTCAGCGTCGTCCCCACACCCTTACTGCCATGCAGTGCCTGTGGCTGTTCGCCGATCAGGACACTTCTCGTCACCTGCCATTTCCGGTTTGACGAATCAGACGGGTGCCCGGTCAGGGTGAAACATTTTCCCGGCCACAGTTTTGGAGAATTGCTGCAACCCGTCGCCATTTCTGCATCATTGCGCCAGCCTTCAATCCTGTAGCGGGCAAAATTCCGCCCGTGCTGTTCATCTTTGAAGCGCCCCGGATAATCAAAAATTTCATACTGCGTCAGCTGGCCGTTCAGGTTTTCACCCGCGCGGTTGTAGTAGCCCTGCCAGTTGGGTGATTTAAAGGTGTAGTCTTCGGTTTCGACTGATGAAGGGCGTATCTGTGCGTGATAGCGAAACTGGCTGATGCATTCGGTGGTAACTCCGGTCGCGGTATTGGGATTGAAGGGCAGCGACGCCTTGCCGGAAATACCGGCTTTATCGTCACACAGCACCAGTTTTTGTTGCGTGCCTTCAGACGCGTGCCAGTCAAAGAAGAAAATCCCTTCCTCTGCCCACAGGCGAACCAGGAAAGCCAGGTCACTTTCCCCGTACTGGGCGCAGAATTCGCGAGCCGGATGCGGGTCGTAGAACACCGGCGTCCATTCCGTGATGCCATTTTCATTAAGCAAAGTGGCGGAGATAGTCTGGATATCTTGCTGCTGGAAAATGCGGAAGTTCTGTCGCAAACCACATCGCCAGAGCGGAGGGGAAATGGTCAGGTGGTAACCCGTCTGCCAGTGATTGTTTTCACCCACCGTCACGGCGGTGACTATGCCAGTGACGGTGCGCTGTGCTTCCGTTCCCTGCCAGACCGTCAGGACGGCATTTTTTTCGAGAAAATTGGTCGCCGTCAGGTCCGAAAGACCACTGGCGATATCGACATTAAGCTGGAAGGGGACTGAGTAATACTGAGCGAGATTGAAACGGACGACTGCAGTGGCCGTTTCCGCCAGCCCGTCGACTTCCAGTGTAAAACGTAACCCTTTTAAGGACATATAACCTCCCTGGTGTATCCACATGAAAAACTGTCACTACTCAATGGTTGTGGCAGTACAGTGTTACGCTTGTTTTCAGGCACGCTACCGCCGAAGTTTCCGGCACCCGCCATCTCCCGTAAAAACGTAACTCCTTACTGACAACCTTTTTGTTTACGGCGTAATTAAGTCTGTATGCAAAAAATAAGGTGAAATCATCATGGATAATATTGGTGTATCTAAACTAAAACCATTATTAATAAATGCTTCACTCAGTCTTTTATATTGTTATTTTGGTTATCAATCTGCTTTTTAATAATCTCAGTGAATGTGCTTTAATCTTATTAATTCATTTGGATTATGAGTGGTTGTTATTTATTAAACTAATGTAACTTCCTGTAATTATCATTGTGTTAATGTTTTGTTTATTATTGCTTCCTACAGTGAGGGTGGTTGAGGATATCTCCATTTTAGATTGGGAGAAAGTGCTTTTAATATTATCTCCTGCGCGTAACATGCGATTTATTTATCACCTGAACAGGGAGTGGGAAACATGATAACGGAATGGAAGTTCAGCGGCGGTTTATTTGAATGGCGCGGGGAAGTGTTTAAGCGTGTGATAATTATCATCACGGGTGAGTGGAGTGAATATAATGGCTTTTGAAGAAGGTTATTATCGGGAAGAACTGGATTATTTGCGTCAGCTTGGCAATCTGCTGGCAAAGGAAAAACCTCATCTCGCGCAGTTTCTGGCTGAGAAGGGGGGCGACCCGGATGTGGAGCGCCTGATGGAGGCTTTCGCCTTTCTTTCCAGTGGATTGCGGGAAAAACTGGAGGATAAGTTCCCTGAATTCACGCACGGCCTGATTAACCGGCTGTGGGCTAATTATCTGCGTCCCGTGCCCTCGATGGCTGTTATTGAATATCAACCGATAACCACACGACTTTCCGGGCCTGTTCAGGTTCATCGTGATGAGCTTATTTCTTCCGGTACTGCGCGTGCCACATCAGACAGCCGCAGAACGCTGGACGACGACGCCACGACGTCTCCCACGTGTTATTTCACACTGGCACGTGATGTCTGGCTGCAACCCCTGTCTGTCCGGGATGTACGTAACGGCAGTAGCCTGAAAAAGGGCGTGATTGAGATTGATTTCTCGACCCAGGGCAATATCGCTCCCGGCTCGATTGACCTGAATAAACTGACTTTCTGGCTGGGAAATGAAGAGGATTACAGCCGCCAGCAACTCTATCTGTGGTTTAGCGAGCATTTAATGGATGCGGAACTGGTCGCCGGGCCGCATCGCCTGTCTCTGCCGGATCTGTGGTTGGACGCAGCCGGATTTGAACGTGAAGACGCGCTGCTGCCGTGGCCGAAAAACGTCCATAACGGTTATCGGGTACTTCAGGAGTATTTTTGCTACCCGGAAAGTTTTTTCTTCTTTCATCTGCGCAATGCCGCACGGTTGCCGGATGATTTCCCCACCGAAGCCTTTACATTACGTCTTCATTTTGAACTGCCGCTGCCTGCGGATATTAAACTGAGTAAGAATTCATTACGCCTGTATTGCACACCAGCGGTAAATCTGTTTGCCCACGAGGCTTAACCTGTCAGCCCCGATGGCCGCACGCCCGAATATCCGTTACGGGCCAGCCAGCAAAACCTGGAGGACTACGATATTTTTCAGGTTAAATCTGTTTCCAGCAAAATTGCTGCTCCGGACAGCATTCCTGGCCCTGGTGACAAGTTGCTTATTTGGCCCGAATTCGAGGGACCCCAGCATCAGATTGAATACAGTCGCCAGCGTGAGGTGGTTTACTGGCATCACCGCACCAAAACGTCTCTGTTTCATCGAGGTCTGGATCATGCCATTGCCTTTGTCCACTCCGATGGCAAGCGACCGGAGAGTTCCCTGACTGAGGGGGAGGTTCTTACTGCCTCGCTGATATGTACTAACCGGATGCAACCCACGTCGCTGCATATCGGTGATATCTGTGTCGCGGTTGACAAAAATCCGGCGGTGGCAACGTTTCGCAATGTCACTCGTCCGACCCAACCGTTAAACCCGGTGACGGATGGCGATATGCACTGGTCGCTGATTTCCTGCATGAACCTGAACTACCTTTCACTACTGGACAAGGAAGCGCTGATTCAGGTACTGCGCACCTTTGATTTACCCGGAATTCATCACCCGCAGCAGGCCCGGCTTTCTTCTCAAAAACTGGACGCCATCGAAAAAATGGAATCCCGCCCGATTGACCGTTTATTCAGGGGCGTGCCGGTTCGGGGACTGTCCACCACGCTGTGGGTAAACCCTGAGCCCTTTGTCTGCGAAGGGGAGATATATCTGTTGGGAAGTGTGCTGTCACACTTCTTCGCCCTGTACGCCAGCATCCACTCATTCCACTGTCTGAAAATGATTAACATGGAAAGTCAGGAGTCCTGGGAATGGCAACACAATGGTCAACACGCCCTGATGTAAGTCATCAGATTGCTGACAAAGTTTGCTGAACGGGTTTTCCAGGGCGGGTAAGCTTTCGCCACCCGCCATTTTTTTAACCTGGAATTGATTTACGAATCGAGGCCAGCAAGATTTGCGCGGCGGGAGATAACGGCGTATCCACTCGGGTTAATATGCCAATAGGCTCGCCTACACCCTGCGTCGCGACCGGCAGCGACGTCAAAATCCCCTGACGTAAATCCTCCTTCACCGCCCCCGATGGCACAAACCACACATAGTTAAAGTCCACGGTAAGTTGACGGGAAAGCGAAGCAGAAAGCGTTTCGACGCAGGTCGCTGACATTTTGCAGCCCTGGCTGGAGAGCAGCGTTTCGGCATTTTGACGCGGAATCGTCCCTTTTGGCGAAACCACCACCGGCCATTCCATCACTTTGCTCAGCGTGATGTTTTCGTTCAGGAGCGGGTGGCCTGGTCGCACCACCAGTTTTAGAGACTCGAGGAATAACAGCTCATAATTCAACCCGGTCATCAATTCCGGGTCGGACATTCTGCCAATACCTAAATCCAGCTCGCCAGATTTTAATCCAGACAGCAGCATGGTGTTGTTCATGGTGGCAACTTGCAGCGTCACATCGTTTTGTTGTTTGTGAAACTGGCCGATAACTTTTGGCAATATACCCAGCGCGGCAGTGGGCAGCGCACCCACGCGAATAACCGCGGTGCTTTGGCCATCCTTCTGGTTGAGCGACTGCCCGGCGTGATTCAACGCATCCAGCACCTTAACGGCGTGGGTAAGGAATTGCTCGCCCATCAACGTCATTTGTGCGCCAAGACGCCCACGCTCAAACAAGCGCGTGCCGGTTAACTGCTCAAGCTCATTAAGCGTCTTCGACAGCGCCGGTTGGCTAAGATTAAGTGTTTCAGCCGCACGCCCCAGTGTTCCCTGTTGAGCGACAGCTACGAAAGTATGAAGATGGCGCAAACGAATGCGCTGACTGAACAAACCGTTTTTTTCCATAACCTCATGTTAAAAACAGACTCGCTGCGCTGACAAGATAAGTTGTTTAATTTTGATAACTTGCTAGCAAAAAACAATTAACATTTGAGGTTGTTTGATAACAAATGGTGAGGGGCAAACACCGTTGTGTATGAAAGAATGCATATGTTCCGTTCACTGAGCACACGGTGAACGGAACATTCACTGTTCTTATAAAGAAATCATCAATGTGAACATTTATAGATCAAAAAACACCGTCTCCCTCTCCCCCTGAAGATACACATCAAACGTATACACCACCTCATTCCCACGCATCGAACGCTTGCCAATCAGCGTATTACGTCGCACTTCCCACTCAATCAAATTCAGCACCGGATCGCTCTCATTCGCGGCTTGCTCATCCGAAAAATACATCCGCGTATTCAGACCGATATTAATCCCGCGCGCCACAATCCACAGGTTCAAATGCGGAGCCATCGTGCGCCCATCTCGGCCCGTTACTGCGCCAGGTTTGATGGTGTCAAAACGCCAGACGCCGCTGTCGAAATCAGAACAGGTACGTCCCCAGCCTCGGAAATCTTCATCCAGTTCTTTATTAGATTGTTGATCCGCCGGATGGTTGTAACGCCCGGCAGCATTGGCTTGCCACACTTCCAGCAATACATCACGCACCGGCGTACCTGAACCGTCGAACACCCGACCTTCGACGATAATCCGCTCGCCCTGGGTGTGGGAGTGGGTCAAAACATGGCTAAAATTCTTCTCGAAAATATTGAAACCAGCCGCTTGCGGAGCCAGGCCAATGTGTACGTACGGGCCTGCAGTTTGCGAGGCGGTTTCCGCTAAATAATCTTTCATCAAACGGCTCCTTGGGTGCGGTTTTCAAACAACGTGGCGCGTTGGCCGCGTAACACCAAATCAAAGCGATAAGCCAGACAGTCGAGCGGGATGGCTGCATGGGTATCCAGCTCGGCAATCAACGTGCGGACTGCATCATCGTTATTGATCGTTTTTACAATCGGGCACTGTTTAATCAGCGGGTCGCCTTCAAAATACATTTGCGTAATCAGGCGTTGGGCAAAGGATTCACCGGACAGCGAGAAGTGAATATGAGAAGGACGCCAGTCGCTAGCCTGGTTACGCCATGGATAAGGACCTGGTTTGATGGTACGGAAAAAGTAGTAGCCATTTTCATCGGTCAGCACGCGCCCGCAGCCGCCAAAATTAGGGTCGATGGGCGCAAGATACTTGTCCTTCTTGTGGCGATAACGCCCGCCAGCATTGGCCTGCCACACTTCCACCAGCGTGTTTTTCATCGGCTGGCCGAAACCGTCACGCACATAGCCGTGCACAATAATACGCTCACCAATCGGCAGGCCATCTTTGGCGTAATTCATGATCAAATCGTTATCAAGCGGGTCGAGATCGTTGGCGCCAAATATCGGACCAGTGATTTCAGATAACGAATTCTGTAACGAGATCAGCGCATTTCGTGGCGAGCGCAACACGCTGGTTTTATACCCCGGCGCGAATGCCGGTGGATGCGAATCGTAATTGCGATGGACAAGCTCACGGGGTTTCCAAATTTGTGACATAAGGGCTCCAGCGGTAGAGACAAAGGGCCTGCTCGTCATACTTCAAGCTGCAGGGGTGTTGGCTGCACTCACTCACCCCAGTCACTTACTCAAGTAAGCTCCTGGGGATTCCTGAGCTTGCCGCCTACCTGCAACTCGAATTATTTAGAGCGTGATTATTTTGATTGCTGCCTCACACAGTCTCGGTTAATCATTTGTTAAATTAAAGTGAATTTAAGCGTGGTGTTACATAGCTTTTGGTTATGCAATAGGGGGTTAGCATTACTTCTGATGCAGGGCTGTATCGTTGATCACAAAACGAAAATTCTTCGCCCTAAACCTTCGCGCAACCCTCTACGCTTTCAGCAATATTCACTGGAGATACGACATCATGGCGAACAACATCACGGCTGATGATATTCGGGAAAAATTTTCGCACGCAATGTCGGCGATGTACCAGCAAGAGGTGCCTCAGTACGGAACCTTGTTAGAGTTAGTCGCCGATGTGAATCTGGCGGTGCTGGAAAATAATCCCGATCTGCAACAACAGCTAGAAAATGCAGATGAACTGGCGCGGCTGAATGTGGAGCGCCATGGCGCGATTCGCGTTGGCAAGGCGGAAGAACTGGCGACCTTACGTCGTGTTTTTGCGGTGATGGGGATGTATCCGGTTGGCTATTACGACCTCTCGCAGGCGGGTGTTCCGGTGCATTCCACGGCGTTTCGCCCAATAGACGATGCGGCGCTGGCGCGTAATCCGTTCCGCATTTTCACCTCGTTATTGCGCCTTGAATTGATTGACGACCTGGCGCTACGAAACACCGCTGCGGCGATTCTTGCAGAACGTAATATTTTCACACCGCGTTGCCTGGCGTTACTCGATATCTACGACCAGCAGGGGGCTTTTAGCGAAGCACAGGCCAATGAGTTTGTGGAGCAGGCGCTGGAAACCTTCCGCTGGCACAGCCATGCCACGGTCGACGCGCAGACATACCAGGCATTTCATCAGCAACATCGTCTGATTGCCGATGTGGTCTGCTTCCGGGGTTGCCACATTAACCACCTGACGCCGCGCACCCTGGATATCGACCGGGTACAAGCGCTGATGCCGGAATATGGCATCGCGCCGAAAGCCATTATTGAAGGCCCGCCGCGCCGCATGTTCCCGATATTGCTGCGCCAAACCAGTTTTAAAGCGCTCGAAGAACCGATCATTTTTGCCGGTGTTCATCACGGCACGCATACCGCACGCTTTGGGGAAATTGAGCAGCGTGGGGTGGCATTAACCCCGAAAGGACGCGCGTTATACGACGAACTGCTCAGTGAAGCGGGGAGCGGGCAGGATAACTTTAGCCATCAGCAGCATTTACAAGAGATCTTCGCCCGTCTGCCCGACAGCGATACGCTGATGCGCTGTCAGGATTTAGCCTATTTCCGTTATCGTTTAACCCCCGTGGGCGAAACGCACCGCCAGTCAATTAAAGCAGGCGACGATCCTCAGCCATTAATTGAGCGTGGCTGGTTAGTGGCGCAACCGATTATTTATGAAGATTTCCTGCCCGTCAGTGCGGCAGGAATTTTCCAGTCAAACCTGGGAAGCGAAGGCGGCCAACGCAGCCACGGCCATTCCAGCCGAAGCGCGTTTGAAGAAGCACTGGGCGCTCCGGTCGCTGATGAATTTGAGTTGTATCAGCAGGCGTCAGATCGCAGTAAAAGGCGTTGTGGATTGTTGTAAGGATTGAGATGTTTCATGAAAAGGGCCGCAAAGTTGCGGCCCCGGTTTTTACGCCGCATCCACCAAAATAAACATGCCGTATGGGTGGATCTCCAGATAATAATTATCCCCCACGTCAGGCTGCAAACGCGTGGCGTTCACCTGGAGCAACAACGCCTGGCCGTGCCATTCCACGGTCACTTCATATTGCGGCCCCATATACGCCACATGGCGCACCACGCAACGCTGACTCTCTTCGCCGTGCTCGCTCAACGTAATTGCCTCAGGACGCACGCCAACAGTACCGATTGATTGTGTGGCGGTTAACTGTGGCGGGCGAGGTAATCGGTAGCCGTGGATCTCGACAAAATCATGGTCAAAACGCGCCGGGAACACGTTCGCGTCACCCATAAAGCTCGCCATAAAGCGGGAAGCAGGCTGGCGGTAAAGCGTTTGTGGGCTGCCAATCTGCATGATTTCGCCTTTATTCATCACCAGTACCGTATCGGACACCGCAAAGGCTTCGCTCTGGTCGTGGGTGACGTACAGCGATGTAATGTTGAATTGTTTTTGCAGCTCGCGGATTTTGTCACGCATGCTGCGGCGCAGGTTGGCATCAAGGTTACTGAGCGGCTCATCAAACAGCAGCACTTTTGGCTTCAGGATCAGGGCTCTCGCCAGCGCCACACGCTGTTGTTGTCCACCGGAGATTTGGTCAACAAAACGGTCTTCGAAGCCGTCTAAATCCACCATCGCCAGTGCTTCTTTGACGCGGGTTTTAATTTCGGCACGCGGCGTGCCAAGCATCTTCAGCCCGTAACCGACGTTATCGCCCAGCGACATATGCGGGAACAGGGCGTAGGACTGGAACACCATGCAGATGTCGCGCTGCTGAATGGAACGATGCGTCACATCTTCGCCATCAATAAGAATCTGCCCTTCGGACGGTTTTTCAAGCCCAGCCACCAGGCGTAGCACGGTGGTTTTTCCGCAGCCTGATGGCCCGAGGAGCGTCACCATTTCCCCTTTTGGGATAGCCAAATTAATGCCTGCAATGACGGTGTTATTGCCAAACCGTTTCGTGACATTGCGCAGTTCTACAAAATGAGGTTGTGTCATGTTTTACTCCATCATCACGCGTTGGTTTTGGCTTTAGAACGCGAGATACGCGCTTCACCAATCAGCCAGTCAAAAATGAAAATAATGCTCAGCATTACGACGATAAGAATCGAGCCGTAAGCAATAGCCACGCCGTATTCGCCATCTTCCACGCGGTTAAGAATGTAGGCGGTGGCGACGCGAGTATCCGGCGTGACGAGGAACACAATGGCGCTAACGGTAGTAATCGCCCGCACAAAACTGTAAATCAGCGCGGACAAAATCGCCGGGCGTAACAGCGGCAGCAGAATATTGATGATGGTGCGCATCGAACCTGCACGCAGACTCAGCGACGCTTCATCCAGCGATTTGTCGATTTGCCCTAGCCCGGCAATGCCAGCGCGGATGCCGACTGGCACGTTACGCATCACCATCGACATAATCACAATGGCTGCGGTGCCCGTCAGGTAAACCGGTGCGCTGTTAAAGGCGAGGATGTAGGAAACGCCCGCCACGGTGCCCGGCACGGCAAAGCACAACATGGTGGTGAACTCGATAGTCTTTTTGCCACGGAACTGCTGACGAACCACAATCCACGCAATCAACAATCCAAAGAACGCCGTAATCGGTGCGGCAATACCGGCATACAACAAGGTGTCGAGCAGAGAAGGCCACGCGCCGTCGCTCATCCCCTGGCCAAACAGTTTGATGAAGTTATCGAACGTCAGGGTGTAATCCACGCCCCAGTTCACCGTAAAACTGCCGTAGAAAATGCTGCCGTAGAGCAGGGCATTAAACGCAATCCACACTGTGAGTAACGCGACCACCGACCACACCAGCGTCACCGGCAGCGGCTGCACGTCGCCACGGTTTGATTTACCGGAAACGGTGACATACGAGCGTTTACCAATCCACATGTACTGAATGCAGAACACCATCAGCGAGAACAGCAGCAGGAATGCGCCGAGTGTACTGGCGGCCTGGTAATCAAGCTGTGAACCGGTGATGTAGAAATAGATTTGCGTGGCGAGCACGTCGAAGTTGCCGCCCAATACCAGCGGGTTACTGAAGTCAGCCAGCGATTGCACAATCACAATCAAGAAGGCGTTAGCCAGTGCCGGTTTCAGCAGTGGCAAAAATACCCCTTTGAAGGTTTTCCAGCGTGTGGCACGCAGGGTATAAGACGCTTCTTCCAGAGAGGGATGAATGGTTTTAATCGCACCATCGAGGATCATAAACGCCATGGGCGTAAAGGCCAGAACCTGCGCCAGCCAGATACCGGTAAAGCCGTAAAGCCAGTTGGTGTTGGTCAGCCCAAACCAGTCCACCATTAATTCGGTCACATAACCTGAACGGCCCATCATCAGCGTGACGCCAAGGCCAACGACGAACGGTGGGGTAACGATAGGTAAAATGGAGAAGATACGGCCAATGATCGCGCTGCGTTTGGCAATGCGGGTGGTGTAAATCGCCAGCACCAGACCGAAGAACGTACAGCCAATTCCCACCGCAATCGACAGGGCGATGGAGTTGATGATGACCTGAATAATATGCGCCTGGCTCAGCACCGCCATAAACGCCAGCGGGGCAAATTCACCGGTATCGGTGGTAAACATCGGAATAAAAATCGCGATGCTAGGCCAGACGATGAACACACCAATCAGCGCGATAATCGCGACCAGCGAACCAATCACAAAACTGTCGCCGCCCAGCCATTCCAGGCGTGTCAGCGCGAGAGTGATAACCATGCCCAGGGCGATAAACAACACAATAGTGGCGTAGCCCATGCCGCGTTCGGTCACCGTTGCGCTGACCACAATAAAGGCCATACAGAACAACGCCCAACCGGCATCAAAATAGTGACGCTGGCGTTTTTCTGGCCCCAGTTCATTGAACGGGCGCAACAGTAACAGCGAAGGCAATAGATACCACAGTAGACTGATATTCAGCCCCGACCAGCTGTAAGCGTCGAATAGCTCTTCGCGAGTCGATTCGAACAGGCCGTAATCCAGGCTCCAGCTTGGCAGCAGCGCAAATGCCAGCCAGCACAGACCCACCCACCAGAGAATAGCGTCCCGTTTTCGCGCAGGACGCAAAAGTAAAGTTTCAGACATAAGTGCCTCATCGGGCGAAAGAAAAAAGGAGCAGGTGACGAGACGTTGTCACCTGCTGGTGGGTTAATTACCCATCTTCACATCGGTAACCCATTTACTGATGAGCGCTTTACGCATGTCGGTCGCGCCGTATTTGTCCATGTCGTAGTTGATGAGCTTCAGGTCATCAAGCTTGAGGGAAAGCGGGGAGCTTTCGGCGGTGGTGTTGGTCAGGATTTGATAAGACTTGCCTTTTTTCCAGGAGAGTTCCTGCGCTTCTTTCGACAACACCCAATCAACAAACAGCTTGGCGTTGTCCATATTGCGCGCCCCTTTCAGGATGCTGACGCCACCAATTTCATAACCTGTGCCTTCGCACGGTGAAATCAGCTCCAGCGGTGCGCCATTCTCTTTTTCCAGCGAGTAATCGTGCAGGAAGCCAATGCCGATGGCCGTTTCGCCACGCGCGGCGTTACGTGCCGGGGCAATCCCGGATTTGGTGTACTGGGAAATGTTGCCGTTGAGTTTTTTCAGGTAATCGAACGCCTGATCTTCGCCCCATAGCTGCGCGAAAGTGGCCAGTGCGGTATACGCCGTGCCAGAACTTTGTGGGTCAGCAATCTGAATTTCACCCTTATAAATCGGGTTAGTCAGATCTTTCCAGCACTTCGGCACTGGCAGGTTTTTCTCTTTCAGGCGGTCTGTGTTGACCCCAAAGCCGAGAATACCGATATAGACCGCGGAGGAGTAGTTACCTTTGCGCTTCGCTGGGTCCTGGAACTTCGGCATGATCTGCTCAAGGTTTGCGGATTTATATGGCTCCAGCAGGTCCATTTCACCGGCCTGCGATTGTGGGTCCAGCGTACCGCCGTACCACACATCGGCCTGCGGGTTTTTCTTCTCGGCATCCACCTTCGCCAGTGTGCTGCCGGAACCGTTACGGATAAACGAGGTTTTCACGTCGTATTTATCGCTGAACGCTTTGGTTTCGGTTTCACACATTTCATTGGTTGCGCTGCAATAGACCACCAGACGGCCTTTGGCTTGCGCGGCACCGGACAGGGTAGCCAACGCAACACCCGCAGCAACCAGAGAAGAGAGCACGGTCAGTTTCATATTATTATCCTATTTGTCCTGAAATAATTGGTCCTGAGGTAAGGTCACTGCCGGATCCATGGCACCCACACTCCTGTCCTGCGCACTGATACCCGCCATTAACAGCGGCATCAGCAAAAATCCAATCAGCGCGGCGGCGACGGTTAATAGCGCGAACATTCCCGACCAGCCGTAACGCTCAATCACTTGCGATAGTGGCCATCCCGCCAGGGCCGCGCCCAAATAGGCGAATAAACCTAAGAATCCAGTGACACTGCCCGCCGCCTGTTTATGGCTGCACTCCACGGCGGCAAGACCAATCAGCATCTGCGGGCCGAAGACAAAAAATCCTATGGCAAAAAAGCAGACCGCCAGCAGCGCGTAGTGGTGAACGGGCGACAACCACAGAGCGGCGACCGAAACAAAAAGCCCGAGCGCAAACAGCAAAATCATCGGCCCACGCTGGCCGCGAAACAGCAAGTCTGAACCCCATCCGGCAAACAACGCGCCCAGCAATCCACCCATTTCAAACAGCATCACCGTGGCATTGGCGCTGAGTAAATTCACGCCGTGGCTTTCAGAAAGCCAAATGTTGCCCCAGTCGTTAAGCGCGATGCGAATCAGGTACACCAGCACATAACTCGCGCCCAGCAGCCAGACCATCGGGTTTTGCAGCACCGTGCTGCGAAACATCTGCCACTGCGGCATAGGGGGGCTTAACTGCTGCTGGCGCATCTCCAGCGGGTCATGCCGCCAGACGCCCACCGACGGCAATCCCATTTCTTGCGGCGTGCCGGTCAAACTGCGGCACAACCAAATACCGGTGAGGATACCGATGCCACCGGAGACAAATAACGACGCCTGCCAGCCATACCACAGCGCCATTAGCGCTGAAATCAGCGGAACCGCCGCACCGCCGAGATTGATGGAGGTGTTCCAGCATCCCCACCAGAAGCCACGCTCATTGCGCGAATACCAGTGCGTCAACAACCTTGCACATGGCGGCCATCCCCATCCCTGGAAGAAGCCGTTCAGCGTCCAGATAATCAGCAACATCGGCAAGTTGCTGCCAAAGGCAAACAGAATGTTCAATATCCCTGTTGCCAGCAGGCCTGCACCCATAAACCAGCGTGCGCCCCGGCGGTCATGCCATAATCCGGCGACAAATTTTGATAAGCCGTATGACAGATAAAACAGCGTGCCCAGCAGACCAATGTCACTTTTGCTTAATGCCAAATCGACCTGCATTGCCGGAAGAACGAAGCTGACGCTCTTGCGCGTCAGGTAAAAAGCCGCGTATCCCACGACCATCGACAGCAGCAAACGTGGCCGCCAGTAACGATAATCACGACCAATAGCGTGTTCAGACATCTTGGGGTCCCTTTGGATTGAAGCGACTATAGGAAACGGCGAAGAAAAGGGGATGAGACAAGGTTTTAGTCAACCAGGAATTTTTCCTGGTTATCCCTGAGTTTGTTGGAAAAGTGTGGGCAAGTTAACAATTACGCGGGTGCCGGACTGGCTTTCAAGCTGCAAATCGCCCCCTAACGCGCGGATGCGTTCGGCAATTCCTCGTAGTCCGTGTCCGGTATGGGCGTTGCCACTAAAACCGATCCCATCGTCTTTGACTTCAAGGCGTACTCCGCAGGGTTGCTGAGTCAGTGAGATCTCAACCAGGCTGGCGTTAGCGTGTTTGCAGATATTATTGAGTAATTCCTGCACCAGGCGGTAAAGCGTGAACACCACGGGTTCGCTAGCCGGCTGGCCCGGTAGAGCGTAATGCAAACGGCAGCGGATCCCGCGTTCGGTAAAAGCGAATTCCTGTATCAAATGGTGGAGCGCTTCATCGAGTGAGATTTCGTCTAAGACAGGAGGGCGAAGTTGGCGCAGCAGATGGCGGGTTGAGTGATGAATGCGTTGGGCGAGTTGATTGATTTGTTCGGCGGCGAGAACCGTGGCTTCTCCGTTGGCGGTGCGTTTCACCAGCATCGACTGGATTTGAATCGCGGTAATATTCTGGCCGATTTCGTCGTGCAGTTCACGCGCCAGGTCCTTGCGGGTGTCCTCTTCCGTGTGCACCAGTTGCTCCATCAGTTCGCGTCTGGCCTGCAATTCAACTTCCAGCCGTTGTCGATAGCGGTGCAGATTGTTCGCCAGATGCTGCTGGCGGCTTATCGCGATCCCAAGCCCAATACCCAGCAGCGCCTGGGTTGAGAGGAACAGTTCCATCTCCATCAACCCGTTAAATCCGCTGCCAATCTGGCGGGCGATGGTAATCATCATGCTGCCCAACAACGCCGCCAACACACCGCCTTGCCAACCAAATTTGTACGCCATCACCACGTTTGGCAAAAACACCACAATCAGCAAAAGCCGTTCAATTTCAGGCGACACCACCATTTGCGCACCGACGCCAATGATGAAAAACAGGCTGCACCAGACCAGCAACGACGTGCGCAGTGGCGGGTTGGGCGTTTCCTGCGCCAGCAGGCTTTCGAGGTGCTGTTGGCGCAAGTATTCATAAATCAAATAGACGAATGGCGTGAGCACCACACCGCCAGTAAAGGCGGCAAGCAAGGTTTGAGAAGCGGAGCTGTGGATAAACGGCGTTAACACTAAGGTATGCAGTAACGCATCGCTGGCGATCGCCGCCATCAGTAGCGATAACCGTTGCCAGTAGAGCGTAAAACGGTGCCAGTAATGCTGAACAAATAACGCAGGAATGGCGCTGAGGAATGGTGAAAGCAACATCACCGGTTCGGTCATCAACTGCTGTTGCCAAAGCCAGGTGAGCATCATGGGCACCGGGATAAACAGGGCAGGCCAGTAACGCCGGTGCAGTAAAATCAGCAACGCCAGGTGGACACCCTGCGGTAACAGTAATGTGGCTTGCTGACCGTTATTGGTGAGATAAAAACTGATGGTCCACAGGGCAAGCCAGGTCAGCCCCCAGGCAAAAACAATAAACAGCGATAGCAGCAGATGACGCCACGAACGAGACATTTAGTGTCCGGTTAAGAGTTGGTGTTCGAGGGCAAAATGCACCAGTTCGATGGTGCTTTCGCATTGCAATTTCCCGAGGATATTGGCGCGATGAACATGCACTGTTTTGTGGCTGAGGTTGAGTTGCTCAGCAATGTGCTTCACGCTTTCACCTTTAATCAGCCAGTCGAAAACTTCATGTTCGCGCGGAGTGAGGACTTCCAGAACTTTGGCCGGTTGCCCGGCATGGCGCAGGGCTCGAAGCGCATCGGCACATAAATAATGGCCACCCATACCGACGGTACGCACTGCCTGTACCAGTTCTTCCGGGCCACAGCGTTTGGTGAGATACCCGCCAGCACCCGCATCCAGCGCACTTTGCACAAATGCGGTCGTGTCATAAATACTGAGGATGATGGCGCGAAAACCAGGGCGCTGTTGGCGCAGACGTTTGAGCAAACTCAAACCATTTTCGTCTGGCATGGCGACGTCGAGCACTGCGACATCGGGCTGGCTTTTTATCAGTGCGGGCCACGCTTCGGCGGCAGAACTGTATTGCCCAACAATCTCAATATCGCTCTCAAGGCTCAGCAACTGCGCAAAGCCTGAGCGCACCACAACATGGTCATCAACTAAAGCAACGGAAATCATCGTTATCTTCATCAGGAGGGAACTGGCGACATCATGCGGATGAATGTGTTCAGTGCAACGGCTAAGTTGGGAATATGTTACAGGGGTATCAAAAATGGGGGGCTGCGACCGAGTGGTCGTTACATTTTTGACACGCGGTTGATTATGTCAGTGTGGTGAAGGTTCCGTTCACTTGAAGTCTTTCGTTATATGCAGTCACCGAACCGGTGAACGACTTAGGGTGGCCACCGTCGCCACCCTAAGAACCCGGACTCCCGGCAAGTCAATCGCCGCTGCGCGGTAAACACCGTTTTTCACCCAACATTCGCGGTCGTTCGCGATTCGTTCCAGACGATCGCTCTCTTTCGCCGCTCCCGGCGGCTCAACCACGACTGAAGGGTAAAAAACGGCGCGATTGAAGCCGGAACCAACGTCAACGTCAAAAGCTAAGGTCGAAAGCCGAAGCGGTTTTGACCTTGTTCCCGGTATAAATTGCCCCAGCGTTCCCCATAAGTCAGGGTGGCGTGGTCGGGAACCACGCCAGTGAGCGATCGCCGGGAGCGAGTCGCGAACGACCCTGAACGTTGGGGATAAGCTGGGGTTTACCGCGAAGCGGCAATTTAAAACCGGGCGCCGAGGTCGCCAGGAGGGTGGCGTAACCCTCCTGGCACGTTCACCGTTAGCAACGGTTACAGAGATAACCAGCCGTGTTGGTGAACGGAAAATCGACGGAATTGCAGATCTCTCCTGATTGATAAGAGGGATATACGGCCGGAACCCTACAAACTCAACGTCAGTAAACCCGCTTTAAACGACTCCAATCCGGCGTCACTTTCGTTGCCTGGACGCAAAGACAAGCGGTAACATGCACCGGTTTTCACACTGCTTGCAAACGGCTGCACCAGTCTGCCCCGTCGCAAATCTTCCGCCACCAGCGTCACATCGGCGATCGCAATACCAAATCCTTGAATCGCCGCGCTGATGGCTAAATCCATAGTGTCGAAGTGTTGATTTTTATGCATAACAGGCGTGATATCGGTATTTTGCGCCAGCCACAGTGACCAATCGGTACGATCGCGTGTCGGATGCAGAAAGGTATAGCGGCTCAGGATTTCGGCAGTGAGCGGCTCATCCGGCAGCAAATGCTGGCTAATCACCGGCGTGAGGCACTCCTCAAACAGCAGCGTGCCGCCAGTGTCAGGCTGGCCGAAAATAATAGCGGCATCGTAAGACTCGTTTTTGAAATTAACCCCATGTTCAACCGTGGTGGTTAACTCCACCTGAATGTCAGGGGCGGCGCTCTCAAGTTGCACAAGCTTAGGCACCAGCCAGCGCATGGCGCAGGTCGGGGCTTTCAGGCGAATCACACGGGATTTCAGGCAGGCGTTGTTGGCGACACTCAGCAAATGTTCAAAGGCGTGCTGCATTTCTGGCAGCAGAGCGTTTCCCTGAGGCGTTAAATGCAATCCCCGGGCATGACGATCAAACAGCGAATAGCCAAGCCACTCTTCAAGGGTCGATATTTTGCGGCTCACCGCGCCTTGCGTCAGACAGAGCTCTTTGGCGGCGCGCGTCAGATTCAAATGTTTTGCCGTCACCAGGAAAGCATCAACCGTATTCAGAGGAAAATTGCGCCGCATATGTGATGGCTCTCCATTGAGCTATGAATTTTTCGCATGGCTATTATGACAACAATTCGATTGTGGTAGCAATCGGTTACAGTTTGAATAGTTATGCAAATATATCCGTCATACTTCAAGTTGCATGTGCGTTGTCTGCTACTCGAATTATTTTGGCTATAAACACAAATTCACAGGAGCGGCCATGACTATGCAAACCCCGGTGCAACTTCGTTCAAAATTACCGGATGTTGGAACCACCATTTTTACCGTTATCGGCCAACTCTCGGCGCAACATAACGCCATCAATCTTTCCCAGGGCGCACCTAATTTTTCACCTGACCCGCAACTGATCGCAGGCGTCACTAAAGCGATGCAGGATAACCATAACCAATATGCATCGATGACCGGTTACAGACCGTTAAAAACGTTGATTGCTGAAAAAGTGGCGACGCTTTACGGCTCACGTTATGACGTTGATGATGAGATATTAATCACCGCCAGCGCCAGCGAAGGGCTGTATTCAGCCATCAGCGGGTTAGTCCATCCGGGCGATGAAGTGATTTACTTCGAACCGTCTTTTGATAGCTACGCGCCGATTGTGCGCCTGCAAGGGGCAACACCCGTGGCACTGAAACTGGCGTTGCCAGATTTCACCGTCAACTGGGACGAAGTGTGCGCCGCCATTAGCCCACGTACCCGCATGATCATCGTTAACACGCCGCACAACCCAAGCGGGCAAGTGTTTAGCGCGCACGATCTGGAAATGCTGGCGGCACTGACGCGCAATACCGACATCATTATTTTGTCCGATGAAGTTTATGAACACATCGTGTTTGATGGTGAACGCCATCACGGTATGGCAACGCATCCGGCGCTGGCCGAGCGCAGCGTGATTGTCTCCTCATTTGGTAAAACCTTCCATGTGACAGGCTGGCGTGTGGGATATTGCCTGGCACCCGCAGAGCTGATGTCGGAAATCTGCAAAGTGCATCAGTTCCTGATGTTCTCCGCGGATACGCCAATGCAGCATGCCTTTGCTGAATATATGACAAACCCGGATACCTATTTGTCGCTGGCGGCGTTTTATCAACGTAAACGCGATTTAATGCAGTCATTATTGGCGGAGTCGCCATTCGAGCTGCTGCCAAGTGCGGGTTCGTTCTTCCTGTTGGCGAAGTTCAGTCATTTCAGCGATGAATCCGACAGTGAAATGGTTAAACGTTTAATTACTCAATATGGCGTGGCGACAATTCCGCTCTCCGCGTTTTATACCGATGGGACAGACAACAAGTTGATTCGTTTGTCATTTGCTAAAGATGAAGCTACGTTACGTGCGGGTGCTCAGGCACTTTGCCAGGTTAAGCCACGCTGATACGAGGTCATAATGAAAAAAGTTTATGCGTTAAGTTTGTTGGTTGGGATGTGTGCTTCATTCTCTACATTTGCGGCAAGCGAAATGCGCTATGGCGTGGAAGCTGAATACCCACCTTTTGAAAGCCGTAACTCGGCAGGGGAGTTGGAAGGGTTTGATATCGACCTGGGGAACGCGATTTGTAAAGCGGCGAGCCTGAAATGCACATGGGTGGAAACCTCATTTGATGCGTTAATTCCAGGGCTGGTGGCGAAGAAATTCGATGCTATTAACTCGGCAATGAACATCACCGAACAGCGTCGTAAAAGTATTGATTTTACCCAGCCAATCTACCGTATTCCTTCTCAACTCGTGGGTAAGCTGGACAGTGGAATGGAAGCGACACCTGAAGGGCTGAAGGGCAAAACCATCGGTGTTCTGCAAGGTTCTATTCAGGAAACCTATGCGAAGGAACATTGGGAAAAACACGGTGTTACCGTCGTTTCCTACAAAGACCAGAATATGGCATGGGGTGATTTGCTCAATGGCCGAATCGATGCGTCGCTGGTGATGTCCGCCGCGGGCCAGGCGGGCTTTTTGAGTAAGCCGCAGGGCAAAGGTTTTGGCTTTATCGGCAAACCGGTCAGCGATGACACGATTCTGGGCAGCGGGATTGGTTATGGCCTGCGTAAAGGCGATGAGCAAACCAAGAAACAGTTGGATACAGCTATCGAAAAAGTACGCGCCGACGGCACGATTACCGCGCTTGCGGAGAAGTATTTCCCGGGTATTGATGTCAGCGTAAAATAGGCGCATCACCCGATTAACGGCTCACATTGTGAGCCGTTTTTTCATCGTATTCTCATGTACATGAAAAAATTGCGGGCCGATGCGTAAAGGTCTGTGTCGGTGATTGGATTTGTCGCAAATATTGTCTAGAGTGTGCGATCTAGATTTTGCCGCTTTTCTGCCCCTGGTGGGACGAAACACATCGACAAAGAAGGACTATTTTTCAGGCATGAACCGCAGACGTTTTATCAAAGCCTCCATGGCTCTCGCCGCAGTCAGCGGCACAACTTCACTTGCCACGCTATTCTCACGCGCCGCTTACGCGTCAGAGTCTGAAATTGCCGATGGTCGTACCACTTCGTTCGATTTCACTGTGCTCCAGTCAATGGCCCATGACCTGTCGAAGAAACCCTGGGTCGGAAAACCACGTCCATTGCCTGACACCCTGGCAAATTTAACGCCTCAGGCTTACAACGCCATTCAATATGATGCCGACCATTCTCTGTGGAATAACATTGAAAACCGCCAGCTTGATGTGCAGTTTTTCCATGTGGGGATGGGCTTCCGTCGCCGTGTGCGCATGTTCTCGGTGGACCCGTCATCGCATCAGGCACGTGAAATTCACTTCCGCCCGGAGTTGTTTAATTACAACGATGCGGGCGTCGATACCAAACAGCTTGAAGGCCAGATTGATCTCGGCTTTGCCGGTTTTAAAGCCTTTAAAGCCCCTGAACTGGCGCGACGCGACGTGGTTTCCTTCCTCGGCGCGAGCTATTTCCGTGCGGTAGATAACACTTATCAATACGGCTTATCTGCACGTGGACTGGCGGTAAATACCTATACCGACCAACTCGAAGAGTTCCCGGACTTTACCTCGTTCTGGTTTGAAACCGCGAAAGCGGGCGATACCCAGTTTGTGGTCTACGCGCTACTCGATAGCGCAAGCGTCACTGGGGCATATAAATTTACCATCCGTTGTGAAGCTGAACGCGTGGTGATGGATGTCGATAATCACCTGTATGCGCGTGAAGATATTAAACAGCTCGGCATCGCACCGATGACCAGTATGTTTGCTTGTGGCACCAACGAACGCCGGATGTGCGACACCATTCACCCGCAAATTCACGACTCGGATCGCCTCGCGATGTGGCGTGGCAACGGAGAATGGGTGACGCGCCCGCTGAATAACCCGCAGAAGTTGCAGTACAACGCCTACACCGACAACAACCCGAAAGGGTTTGGTTTGCTGCAATTAGACCATGAGTTTGCTAACTACCAGGACATTATGGGGTGGTATAACAAACGTCCAAGCCTGTGGGTTGAGCCGCTTAACAAGTGGGGCAAGGGCACAATCGGCCTGATGGAAATCCCAACCACGGGTGAAACACTGGATAACATCGTCTGCTTCTGGCAGCCGGAAAAAGCGGTGAAAGCCGGGGACGAACTGGAGTTTAAATACCGTTTGTACTGGAGCGGATTGCCGCCGATCCAATCGCCGCTGGCACGTGTTTACGCGACGCGTACCGGCATGGGCAGCTTCCCGGAAGGTTGGGCGCCAGGCGAGCACTTCCCGGAGAAATGGTCACGTCGTTTCGCGATTGATTTTATTGGCGGTGATTTGAAAGCGGCGGCACCGAAAGGGATTGAGCCGGTTATCACTTTGTCTAATGGCGAAGCCAAACAGATTGAAATTTTGTATGTCGAGCCATTCAACGGCTACCGCATACTGTTTGACTGGTATCCGACTGACGACTCTACCGACCCGGTCGATATGCGTATGTTCCTGCGCTGTCAGGGGGATGCCATCAGTGAAACCTGGTTGTATCACTATTTCCCGCCAGCACCGGATAAGCGTAAATACGTTGATGACCGCATAATGAAATAAGTAAGCCAGATAGCCCCGTATAAATACGGGGCTTTTTAAAGTCTGGATCTCACATGCGCGAACTGTTTCGCCAGGTCAAATAAGCTTAAGCGGCATCCAAAATAGTCAGTGTCAGGTATCACTCCAGCGGCCCACCGAGAATGGTTTCGCGCATCCCGGAAAGTACCCGTTCGCCGGTTTCGCTTTTCAATTCTTCGTACCAACTGTGTGTGACACTCATATCTTTCCCGTGAGTCACATCGCAGCGTTTACGTGCTTTAAGTACCAGATCTTTAACACGATAAGCGCGTTTTTCCTGGTAACGCAGTAGCGCATCTTCGATACCTAATGAGTTGGTTTGCAATGCAACCGCCAGCACCACGGCGTCTTCCATTGCTGCGCATCCCCCCTGACCAATATCAGGTGTGGTGCTATGACCTGAGTCGCCAAGTAGCGCAACGCGTCCGCGAACCAGCTGCATAAATGGCTCGATATCATGAATTTCTATTCGGTTAGTGGTGCCAGGGTCAATGGCTGAAATCAATTTTTGAACAGCGGGTGCCCAGCCGGAAAAATAGCGTGTTAAATCAGCTTTTACGGTGCTGCGATCTTCATGTAAGCCTTTTTCTAATGGCACATCAAAGAAGAAATAGAAGCGATTACCGGCAACGGGCATTAAAGAAACTCGTTTGCCTTCGCCAACAAACGTCGTCCATTGATTGGCCGGAGCAATAGATTCGTCAATTTCTACCAGGCCGTTCCAGTTAACATAACCGGCATAACGGCGTTCAGTCTGATGGCCAAGAACATAAGGCCGAATCGCAGAATGCGTGCCATCAGCGGCAATTAATACATCGCCAACGGCCACATGCCCATCTTCAAAAAAGGCCCGAACACCGCCATCAAACTCTTCAACTCTCGTCACGCGTTTGCCAAACTGAATATCCTCGCGGCCATAGGTATCCATCAGCATCTCTTGCAGCTCGGCCCGCGCGACAGGATAGGGGCGTTCACCCACACTTTTGATTAAAGGATCGAGACTAAAACGGGTCAAAGTTTGACCGTGAACACACTCTTTGTAGGCCATAAATTCCATGGCCCCGCCAAGCTGCTTGAGTGATTCTTTCATACCCAGCCAGTTCAGACATTTCACGCCATTAGGCCAAATTGAAATCGCCGCACCGACGGGTCTAATTTCTTTAACCGCTTCATAGACTTCCGTTGTTATGCCACATCTTTTCAGGGCTATTGCCGCCGTAAGTCCACCAATGCCGCCGCCTATTATGATCGCTTTCATCTGTGTCTCCTTTAGGTTACAAAGATGTAAAGCAATATCTATACCAGCGTGGCGAATCGTTCAGTTCAGCGACGGTAAGCCGTGTACTGCAAATTCATTGTGCAATTGTGGGGAGTAGCAGTGGTGCAACGGCTTTTTCTGCACCATGATTTCCCTCTGATAGAGAAAAAAGGAGAGACGGGGTGCGGGGTTCCGATAACTGGCAAGACGACCTGATTAACATTGACGACAGCATGACGCTGCACTCAATTCATGAACGTTTCGCGGATGAGATTTTTGCGCTGGTGCAGAAGAATAAAACCTGGCTACAAACGGCGATGGACTGGCCGCAATATGTGCTGTCGGTCGAAGACTCGCGCAAAATGGCGCAGGGCAATTACCTACTGCATCATCGCGGCTACGCGAAAATGTTCCTGATCTTCCTGCACCAGAAAATGGTTGGGGTCATTTCGTTTAACCAGATTGAGCCCACTAATAAAGTGGCTTACATCGGTTACTGGTTGGATAAAAACGCCCAGGGGAAAGGGATTATTTCCCGCGCAATCCAGGCGATTGTGGAAAAATATGCCCGCGAAGGTGTGGTGCGCCGCTTTGTGATTAAGTGCATCGTCAGCAATTTGGCCAGTAATCAGGTGGCGTTACGCAATGGTTTCATCCTTGAAGGTTGTCTGAAGCAAGCCGAATTTTTAAACGGCGAGTTCCATGACCAGAATATTTATGGGCGGATTGTAGGCAGTGTGGAATAAGTTGTTTCATCCGAACGCCTTTCTTAAAACAGTCCATAAAACGGTGAACGCGTAATACGTTGTTCGCCGTTAATATCTTTCATTCCGCGAATATGAATGAGCTCGCCGCCCAGCCCGTCAACGGCGGCTTTATCGTAAATCTGCACATTATTCTCGATGAGCACATTGCCGGTAACGCGCGCCTGCCCGTAGATTTGCACCTGGTTGTCTAGCTGAATAGGCCCGCCGATAAGCGTGGCGTCATCGAAAATATTCACCTGGTGCTTTAAGACGCAATCACCTTCAATCAGCGCGTTGCCATAAACTTGCGAGGAGTATCGAATGGTTGGGATTTGGTCGTCACCGTGCCCGGCAATAATCCGTGCATTATCAAAAACACGAGCACAGTCGCAAATCCAGATATTGTTCTCGTCGTTGCCTTCCAGAACGGCATGGCCAAAAACTTCAGCACGATGTTCAATAAAAGCATTGTTAACGATGGCATGGCCAAAAATTTGTGCCTGATGCACCACGCGGGAAGCGTTAACCGTGGCGTTGCCATAAATTTTCAGTAACTGGTCTTCGTCGGCGGTCAGCCCACGAACGGCAATGATCTGGCTGCCATTCAGAATGCGAGCAGCATCGAAAATATGGCATTCACCGCTGATCAGTGATTGTTCAACGAAACTTTTCCCGCTGACGTGTGCCTGGTGGCATAGGGTAGAGCTGCCGTGAATTTGCGCATCATCAGCGACACTTGAGCCGCCATAAACTACGCATTCGCTGCTATATATCCAGCAATGGCCGTGCTGACTGAGATTGTCTTCGTTTTCAATCCAGCCGCCCAGTTGCCCGGCTTTAACATCGCCGAAATCACACAGTGCCATGACCTGCCACAGTTTGACCTGCTGCTTTTTTCCATCAATCAGATAATCATGTAGCCTCGCATCACCCGTTAGCTGATACTTGTTCATCCGATACGCCTCAGTGTTTTCCAGACTCTGTATAAAACGTAGCAGGTAAATCCCCAGATGGCGTTCTGACGCGCATTCGCATAAAATACGATCTAAAATAAATTTTAAGATTTCAACTTAATGAATAAGTCAGCAATTCGTACCATGCTAAATCTCCCGGCAGGGTATTTTGGTATCGTCCTTGGCGTTATCGGCATGGGTTTCGCTTGGCGTTATGCCGCTAAAGTTTGGTCGGTATCGCCAGTCATTGGTGATGCGTTAGAGAGCCTGGCGATTGCCATCTGGCTGGCATTGGCAGCGGCTTTTATTATGCGTCTGGTGAAATATCCGCAGAGCGTTCTCGAAGAAGCTAACCACAGTTTAAAGGGGAGCTTTGTCAGCTTGTTCCCTGCAACCACGATGCTGGTTGCGATCGCAGTTGAGCCTTATATTCGTCCTCTTGCTGTAGGATTGTTTGCCTTCGGCGCGTTGGTGCAATTGATTTACGCTGCCTGGCAAAGTGCGGGACTGTGGCGAGGCCGTCTTCCGGCGAGTGACACCACGCCCGGCCTTTATTTGCCGACAGTCGCAAATAATTTCATCAGTGCCATGGCTTGCGGAGCGTTGGGGTATCATGACCTTGGGATTTTATTCTTCGGGGCGGGGTGTTTTCCTGGTTGAGTCTGGAACCTGCGATTTTGCAGCGTTTGCGAAGTGGCGGTGAGTTGCCCGCTCCCACGCGTTCATCACTGGGTATCCAACTCGCTCCGGCGCTGGTGGCGTGTAATGCTTACCTGAGTGTTAACGGTGGAAACCCGGATTTCTTCGCCAAAATGCTGTTTGGTTATGGACTGCTGCAACTGCTGTTTATGTTGCGCCTGATACCCTGGTATTTGTCGCAGCCATTTAACGCGTCGTTCTGGAGCTTCTCGTTTGGTATTTCGGCCCTTGCAACCACCGCGTTGCATCTGAGCCATAGCAGCAATGACGGGCTTTTTACCGCCATTGCGCTGCCGCTGTTTATCGTCACCAATATTATTATTGGCCTGTTGTTACTGCGCACGATTGTTCTGCTTTATCAGGGTAAATTCCTGTTGCGTAGTGAACGGCCTGCAAAAAGGACAAATTAAGATGGCTTCTGAAAATTACTACACCGAGAAATACGGTTTAACACGCACCCACTCCGAAGTACTGAATGCGGTAACGATCGTCCCGCCAGGAAAAACGTTAGATCTCGGCTGTGGCAGTGGGCGCAACAGCCTGTATCTGAATCAAAAAGGGTTTGATGTCACGGCCTGGGATAAAAACCAGATGAGCATCAGCAACCTGAATAAGATTATTGAAGCGGAAGGGCTGAAAAACATCATTACCGATGTGGTCGATCTGAACGCATTACAGATTGAAGGTGAGTACGATTTCATTCTTTCGACCGTGGTGATGATGTTTTTGGAACGCAACACCATCCCAGGGCTTATTGCTGATATGCAGCGTTGCACCAAAGCAGGGGGCTATAACCTGATTGTCGCCGCAATGGATACCGAGGACTTCCCTTGTACCGTCGGTTTCCCATTTGCCTTTGTCGAAGGCGAACTGCGTCATTATTATGCCGGTTGGGAATTGATTAAATACAACGAAGATATCGGCGAGTTGCATAAAACCGATGAACAAGGCAATCGCATTAAATTACGTTTTGCTACTATGCTGGCACGCAAAATTTAAACCGCAGGCCACGCGCGGTTTTGTAGCACAACGCGATAACCGTCGTTATCAATAAATGTTCGTCCGGCGACATCCCAGTACGGATTGAAACTATTAATGGTTAAAAAACCTGCCTCCAGCATTTGCTGGCAGGTTTTTTGCCATTGCGCGTTATCTGGATAATAAAGCACTAACAGATCGTCCACGGTGGCAGAAGGTTCGACCGGATGACGGTGGCAAACGGTAAATTCCAGATGCCAGCTTAAATCGTCGCGCCCCAGCATAATGCCGCTGAAGCCATCGTGTTCGTGAAAGCCCCCGAGATCCTGCAAACCTAACCCCAGACAGTACATCTCTTTACTTTGAGCGAGGTCGGTGACCGGTCGTGCAATGCGCAGATGAGGTGTCATGTTTAATCCTTATTATTTGTAGTTAATATATATATTAGATCATGCATGTAAAATAATTATTGCTCTCCTAAGAGTAATGAGAAAATATTAATCAGCAAGGTTTATTTTTTAAATAATCAGCATTTTTCAGCTTTTATGATTTTCCTTTTTATTGCTATAACACGCGTACTTAATTGTAATTTAAAGGGAATTTTAATGAAGCTAACAATATGTTTTAGAACGGCTTACCTGGCTGGAATAATCGCGTTAGTGGGTTGTGCTTCTTCGGTACCGGCACCTGAAAAATATTCGGGGTTTTTAAAAGATTATTCGGCGCTACAGGAAACGACATCGGGATCGGGTAAAACCATTATGCGTTGGGTCGACCCTGACTTTAAAGGAAGCCAATACGACAGTGTTGTTTATCACTCCGTCATCTATTATCCAGAGCCAAAACCGTCAACTCAAATTGGCGAAAAAACACTGGTGGCGTTGTTGGACTACACCAACACCAAACTTAAAGCTGTGGCGGAGTCTCGTAAGCCACTGGTGGCGAAACCCGGCCCACACAGTTTGATTTTCCGCAGTGCAATTACCGCGGTGGATTGCTCTAAAGAAGGCCTGCAATTCTATGAAGTTGTGCCTATCGCGCTGGTTGTAGCCGGCACGCAAGCGGCAACGGGCCACCGTACCATGAACACCAACCTCTATTACGAGGCTGAGTTGATCGATGCGGCCACCAATAAACCGGTGATGCGAGTGGTGCGCAAGGGCGAAGGTAAAAATTTGAATAACGAAGGGGCTATGATGACGGTTGACACCCTCAAGCAGGTGATTGATAACCTGGCAGCCGATGCCACCGTATTCGATACCAGTCAGATTTAACGACGATACCCGTGATGCGAAAGGGAGCTAAGCTCCCTTTTTCATTCTTACGCGGTACGTTTGCGTCCGGTCAGGAAGTTAAACATCCCCGGTTTTGAAAACATCACCAAATTGCCAAGCAGAATCATCACCAGCCCGATAATGGCGTTACTGTGCCAGACATAGCCTTCATAAAGGGTCGAAAGAGTGAGCGCGACGAGCGGGAACAGCAATGTACTGTAAGCCGCCTGACTGGCACCGATGCGCCCAACGAGCGTGAAATAGGCACCGAAGGCAATCACCGAGCCAAAAATCGCCAGATAGAACAGCGAGCCCATATAGCGCAGTGTGAACTCGGGCATAAACGAATCGCCACGCAGGATGGCCAGTACGCCCATAATGACGGTGCCATAAAACATGGCGTAGGTGTTGGTCGACAGCGTCTCCAGACCACGGCGTTGATGGCGAGCGCTTATCATATTACCGAGCGAAAACCCAAACGTGCCGAGCGCACTTAATCCGATGCCTAACAGCAGTGAGGGCGCCAGTTGTGTGGCGACCAGATCGTGCCAGAACAGTGCGACGACCCCAGAAATACCGAGTGCCGCTGCGGGCAGCAAGTTTTTATGAGGGCGCTGACGGAAGAAAATCATGCTATTGACCGCGTTAAACAGTACCGCCATGGAAAAAATCACCGACTCCAGCCCTGAGCTGATGTACGCCGCAGCATGATAAAAACAGACGAAGTTGAAGCCGAAAACACAGCCGCCTTGCAGCATACAGAAGAGGTGATCCCGCAAGCTGATTCGACGTAACCGCCCCAACGAGCGCAGCACGACCAGCATCACCACCGCCGCCACGGCAAAACGCCAGAAAATTGAAACGGGCACTGAGACCACGCCTTGCTGCATATAGATAGCAAGCCAGGTCGTCCCCCAAATCACCACCACAGAAATATAAAGTAACGCATTCATGTTGTTGTCTCCCCAAACGGATAGGGGGAGTATCGGCGAATGCACAATCGCATGCTTTCATTTGCTTGCGCGGCTTGCATATTCTTGCGGTTTTTTTTACCTGCCAGACTATTGTCATGCTTTAAATCTGGTAACAGACTTGCGCACTACTTAAACTGGCACTTCTGAACTTTGATGGTATTTCACGATGACCCAGCCGTATAACGCTTTTGAAAATCTTCGCCAGCACAATGCCGTGCTGGAAGATAACGTGCAGCTGGGGTCGGGCATCCAATTGTCGGCGTGGTCAAACAGCCTTGATCGTGTAACGCAATGCAGCGATCACCATACGTTGAGCATGTATGTGAATGAGGGCCAGGAAACCTATCATAAAACCTCATCCGGCTGGAAAAACGGCGGTGGGCCTGACCGGTTTTGCCTGATGCCACAAGATGTCGAAACGACCTGGGATATCCGCAATCATTTTTCGTTTGTACATCTGTATTGCACGGATGCGCATTTGCGCAGCATTGCGGAGCAAATCTGGGATCGAAGTCCGGCGTCTATTCAGCTTGATGAGAAAATCTTCAGCGAGGACCCGCGCATCACGCAGTTATATCGTCATTTTCTGTTAAGTAGCGACTGGCAACAACGGGCGAACCATCTCACGCTTAGCACGGCGTCAACCTTGTTACTGACGCATTTGATTCAGACCTACAGCAACGTGCAATGGCGCTTGCCGAATGTCCGTGGAGGGCTGGCACCCGCAGTGTTACGCAATCTCCAGGCCTACATTGAACAGCATCTTAGCGAACCCTTGACGCTGACCGAACTGGCGCTGGAAGCCGGTTTGAGCGAGTTTCATTTTGCACGAATGTTCAAGCAATCCACACAACTCGCTCCTCATCAATATGTGATGCAACGGCGCATGCTACGCGCCGAAAACCTGGTGAAAAATAGCCCGTTTACGCTTACCGATATTGCGATGGCTTGCGGGTTTAGCTCCGCAAGTCATTTCAGCAATCGCTTTAAGGCTTCGTTTGGTGTGACGCCTTCGCAGCTACGCGCGGCGGGAAAGTGAGAACACCGCGTAACACATTCCACCCGCAACCAGCCCCCAAAAAGCAGAACCAATCCCCAATAAATTGACCCCGGATGCCGTGACTAAAAAGGTCACTATCGCGGCATCGCGCTCTCGTTCATGGTTCAACGCCTGGTACAGGCTTCCGGCGATGGTGCTGAGTAATGCCAGGCCCGCCAGAGTGTGGATGTAAGCAACCGGGAGTGCGGTGAGCAACGTCGTTATTGAGCCGCCAAAAATACCCGCCAGCAAATAAAATACTCCCGCAGCCGCCGCGGCAAGCCAGCGCTTTGAAGGATCAGGATGGGCTTCCGACCCCTGGCAAATTGCGGCGGTTATCGCAGCAATACAAACTGAAAATACGCCAAACGGAGCCAGTAACAGGGCAATGGCGGCGGTGACGACAATCAGCGGTGAGACAGGGACGTCAAAACCAGAGGCTTTCAGCGTCGCCACACCGGGCGCATTTTGAGACGCCATCGTGACGAGAAAGAAGGGAATACCGATACCGAGCAGGCTGCCGAGCGAAAAGTGCGGAGCCGTAAATTCAGGCATCACCATCGCAACGGGCACGCTGCCGTTTTGCAGATTACCGCTCATCACGCACACCAGCAGGCCGACAACCATGGCAACGACGACGGCATAACGCGGTGCCCAGGCTTTTGCCAACAACCAGCCAAGCAGCATACTCACGCAGAGTAAAAAATTGCCCTGCAATGACGTAAAGGCATCAAGGCCAAATCGCAGCAGGATACCCGCGAGCATGGCGGCCGATAATGTCGAAGGGATCAGGCGCATTAAGCGAGCAAACAAACCGGTCGCACCGCAGAGCAGAATTAAAAACGAAGCGAAGATAAATACCCCAACGGCTTCGTTCAGCGAATGCCCCGGTAAGCTGGTGGCGAGTAACGCGGCACCTGGCGTCGACCAGGCGGTGAGAATCGGCGTGCGATACCAAATCGTCAGCACCAGGGTACTGATACCCATGCCAATTCCCAGCATCGTAAGCCAACCCGCGATTTGCATCGGGTTGGCACCTGCGGCTTCAGCGGCCTGCCAGATGATTGCGGCTGAACTTGCGTAGCCGACTAATACGGCGACAAACCCGGTTAAAACCGTGGGTAACGGAATGGATAGTGTGCGCATTTTTTCCCTTTCTGCTATAGCGTCACGGGACTATAACATTACAAACCGTTAACAACAGCCCGGTGTATATTGAAAAATCTGCACGTTAATACTGGATTTCACTGGACGCGGCGGTGAGATAATTCCACGCTTCCGATTGTTCCATCGGACGGGAAAAATAGTAACCCTGCATATAGGGAATACCGCATTGTTCAAGTATTTGGCGCTGTTTATACGTTTCCACGCCTTCAGCAATCACCATAAAGTTGAGGCTTTTGGACATATTCATCACGGCCTGCACAATAGACAGACCCTTTTGTTCAATATGCTGAATAAAGGAACGGTCGATTTTAATGTAATCGATATTCATATTCTGGATAACGGAAAGACTCGAATAACCCGTTCCGAAATCATCGATAGATAACTTCACGCCGCACTGCTGTAACTGGCTCACTTTTTGGTTAATTTGCATTTGGTCGGAGCGGAATATCGATTCAGTCACTTCCAGATGCAGCAAATGCCCGGGTATTGCGTATTGTTCGATAACCCGCTTAACGTGATTAACAAAGCCTTTATCATAAAATTGAATGAGCGAAATATTCACGCACATGCAAATATCTGCATTGCATTGGCGCATCTTTGCCAACGTCTTACAGGCTTCTTCCAATACCCAAATACCGACTTCGACGATGCGACCGCTTTGCTCCATCAACGGGATAAATTCAACCGGCGAGATTTCCTGGTCTTGATAACGCCAGCGCATCAAGGCTTCAAAACTGACAATCTGGCCTGCGGAGTCGACAATGGGCTGATACACAAGACGAAATTCCTGCCGCTCAAGAGCCCCTTTTAACGCCTCGTTGAGCATGATTTTACGCAGCAGATTGTGTTCCAGATCGAGATTATAAAAAGCAACGCGCTCAGGATATTTGGCTTTTTGCGAATACATAGCGATATCAGCCAACTGAATAAGACGTGTCATCGAAGTGCCGTGCTCTGGGCAGATCGCAATACCAATGGTCGCGTTCAGAGTGATAGTTTGGCCGCCTACGTCAATGGGCAACGAAAGGGTGTTTGTAATTTGCTGCGCGAGAGCGCTGATTGCCTGATGTCGGCTCTCTTTCACCAGCAGGATAAACTCATCACCACCCCAGCGGCACATCAACGTGTCGGCAGCGTTACAGCTTTTAAGCCTGTCACTGATACTCACCAACACGCTGTCGCCGGCATTGTGGCCGAGCGTGTCATTAATATTTTTAAAGCCATCCAGATCGATAAAGAATATTGAAAACCCCTCGATATGATGTTGCTTAAAGTCTTGCTCTACGCGAACGACTGCGGATAAAAAAGCCGTGCGATTGTATAAACCGGTTAACGCATCTTTATTTGAAATCTCATACACTTCCTCGGTTCTTATACGAATGGTTTCTTCCATGCGTGAGACGAGTTTTTTATTTCTGTAACGCAATAAAATGGCTTCTTTAATATAATTTGCGGAGCGCGCAGATGAGATAATCATTATTACTGTGAAGCAAATCCCCAGGCTGCCCAGATTAAATTTATATTGTTCAGGCTGCATCATGAGCAAGATTGACATTGGCATCAGAATAATAATGTTGTATAGCGCCGCGAGCAGCAGACTTGCAGAAAGCAGGCTGCTGGCACCGCCGGCCATTGCGGCGAGAATGACATTGGTGGTGCTCAATTCTTCAATAGAAAATGTCGGGTAGAACACAACCGCATAGACGCTCCACATCACAGCGCTGAGTAAACAACCGCATGAAAATCGGAGCAACCAGGTTTTGGGGTTTCCCTCGGTTTGGCTTTTTGTCCACATCCTTGAATCAATAGTCCGTATGGCTAAGATCAAGGTCATCACCAGCCACCAGGTCGTTTTTGCCTGAAAATCGTTTCTGTCGACAAAAGTGAAAGCAAGCACGGTTGAGGCAATAAAGGTAATCAGAATGCCAGGTAACGAATTATTGTATAACAGCTTAGTGCCTTCTGACTGGTAAAGCTTTGAGTAATCTATTTTTTTTATCATTTTTATTCATCTAAGCTGCATGGTTTTTATGGTATTACTACAATAATGTTAATGTTATTACGTAGTGAAACTATTTCTCCGTGCAACTATAAATTAAAACCTTATGTTATAAAACACTCTCTCCGTTAATCATTATTAAGACTAATGACATTGCCACACAAGAGCTTCTCTCTTTGGATGTGGCAATGAAATACCTCACGCGGGGGTTAGAAAAAGAATCTTGAAGGCGGCGTCTTAACAGCGCCAGTCGCCATATCGGTCGTAACATTGCTCATTATGATAGCGGTGGGCATGGCGTGAATTGTCATCGTTATCGTCATTATCATTTTTGTCGTCGTGTTTGTGTTTTTCTTTATCCGCTTCATGTTTTTTATGAATACCGTACGCAATGCCACCAACGGCCGCCGCGGCGCTACCTGCCAACAACGCTTGTTGAGTCGGCGTCATATTATCCATTCCGCATCCTGTCAGGCCGAGAGACAATACAATTACAGCAATACAGCCTTTGCTTATCATCAATTTCATAACGGTGTACCTATAATTTATTATTAATAATGACTGAGTTTCTGCATCAGGAAATAGTGGGGCTGATGTATCCCCTGATGTATGGGCTGCATCGTATTTGAGTTGTCATGTCAAAAGAAGAGGTCTGACCTGGTGTTTTTAACTGTTTTAACTGATTGATTTTTATGATTTAAAAAACAATGGCTTTGATTTGTTATATCAAAATGACATTTTCAGATTATTTTTGTTATTTTTTATATAAACTCATTGGCAAATATCATTGTGCTTTCGTCGGATTAATTACAACTCCTTTACTTTTATTTATTTAAATATCCGAATGAAAGTGCGCAGGTAATGAAAATAACGTTTTTTAGGATTTATCCATTTCCAGAAAGACGTGAGGATTATCGAAAGGTAAGAAGGAATCGCATTGCAGGCCCAATCTGACTACAATAGCGGCCTTTCGCCCATAACACAGAAAACAAATTCACTATGCGCCTGCACGCCAATCATCTCGAACTACTCAGTCCAGCCCGTGACACCGCCATCGCCCGCGAAGCTATTTTGCATGGTGCGGATGCGGTTTACATCGGCGGGCCTGGCTTTGGCGCTCGCCATAATGCCGGTAACAGCCTGCAAGATCTTGCAGAACTGGTGCCGTTTGCCCATCGTTATGGGGCGAAGATTTTCGTTACGCTTAACACCATTTTGCATGACAACGAACTCGAACCCGCTCGCCGGATGATCCACGACCTGTATCAGGTGGGTGTTGATGCGCTGATTGTGCAGGACATGGGCGTGTTGGAAATGGATCTTCCGCCGATTGAATTGCACGCCAGTACCCAGTGCGACATTCGTAGCGTAGAAAAAGCGAAGTTTCTTTCTGATGTCGGTTTCTCGCAAATCGTGCTGGCTCGCGAACTGAACCTCAACCAAATTCGCGCCATTCACGAAAACGTCGATGCCACTATTGAATTCTTTATCCACGGCGCGTTGTGTGTGGCGTATTCCGGCCAATGCAATATTTCCCACGCTCAGACCGGGCGTAGTGCGAACCGTGGTGATTGTTCCCAGGCATGCCGTTTACCGTACACGCTCAAAGACGATCAAGGGCGCGTTGTCGCCTATGAAAAACACTTGCTGTCGATGAAAGATAATGACCAGAGCGCCAACCTGGCGGCACTGGTTGATGCGGGTGTGCGTTCCTTCAAGATTGAAGGGCGCTACAAAGATATGAGCTATGTGAAAAACATCACCTCGTATTACCGCCAGTTGCTCGATGAATTAATGGAGCAGCGCACGGATTTAGTTCGCGCGTCAGCGGGAGTCACGTCGCATTTCTTTATCCCATCGCCGGATAAAACCTTCCATCGCGGTAGCACGGATTACTTTGTTAACGAGCGTAAAATTGATATCGGCGCGTTTGATTCGCCTAAATATATCGGCCTGCCAGTGGGCGAAGTGCTGAAAGTGGGTAAAGATTTCCTCGATGTAAATGTCACGGATTCTTTGACCAACGGCGATGGTCTGAATGTGTTGATTAAGCGTGAAATTGTAGGTTTCCGCGCCAATACGGTGGAGAAAACCGGTAAAAATCAGTACCGCGTCTGGCCAAACGAGATGCCGGAAACCCTGAAAAACGTGCGTCCGAATCATCCGCTGAACCGCAACCTTGATCACAACTGGCAACAGGCGCTGACTAAAACGTCCAGCGAACGCCGAATTGCGGTGGATCTGGAGCTTAGCGGCTGGCAAGAACAGCTGGTTCTGACCATTACCAGTGAAGAGGGCGTCAGCGTCAGCAAAACGCTGGAAGGGCAGTTTGACGTGGCGAATAACCCGGAAAAAGCCTATGCCAACCTGCGTGACAGCCTGGCAAAACTGGGGCAGACAATGTACCAGGCGCGCAAAGTTGATTTGAATTTACCCGCCGCACTGTTTATCCCTAACAGCCAGCTTAACCAGTTACGCCGCGAAGCGATTGACGAACTGAGTGACGCGCGTTTGCAGCAGTACCAACGTGGCAGCCGTAAAGCGGTGAGCGTACCGGCACCTGTCTATCCTGAAGAGCATCTCACGTTTCTGGCGAACGTTTATAACCACAAAGCTCGTGAGTTTTATCAGCGTTACGGCGTGAAATTGATTGACGCTGCGTACGAAGCGCACGAAGAGAAGGGCGATGTGCCGGTGATGATCACCAAGCATTGCCTGCGTTTTGCCTTCAACTTGTGCCCGAAACAGGCGAAAGGTTCAGTGAAAAGCTGGAAAGCATCCCCGATGCAACTGGTGCATCAGGATGAAGTGTTGACGCTGAAATTTGACTGCAGGCCGTGCGAAATGCACGTCATTGGCAAAATGAAGAACCACATCCTCAAAATGCCATTGCCGGGCAGCGATGTGGTGGCGTCTATCAGCCCGGATGAGTTGTTAAAGACCTTACCGAAGCAGAAGAAATAACCTTCTTAGCCTTCCTGCATCCGCAACTGATCGATCATCCAACGCCCTGCAAGTCCTGGGGGCGTTTTATTTGACCAGATAACATCAACTTCAATGCGCTGCGGCCAGCCTGCAACAGGCAGCTCCTGCAAGATATTGTGTCCAAACTGCTTAACCAACCAACGCGGTAAAATCCCCCAGCCAAACCCCTGTTCCGCCATTTCCAGCAGCATCAACAACGACGGTGAAGACCACATCGGGCCGCCGCTTTTATTACGAGTTGGATCAGTAAATGTGCTCAGGCGAAGTTGACGGACCGTCTGCAAACTGTCCATTTCGACAGTTTTCAACTGGGCCAAAGGATGCTGCCGATGAATAAAAATGGCCATTTCTGCACCGACCTGCAAACGCGCCACGCTGACATCAACCGGGTAACGTGGCTGCACACGCAACACGCCAACGTGCGCCCGGCCAATCTGAATCAGGTCGATAACGTCTTCATCTTCGGCAATCAGGCATTCAAATTCGATATCCGGGAAGCGTTGCGAAAAACGCTGGAGTATGGATTCGTGATGCGCCGTTTGCCAGACATCAGACAGCACAAAACTCAGGCGCGGTTCCACATCCGAGCCCAGGCGCACTGAGGCTTCATTGAGCCGCTCGCTTGCCGCCATAATCGACTGGATGTACGGCAAAATATGCTTACCCTGCTCGGTCAGCATTGGCTGTCGGCTCTGGCGGTCAAACAGCGTCAAGCCGAGATCGGCTTCCAGATTGGCAATCGCACTGCTCACCGTTGACTGGCTCTTTTTAAGTTTGCGAGCCGCCGCAGAGAACGAGCCGGTTTCAACCGCTTGCAGAAACGCTTCGAGGGATTCAGGAGAGTATTTCATCATTCTCAATGTATCGCTTTTATCGATGGCTAATGACTTCATTCTATCACTAATATCGATGACAATGTGCGACATAGTCACAATGTTATGACTGAGTCTGGAGTGGATTATGCAATCTCAAAAAAGAACATTTGCCGAACGCATCGTGCATGCGGTGGGTTTCGAAGTTATCGCGATTGCGATTTGTGCGCCAGTAGCCGCCTGGATTATGGATAAGCCACTGTTCCAGATGGGCGCGCTGTCAATTATGCTGTCGACCGTCGCGATGGTATGGAACATGATTTATAACGCAGGTTTCGATAAGTTTTTCCCCGTCGGCCAAAAGCGCCGAGTGCCGTTGCGTGTGGCGCACGCCGTAGGGTTTGAAGGGGGCTTTATCCTGATCGGCTTGCCGATAGCTGCCTGGATGCTCGACATTACCCTGCTTCAGGCGTTTATGGTCGAGATTGGTTTCTTCCTGTTCTTCCTGCCGTATAGCGTGGTTTATAACTGGGGTTACGATGCGTTACGTGCCCGTCGTTTTCAACATTTAGCGCAAAGATAATGTGTGAGCGCACCTTGATGGTGCGCTCTTTTTTTACCCCTCCGTTTTGCTTCAAAACAGCGCGAAACCCTATCATTTTGCACCACAAGCACCTGGCATATTTCTGTCGTTAACGGGACAGAATCTCACGAGAAAAAACAATATATAGCCCGGCGATTTCTTAATGCGGTGAATCTATCAAAGCAGCCTCCTAAAACGGTTGTACGTACAGGAAGAAATGAGCAAACACTGTTTTTAAAAAACACTTTTTCAGTGCATCTCTTTTTTCGTTCGATAAAATATACAACTAGTTCGCTTTCATTGGTTTATTTCATGAAAACGATGATGTTAACAAAACGTAAGATTCGCGTAGAAAATAAAACTATCAGGTTTAAAAGCAATGCTTAATCGGAATAATTATTTAATAAATCAAGTGCAAACTGAAAAAGTATTCTGGACATCTTCAGCATTTCTGTATGAATTTATCGTTCCTGAAACTAAAGCTAAAGTAATGCATACTCAGGAGCCAAAACTTAGCTGGCTGACGAAGTTATTCAGGATAGACCGGCGTTACCGAGGTCGTACTCCTTTTGATCTGACTATCGTTACTGAAGATGGTCGCTCAATCGTTTCTCTTAGGCGAGGAATTGCCATTTTAGTATCAAAAGTACAGATCTTTGATGCTAAAAATAACCTTATAGGTATTCTTAAGCAGAGATTTTCGCTACTACATGCTCATCTCACTATGTATGCTCCAGACGGGAAGATACTTTTTGTTATTAAAGGTGATTGGGCCGATTGGGATTTCAATATAAAAGATGGTGAAAAATCACTTGCCACTCTTTCTAAGGGAAAGGGGGAAGGGATATTAACGGAGTTATTTACAACGAAAGACAGTTATCACCTGAAAATTGAAGATAATATTGCTGTTGACTCTATGCTGCGTGAATTATTGATAGCTTCAGCAATTGCTGTTGATATTGCCTGTAATGAATAATTGCACAATGTAGTGTTACATCTGCAGGTAATGTTATTGCTAAGGACCAGACATAAGTGTGCACGTTATCGCTTAGTTTGTAAGAGTCATGAAGGCATTAAAAATTCGCGAGCTTTTTTCTCATGTGACCAGACTGAATTATGTGGGAATATTAAGGCTGGCGGGTAATACTCTTTGATTTTGTTTAAGTATTTTACCAAATGGTTTAGGTTATGAAAAATAAAATAATTTCGCTCATGGTTGCATTGTCATTTTTTGGGGTTACTGCCTGTGACCAGTCAGAGAATACTATCGAAAAACCACAAGCCTCGGCTGAGAAAAATAAACCACAAGTCTCGCTTGAAGAAAATAAATCACACGTTTCAACGGAAGCATCTGTCAGTGACAAAATAAATAAATATGTCAATCTTTATAATATACTTGGGGATTATTTTCATCGCGACGACGAAACCTTTGAAAAGTGGAGGGTCCAGGATGTCGCTAAAGCAAAATCAGGAGATTATAAAGCAATTAACGATAAGTCATACATATTCAAAGATGCAAGGGATACCATTCAGGGGATTCTTTCTAAGCCAGACACAGTAGATGGGGTCGACGAAGTTGCTAAAGAATATCTGGGCATTATTGACGAATACTTGCCTAACTGGCAAGAACTGGAAGCCTATAACAAAGCAAAAAAATATGAAGATGATAATGGTGTAAAGGGCAAGATGTTGTTGTTAAAATACAACGAAGGTCAAGAAAGATTAATTGTTGCACAACATAATTTTGTTAAGTCAATGGATGACGTCATGGAAAAAGAAAAAGAGAAACGCATGGCCTCATTTAAAGAAAATGGGCAAATGCTAGAGTGGCATACTAACCAGGCACTAGATAAAGCAGAAAAAATAATACAGCAATTTGAAAGTTTTGATGATTTTAAAAATAAAAACAAAATTAACAAGGCTAACTCTTTGTTGGCAGAATTAGATACTACGCTTGAGGCTATGGATAAAGAATATAATATCCGCAAAGACGAAAATAAACTAACCTATCGCGATAATTGGGATGATGTTCATGCTTCACTGGTTACTTTTACAGGTGAATATCGTGAAACGCGTAAGGATCCAAAGCATTATAATAAGATGATTAAATCTTATAATGATGCGATAGGTGAGTACAATCAAATGGTAGGTAGATGATTCCATTGCATTATTAAATTGCAGGGGGCATTGTTTTGCTGGCTTTATAAAGTAGGGGTGTCCTGCAACAGGATTTATTGAATAAATAAATCCTGAATCAATGCCTTCCACGAAAATAGCGACAGCCCAGCCCGAAATATCTGGCATGTCTTATAAGAAACTTAAAGTTTTGAGCTGGCAAAATAGACCTGTTTCTTGAGGGCCATTCCAGGTTTGGCGCAGCCCCTTTGCAGGATGTCGAAGCATTGCGCCAGATGAGGGCTACTCTGTAGTTTTTAATGCCACCGTTTTTCGCGCCACAATAAACAGACGCGGGAACAACATCAGCACATTGCCATCGGATTGTGGCGGATAGGCTTTCTGTAAAAGTGCGTGATAACGCTCAAGAAACGCCTGCTGTTGAATGTTATCAAGGTTTGCGAGATACGGGCGCAAACCGGTAGAACTAAGCCACTCAATAATCGCTCGCGCAGACGGCATCACATGGAAATAGGTGGTACGCCAGATATCCACCGTGCAACCTGATTGCGCCAGCACATCGTAATACTCTTGTGCGTCCAGTAATGCTTCGCGCCCTGAATCCGGTCTACCCAACTCAGCAGCCACCTGGCGCATCAGTGTGTGGGTCGGCTCTTGCCAGTTATCCGGCATTTGTACCGCTAAAACTCCGTTGTCGGCGAGTTGTGCGGCAAGATGTGGAAACAGCGTTGTATGGTCGCCCAGCCATTGCAAAGACGCATTAGCATAAATGACATCTTGCTTCACCTCCGGCTGCCATAGCGCCACATCCGCGTTCTCAAACTGGCAATCAGGCAAAGCGGTTCGCGCTTTTTCCAGCATCGCCGGGGAGTTATCAACGCCCGTGACCGTCGCTTGTGGGAACGCTTTACGCAACAGTGCGGTGCTGTTACCGGGGCCACAACCCAAATCAGAAACATGTTGCGCACCAGGGTGCTGGAGTCGTGCGGCCAATTCAGCTGCCGGGCGGGTGCGTTCGGCTTCAAACTGCAAATAGAGAGCGGGGTTCCAGTCCTGCATCGGTTTATCCTCGGCTAAAATTCACTAATCAGAATGTGTCCTGTCTTAGGTTACGACAAAATGTTGTAACGTGACGTCAGGATTCAGGTCAGGAAAACCTTATGAAAGTAACACGCAAACAGGAAAAGATCGTCCAGCGCACCCTGGAAGGTTGGCGTCAGGAAGGGGTCATCGATGCGGCTGAACAACAGCGGCTGCAACAACATCTCTCGGTGCAACTTTTTGACTGGCAACGCATGAGCCGCTACGCCTTCTGGGTAGCGCTGGCTTGCGTGATTATCGCCATCGGAAGTCTGGTCGCCGATGAATATCTGTTGGCGTTGCTGTTTAATTTTGGCTACGCCACCCGCGCCATTATTCTGGCGATAATAGCCATAGCTTTTTACGCGTGGGGTTTTCAGCGCCAAAAACGTACGCCGGGAAAACGCTACAGCAATGAAGCGATTGTGTTCCTCGGCGTGTTATTCACCGCGCTCAGTTTATCTCAGGTCGGCATGGCGCTGGATAACGGCAGCGGGAATGTCGCTCCGCTATTTTTACTTGGCTGTGCGATTTATGGCGTGATGGGCTACCTGGCGCGTTCGGGGCTTATCTGGCTTTTTTGTCTGCTGGCATTAGGCAGCTTCTTCGGCTCCTCAACGGGCTATGCTTCGGGATGGGGGGCATATTGGCTCGGCATGAATTACCCAATTCGGTTTGTGTTATTCGGCGCCGTGCTGTTGGCAGCCTGTTACTTGCTTAAAACGCCATTACAGCAGCGCAATTTATTTAACGTCAGCAAAGCGATGGGGCTGCTGTATCTGTTTATCGCGCTGTGGATTTTGTCGATATTTGGCAATTACGATGTCGATATCTGGCAGAGCGTGCGCCAAATTGAGCTGTTGCACTGGTCTTTGCTGTTTGCGCTGGCGGCAGTGGCATGCATCTGGTTAAGCCTGAAAACCGACGATGGCATGCTGCGTGGGTTCGGGTTAACTTTTCTCGGCATTAATCTCTACACGCGATATTTCGAACTGTTCTGGGACGGCACCAACAAAGTGATTTTCTTCCTGCTGCTTGCCATCTCGCTGACGCTGGTCGGTCGCTACGCGGAGAAAATTTGGCGAATTGGGGAAGGGCGTTAGTCCTTAATGAGGATACCGATGGGTATCCTCACCCGACTTATGGTGTTGCTGTAAAGGTCAAATACCCCGCCACGCCACCCCCGCCATCTTTCGGATGATGAGCCCCCTCCATCACGGTGACCTTAGGGAAATCAAACGGAGAAACCCCTTCGATGCAGGCAACGTTAACGCCATATTGTTCGGGGTTGGAGCGACGTTGGTGGAAGGTGTAAATCCCGCATACGGAACAGAAAAAATGCACCGCTTCGCCGGTGTTAAAGCGGTATTCAGTCAGTTTATCTTTGCCTTTGGTAACGTCGATACCAGAAAGCGGAGCTGAGACTGCGATTGCGCCGCGCATGCGGCAAAACGAGCAGTTACAGCGGCGAATGGTATTAAATCCATCGGTGAGTTCTACGGTAAAGGCGACGGCACCACAGTGACATTTCGCAGCCATTTTCTGATTCATATTAACCTCAGTTTCAGTTTTGATATCCGACAAGCTTAGTGGGTAACGACGGCTTGTCATCACACTGAGACTGTCTTTTCGCATCATCTTTTGCGAGGATAGCGCCAAATTTCCAGCATAAAGCAAAAGGGTAACAAAATGGCTAAGCATCCTACGGGCAAGCATCTGCGTGCACCAATCGTGTTCAACGACAAAAACGTGTTGGTTTATGTGGTGCGCGGTTCAAAAATTGAAGATATGCCAGCAGACGAAGATGAAGATTATCCAGGCGACATGCAGATGTTGATGCCGCAACTGTCGAAAGAGTTTGATGCGGAATTAAACGAAACGCTGGAAGAATGCGGGTCGGGTGATGTGATTGTCTTTATGTGTACCACTGACATGATTTTCGAGTACGGTTACTCGAAGATAAAAGCGATGCGTACCGCGTAATAAATCTGGCCCGGCATCCATGGGTGCTGGGCTTTTTCGTTCATCCCTTCTGCGTATTTGCAACCCACCGTCATTATTCAATCAGACAACTCCTGGGGACGACGATGTTTCAACCAGGGTTGATTCAACGCAATACTTCACCTCTTGATCATTTACGCTATGAATGTAAGTAGACAGAATCGCGGCCTGCCCAATGGACTTGCCAACGAGCAAGACAGCATTCCGGGAATGAGGGCCTGCAAGGATAGAGCAAACACAATGTAAAACAGGGTCACTGTTTTACTCATAATTTTTAGAAAAGAGAGTTAATGATGAAAAAGATTATCCTTGCACTGTTAACCACTGCACTGGTCGCAGGAACGGTTTCTCCGGCATTCGCAATTTCCGCCTCTTACCGCGCCAAGCTTGAGCATTCCGGTTGTACGCAAGTGTCCGAGGCTGATGGCAGCTGCAATGTCAACAAAAGCAAAGCGCAGAATCAGAAACATACTGTGGCCCATAAGAGCAAAACGCCGATGATTACCCATGACGGTAAACGTCTGCCAACGTGTGCTTCAACAGGGGGAAGTCAGGCGGATAACGGCACGACTTGCTGGTTCTGATGTGAGTTGAGTGAGTGAAAAATAAACCCTGGCGTTGCGTCAGGGTTTTTTCTTTTAGTGCTTCAAAAAAATTAGTGCCCGTAGAAAATATCGCCATTCATGGCGCGTAAAATTTTCCCTTCTGCGTCAGTAATCAACACATAGTTCCCGCCCATATATGTCCAGTGGCTCCCGGCCTCTGGCGCTGGCAGGTGTCTGATTTGCCAGGCATCAATCTGATAAGGCTTGGTGCGGTATAAATCCGGCACGATGTCGCCAATTTTGAATGGCTTGTAATCTGCATGGAACTCTGTGATTTCAAAAGAAGAAGTTTGCCCAGCAGGGGATGCGCCTGGCGCATTTTCGGCGTTGGCTGTGAACGCCATTGGCAAAGTACCGGCCATCAGGGCCGCGGAAAAAAACAACACATTCAATTTACGCATTTCAACTCCAGATAAATTCATCTGCTCAATTTCAAAATAATGCCGTTATCTCTATCACGTTGTTTAGCGTGAGGTAATCATTTTTTCGTTACCTGAAGTAAATGTCTTACGGTAGGCAACAGGCGTTGTTGATAACTTAGCGCGGAAATGGTGGCGCAATGTGGCGGTACTCCCAAAACCAACACGTTCGGCAATTTCGTCAATTGACAGCGTGCTGCTTTCCAGTAAATCACGGCAGCGTGTCAGCCGCATATTGAGCAACCAACGTGAAGGCGTAGTGCCGGTTGTCGCGGAAAAACGGCGTAAAAACGTTCTCGGGCTCATGCCGGTAAAAGCCGCCAGCGACTCAACGGTATGCTCATCGGCAAGATGGCTTTGCAGATAATCAAACAGCGGGCTGAGGCGCTGGCTTTCATAAGCGACTGGCACCGGTTGTTCGATAAACTGCGCCTGGCCGCCGACGCGATGCGGCGGCACAACCAGCCTGCGAGCCACGCTATTGGCGGCCAACTGGCCGTAATCTCGCCGTACCAGATGCAGACTTAAATCAATACCCGCCGCACTGCCTGCGGAGGTCAGCACCGAACCGTTATCGATATACAACACATCCGGCATCACCTGAATTTCAGGGTAGCGCTGTTGCAGTTTTTCGGTATAACGCCAATGGGTTGAAGCCTGTAAACCGTTAAGCAAGCCAGCGGCGGCCAGCACAAACACGCCGGAGCAAATCGACATCACTCGCGCACCGCGCAAATGTGCCGCGCGTAGTGCCTCGCATAATTCCTCGGGAACGGGTTCATCGGCTCCGCGCCAGCCAGGTACGATAATCGTTCCGGCTTGTGCCAGTAAAGACAGACCGCCGTCCACCGCCAACCGGATCCCGCCGGTCGCTTTAAGTTCTCCGGGCTCGATTCCTGCGACCGCAAATCGATACCAGTTTTCGCCCATTTCCGGGCGTGGCAGGCCAAAGACTTCCACAACCACACCAAATTCAAAGGTGCACAGGCCGTCATAAGCCAGTGCGACAACAAGAGGGTTTTGCATGAGTGCCCCAGGCGATTGTCATGATCTTCACGTTATCTGTCATTTATGCCACACGTCAAGACACACCCCGCGCTCTATAGTGATAACTCAGCACTATTCATTCACCATCATGAGGAATCACTATGAGTTACGTTACTGATTTTCCCGCTGCAAGTCCTGAAATCGCCGCTGCTCATTTCTTCCAGCGTCTGTGCCTCGAAACAGATTGCGATGATGTTCACAGTGCGATGAAAGAAGAAGACATGGATTTTGTCCTGCTGCATGTCGTGGGCTCACCGGAAGCCTTTGCCCGTCGCCATATTCCAGGAGCGCTGCATTTACGCCATCGGGATATGTCTGCTGAGCGCATGAGTGAATGGCCTGCGGATACGTTATTTGTGGTTTACTGCGCCGGGCCACATTGCAACGGTGCCGACCGCGCAGCGTTAAAACTGGCGCGTTTGGGGCGTCCGGTGAAAATAATGATTGGCGGAATGACGGGTTGGGCTGATGAGGGATTTAGCTTTGCCTGAGTGGTGAATCTGCTACCCGCAGGACGCTAACTGAGTGTAATCTGGGCTTCACTTTTGTGATGATTAAAGGAAGTAACAATGTCGATTTATAGCGAAACCAATGCGCAGTTCATCCTCGGTTTGAGCAACCTGTCCGCCATTCTTGAAAAAGCGGCTGTTTGGGCGAAAGAGAACAACAAATCTGAAGAAAGCCTGTTGCAGGCAGCACTTGCGTCAGACATGTACCCGCTGGTGCGTCAGGTACAAATCACCACGGATATGGCAAAACGTGCCGTTGCGCGCCTGGCCGACATTGAAGCGCCGGTAATGGAAGATACTGAAACGACGATCGCGCAGCTTCAGGCTCGCATTGCCGCAACGGTTGAGTTCATGAAAGGCATAACCGATGCGCAACTCGATGGCGACGACGAGCGCCCAATCGTGGTGATGGCACGCGAGCATGAACTGCGTTTCACCGCTCGCAACTATGTGTATAAATTTGCCACGCCGAACTTCTATTTCCACTTCACCACGGCTTACGACATTCTGCGTCAGGCAGGCGTGGCACTCGGTAAGCGTGATTTTGTCGGCCCGATCTTCTAAACCCGTCGCCCTTCAAGTTGCAGGGTTGTTGGCTGCGTTTACTCGCCCCAGTCACTTACTTTAGTAAGCTCCTGGGGACTCACAAACTTGCCGCCTTCCTGCAACTCGAATTATTTAGGGTTAACGCACAATAAAACTGCGCCCGTTAACTGAGTTTATAATGGCGGTTCGGGCGCAACTTCTCGGGTAATTGCTCGCTCTCATCCATATCGTGTAAATCCCGCTCAATGGTGTTGCAAATGGCATCCAGCGGCAGGTCATTGTCTTCTGTGCCAAACGGCTCCTCCAGCTCTTCTGCCAGAGTGTCGAGCGAAATAAAGGTATACGAAATAAACACCGACAAGAATGGCGTCATGTAGTGCAGGTCGGTCACCAGCGCAAAGGGCAGCATGATACAAAACAGATAGACGGTACGATGCAGAATAAGCGTGTAGGCGAACGGTATTGGCGTACCGGCAATGCGCTCACAGCCTCCGGCAACCGTCGAAAGATCGTTAAGATGATGATTCAGGCTGCTCCACACGACGTCGGAAATCAGGCCCTGTTTGCGCTTATCGGCTAACCAGTCCCCCATCAGCAGCAATATACGATTGCATGGTCCATGGCTTTGACTCACCCACTGTAAGTCATCGCTGGACAGGTATTTCTTCAGCGTCTCATCTACCGGGCGCTTTCGTAATGTCAGGCGTAGCGCATGGCAAAACGCAATCTGCAAACTCACAAAAGCCGTTATCTGGCTTTCATTGCTGCCCAGCAGACTTTTTGTCTCGCGTAATAACGAACGCTGCGTGATCGCCAGTTGCCCCCACAGCGTACGGGCCTCGTTAAAACGGGCGTAGCAGACGCTGTTTCTGAAACCCAAAAATATCGCTATTGCGACACCAAGAATACTGAAGGGGGCGATGGTGAGTTTTATGCCGAGCGTTTCATACCACGGTAGAAAGAAAATCACGCTAATCGAGAGCGCGACATTCAACAGCAGGCGTGAATAGATTTTTTGTAGAACCGAACCATGCCAGACAAATAAGCGGATTAACCAGTGTTGCTGCGGACGAACAATCATAATTGGGAGGCTCAAAAACAGGACAGCATATTTAACGGCAAACTGTGACGTAGATCAACTTACACTTCACATTGTCTTAACAACATGAATTATTTTCAATAGTCATGAAAGAACGTCGTTTGCCCACATGCACTGCATCTGCCATTCTCCACTTCACATAATAGCCATCCAGACGGCTAAATATTCAAATAATGAATTATCACCTCGCTAAATCAGTTAGCCGGGCCAGCGGAGAAATCACATGCCACAGTCTTTATCCCATCGCGCGCCATTCCGTGCCGACATCGTCGGTAGTTTTTTACGTCCTGCCACCATTAAAAATGCCCGCCAGGCATTTGCCTCGGGTGAAATAGACGCCGTTCAGTTGCGAAAAGTAGAAGATGACGCCATCCGCGCATCGGTTGAACAACAATGCGCTTGCGGCCTGCACGTGGTGACGGATGGCGAGTTTCGCCGTGCCTGGTGGCATTTTGACTTTTTTGATGGTCTGCAAGGGGTGGAACGCTACGAGTCAGAACAGGGCATTCAATTCAACGGTGTGCAAACCAAAGCGCATAGCGTACGGGTTGTGGGCAAACTGGGTTTTGGTGAACACCCTATGCTGGACGATTTCCGCTATCTGAAAAGTATCAGCGGCAACGCCGTGCCGAAAATGACCATTCCTAGCCCGAGTGTGTTGCACTTCCGTGGTGGCCGTAATGCTATCGACAGTACGGTATATCCTGATTTAAAGGCGTATTTTGACGATCTCGCTACCACCTGGCGCGATGCGATTCAGGCGTTTTACGCAGCGGGCTGCCGTTATCTGCAACTTGATGACACCGTGTGGGCCTATTTATGTTCGGACGCCCAGCGTAAAGAGATCCGCGAACGTGGTGATGACCCGGACCAACTCGCACAAATCTATGCGCAAGTGCTGAATAAAGCGCTGGAAGGCAAACCGGATGATTTGAAAGTCGGCCTGCATGTTTGCCGCGGCAATTTCCGCTCGACGTGGATTTCAGAAGGGGGATATGAGCCGGTGGCTGAAGTGCTGTTTGGTACGGTCAACGTCGATGCCTTTTTCCTTGAATATGACAACGATCGCTCCGGTGATTTTGCACCCTTGCGCTTTGTGCGTCCGGGCCATCAGCAGGTGGTTTTAGGCCTGATCACCACTAAAAATGGCGAACTGGAAAATCCGCAGCTGATTCAGGCGCGCATTCAAGAAGCCGCGAAATTTGTCGATATCAACCAAATCTGCCTGAGCCCACAGTGTGGTTTTGCTTCAACAGAAGAGGGCAATAGCCTGACACCGGAACAGCAATGGGACAAAGTGCGTCTGGTGACGGAGCTGGCGGCGAAAGTCTGGTAAAGAGGGGATACAGGGTGGATGATCGTCAGCGACATCCACCCTTGTGTTCGATTTTACGCGAGCTTAAACACCGCCACGGTTTCATTAAGCGCCTGTGACTGCTCTTTGAGCGACATGGCCGCCGCGGAAGCTTGTTCTACCAACGCGGCGTTCTGCTGTGTCACCACATCCATTTGCACCACGGCCTGGTTGATTTGCTCGATACCACGGCTTTGCTCACCGGTAGACACCGCAATCTCTTCCATCAAACTGGTCACTTGCTTAATCGCATTCGAAATACGCTGCATGCTTTCGCCCGCGCGGTTAACCAGATTGCTGCCAATGTTGACCTGCTCGCCAGAAAGCTCAATCAACTCTTTGATCTCCTTCGCGGCCACCGACGAACGTTGCGCCAGATTGCGCACTTCGCTTGCGACGACGGCAAATCCACGCCCTTGTTCGCCAGCACGTGCGGCTTCTACCGCCGCATTCAACGCCAGAATATTGGTCTGGAAAGCGATGTCTTCGATGATGCTAATGATGTTATCGATCTTGCTGGAGCTCGATTCAATATTACGCATTGAATCAATAACTTCACTGACGATTTCATTACCGTCATTGGCCGCAACTAACATGCCGCTCGCCAGTTTATTTGCCTGGTGAGAGTGGTCAGAAGTCAGTTTTACCGTAACAGTAAGCTGTTCCATACTGGCGGCGGTTTCGCCCAACGATGATGCCTGTTCTTCGGTACGGGCGGAGAGATCGGTGTTCCCGGCGGCGATCTCTTCAGAAGCGTAAGCTACGGTCTGGCTCGACTCGCGCACCTGGCCGATAATATTGGCCAGAGAAACACGCATTTGCTCAAGCTCGCGCATCATCGCGCCAATTTCATCTTTGGCGGTGGCGACAATCGGTGTATGCAGCAAGCCGTTGGCGATTTCCGTGCAATGGGATTTCGCTTTATCCAGCTCGTTCAGCACCCGTTTTTTCAGCAGCCAGTAAACTGCGCCAAGAATGACGGCGAAGATCAGCGCAAAAATCGCGATGCTCATCAGGCTTTGTTTGAAGCTGTCTTGCGCATCCTGGTTCAGTTGCTGCGCGTGTTGCTGACGAAACGTCAGCAGCTTATCCAGCGTTATCTCAAACGCCCGATCCAGTTGTGGCAGGGTGGATGTCATCAGCGTGCGAGCACGCGTGACATCGTTGGATTTGACGGCATCCAGCAAAGGTTGCAAACCTTGTTCACGATAGTTCACAAACGCACTCTGATACGCATCGCTCAGCGCCTGTTCGCCCGGTTGTTTCGGTGCATCAAGGTAAGCCTGAAACGCAGAGTTAGCCTTACCCAGCACGACCTGCGCGCCTTCCAGCGCCTGTTGTCCTTGTTCGTTCAACCCTTGCTCACGCTCCTCTAACGCCTCTATTGCGCGAACACGCATGGTGCGACTGTGGTTAATCGGGTCGATCACCGATAACACCACGTTGATCTCACGGTTGACGTTATCCAGAGATTGATTGCTGCGGGTTAATGACCAGATGTTTGATGCGGTGCTGACCAGGAAAATAATCAGCAATGTGCTGAAAACCAGAATCGAAAAACGTCTGACTGACATACGATACCCTTGTGTTAAAAAAAAGATCTGACTCGTTTCAGCCAGTACAAAAGGGTTATCGGCAAGGCGGGCGGGATGTTTAGCCATACAAATAATCACATCAGAAAATAGTCATAATTGTGTCATATCGTTGCTTTATACCTCGTTTACCAAAATGGGTGATCAATACGACGGATGCGAACATCATGAAATTAAAACCTTTTGCGTTATTACTGACCGCTTTGTTACCTCTGGCTAGTCAGGCAGCGGAGCCACACGTTGACCGTTACGTTGTCACATTCCCGCAGGGTGACCATGTTGAATATCAGGGGGCCTATGCCGCGAATTTCCCGGATGGATTGCCGGTTGGTGTGGGATCAGGCTTACAGTTTGTGGGTAAAGAAGGGGAAACGCTGGTTTTCGCCACCGTGACCGATCGCGGCCCGAATGCGGATTCGCCAAAATCAGGCAAAAAAGAGTCGAAAATTTTTGCCAACCCGAAATATGTCCCATTGATGATGACCCTGCGTGTGGCCGATGGCAAAGCACTGGCCACAGAAGCCCACGCGCTGCATGACGAAAACGGCCCTATCAGCGGTTTGCCTCTGCCAGAAGGGTTGATTGGCGCGACGAATGAAATCGCGTTGAGCGATACCTTGCAGCAATTATCAGGCGACAAACGCGGGCTGGACACCGAAGGTATTACGCCAGACGGCAACGGCGGCTACTGGCTGTGCGATGAATACGGCCCATTCATCATCAATATCGACCGCAACGGGAAAATCCTCAAAAAGTACGGCCCGCAGGCAGAACAAGGCGAGCAGGGTGTTGCGGGCGGTTTGCCGAACATTCTCAAATGGCGCCAGGCCAACCGGGGTTTTGAAGGTATTACGCGGATGCCGGATGGGCGCATTATTGCGGCGGTACAAAGCACGCTGGATATCGACGGTAAAAGTAAAAACAGTGCGCAGTTTACTCGCCTGGTGAGCTTCAACCCGCAAACGGGTAAAACCGAGATGTATGGCTACCCGATTGATGTCGATGCCTACAAGAAGGCCAAAGACGCCAAAATTGGTGACATTGTTGCGCTGGACGATAACCGCCTGCTGATCATCGAACAGGGCGGCGATAAAAATAAAGTGATGCGTAATCTGGTTTATGTGGTCGATCTTCGCCAGGCAAGTGACCTGAGTGCCTTCGATAAAGAAAAAGCGCCTGAATTTGATGACGCGGCGCAATTGGCGGCGCGCGGCATCAAACTGGCAGAGAAAAAAGAGATTGTTGATCTGCGCAAACTCGGCTGGCAGCAAGAGAAAGCCGAAGGTATGACACTGATTGATAACCAAACGATCGCCATCATTAATGACAACGACTTCGGCCTGCAAGCGGTGCTAGAAAACCCGGATGCCGGGGATACAAAAGCCGACGATTATGAAGTGGATGGCAAAGGTCATTTGACGCGTGACGGTAAAGAAGTCGCGACTAAAATCGCCTTAAAACCACTGGAGAAACCCGAATCGCAAAACGAGCTGTGGGTGATTAAGTTGCCGGAAGCGTTGAAGTAGCGGATGTTCAGGGTGGATGAGCGTAAGCGACATCCACCTTCCCAGAACTTAAAAACTCATTGCCAGGCCTACGCCGTAACCGTTGGTGTTATTGCCGAACATATAACGGGCAACGAGCCGCGTGCGGGTGATGAACACATCATAATCACTGCTGTCGAGTTCTAACCCTAACCCAACGGACGACAGACTGTTAAACCCGAGTTGGCCGCGCTGTTCACCGAGATATTCTGTATGAGCACCTTCCATCACATAACGCAGCGGTTTATTGAGCAGCTCCCAGTCGGAAATAGGCGCGCGGCGACGCAGGTACAGTCCCAAATTTTGCGAGTTGGCCTCGCCCTGGACGGCTTCTGAAGTGCCACTGAAACTTTGCAGGGTCATATTGGAATAGCGCAACTCAACATCGATATCCTGTGGCTTTGAAAACAATTCATAATCGAGCATCAGCGAACCGCCTAGCCCATACGCATTGAGTCGCCCGCCATTGAGAAAATCGAAATCTGCGTTGGTGCGCCTTTTGAAGACATAGCTACCAATACGTAAATCACTGGCCATAGTACCCAGCATAAAATTGGCGATGGGACGCAATACCAGATTGCCCCCCCATTTATCGGTATAGAGACTGAAATCCCAGCCAATCCCTCCGGTGGCGGTAAGACTGTTCCATTTAGTCGGTATTTTGCGAGTTTCAGTACCGTCAGACAGAACAAATTGCGGGTCATAACGGCTGTAACCCATCGTTCCTTCAAGGTAGATCGGGACTTCTTTGCTTACGGTCGCGCCGCCGCCGAATTGGGTAATGGAAAGGGCTTGCTTCTCGCCACCTCCACTCCCAATATTCAGGTCGCTGGCGGTGATGTCAGGCCAGACGGTGTAACTCATTAGCGCGAGCACCGAATCGGCGTGTTTTTTGGGGTTAATGGCCGCAGCGGCGAAACACGCCGAACTGGCCTGCATTAACGCAACGAACAAAATAAAAGGGCGCGCAACCTGTACCGTCATGTTCTTCTCATACCCTCATTCAACAAGATGCTGAATACTCAATAAGATAAAGGTAATCGCAATCCTATTTATTATAGAAGCGTTAATTTATTCATCGCGTTTATCTTGCAACGTTGATCTCCGTTATACCGATCCCCGACTGACCAACTTCCACTCCAGAATCTCATTCACTGTTTCCACTTCCGGGTTATCAATGCGCTCAAGTAATAATTGCACGCTGCGCACGCCGAGTTGATGCATCGGCTGTTCGATGGTGGTGAGTGGAGGGAAGGTGACAGCGCCAAAAGGGACGCCATCAAAGCCCATGATGGCGACATCTTCAGGTACGCGCAGGCCCTGTTCATGGGCGAAATGCAGTGCGCCGCCCGCCAGCGCATCGGAAATGGCAAAAACTGCATCAGGCGGTTCTGGCAGGGTAAACAGCTCCGCCATCGCTTGCACTCCCGCCTGATATTCCAGGCCATCGGCATACACCACGGCTTGCCAGTTTTTACCGCAGGCCGCGCGATAACCTGCTTCTCTCTGCTGAGAATAGAGATAACGTAAATCGCCGTTAATCAAGGCGATACGTTTGTAACCCGCGCTGGTCAGGTGCTCGACTGCGGCTGCTGCCGCTTTAAAATTATCAATCGTGACCGACGAGGCGCGATAACCGGGATCGCCTTCACCGCATTGTACCCACGGCGAGTCGCCGATTAACGTCGTCAGCCCCGGCAAACAACTGATGGCATCCATGGTGATAACACCGTCGACCACTTTACCGCTCAACAGACGCAAATAGGCCGATTCACGGGTCAGGCGGGATTCCGAATTACACAACAGAATGTGGTAACCGTGCTTTTCCGCTTCTTCTTCAATGCCGCGCACGACGCGGGCGCAGAAGGGATTAGTGATATTTGACACCAGCACCAACAGCATGCGGCTGCGTGAGGTTCGCAACTGACGCGCCAGCAGGTTAGGTTGATACTCACACGCCTTGATCGCCGCCAGCACTTTGTCGCGCGTGCCGGGTTTCACGGCTGGGTTGCCGTTAAGCACGCGGGAAACCGTCGCCGTAGAAACCCCCGCAATACGCGCCACTTTATCTATCGACATGTTGATCCTTTGCACGATCGGTTGAATTGTGAACCACATTCCATATTTGAATAGATACTAACAAATAATTCATCAGCATGATGGTAACCCCGCTGAAATCGATTACATTTTTAATGAAGTGCGAATGTAATCGATTACAAAATTTACCCATCATACTTCGCGTTGCAGGTTCGTTGGCCGCACTCAGTGACCCGAATCACTGACTTGAGTCAGCTCATCGGGATGCCTTCGATTGCCGCCTTCCTGCACCACGAATTATTTTGGCTAAACAACAATAACAAATGCGAACTCTGTACCGGAGGATTTATGTCTTCTCAATCGGCTGTTGGAGCACAAGTGGTCACCCATAAATGGGTGATTCCACGCCTGTCGTTAATGATGTTTCTCGAGTTTTTTGTCTGGGGTGCCTGGTACGTCACCCTCGGTGTGGTGATGGGCAAATACGGCCTGAGCGCGTTAATTGGCGATGCGTATTCCACCGGGCCGATTGCGTCCATTTTATCGCCGTTTGTTCTGGGCATGTTGGTCGACCGCTTCTTCGCCTCGCAGAAAGTGCTCGGCGTGCTGCACCTGGTCGGCGCGGCGTTGCTGTGGTGGCTGCCTGGCATGTTCGAAAGTGGGCAGAGCGGTTTGCTGTGGATAATCTTCGCCTACATGCTCTGCTATATGCCTACCATCGCGCTGAGCAACAACGTGGCATTCCATAGTCTGGCAAACAGTGAAAAAGGATTCCCGGTGGTGCGTGCATTCGGCACCATCGGTTGGATTGTGGCGGGCCTGATTGTCGGCACCAGCGGGCTTTCAGACAGCACTGGTATCTTCACGCTGGCCGCCATTGCCTCCGTGGTGTTGGGGATCTACAGCTTTACGCTACCGAATACGCCTGCGCCGGATCGTGGCAAACCGCTGTCGATGCGTGACCTGTTGTGTGCGGATGCGTTCGCGCTGCTCAAGCAACGCCACTTTATGGTGTTTATCATCTGCGCCACGCTGATCTCCATTCCGCTGGCTGCTTATTACGCTTATGCCGCACCGTTTATTTCGGCGGTTGGCTTTGAAAACGTCAGCGGCGTCATGGCGCTCGGACAGATGTCTGAACTGCTGTTTATGCTGCTGATCCCGTTCTTCTTCCGCCGTCTTGGCATCAAGATGATGCTGCTGATCGGTATGTTGTCGTGGTTCCTGCGCTACGCGATGTTCGCGCTAGGGATCACCGAAGAAACCCGTTGGATGATCTACATCGGCATCATTTTGCACGGGGTTTGTTACGACTTCTTCTTCGTTATCGGCTTTATCTACACCGATAAAGTGGCGGGGAACAAAGTGAAGGGGCAAGCACAAAGTCTGTTAGTGCTGTTTACCTATGGCTTAGGGATGCTGATAGGTTCGCAAATCAGCGGCGCAGTGTTTAACCGTTCGGTGACGGCGAAGGGTGCAGAAGGCTTGTTGCAATGGCAGCAGTTCTGGTGGATGCCAGCGATTGCCGCTGTAGTCATTTCCGCCATCTTCTTCTTCACTTTCAACTACAAAGAGGCTGAGCAGAATGGCAAATAAGCCGCTGCGCGTATTGGTCGTGGGCTGCGGAAATATGGGGGCCGCCCACAGCCTTGCGTATCAGCATTTGGACGAGTTTACACTCTGCGGGCTGGTGGCCCGCGGAGAGTCGAAAACTCACCTGAAAGCGCAGTTGAAGTCCGACATTCCGCTGTTCGACAATTTGCAGCAGGCGATTAAAGAGACTCAGGCTGATGCCGTATGCATCGCCACCTGGCCTGATAGCCATGAGGCGCTGGCGCTGACGGCGCTTGCCGCCGGTTGCCATGTGTTTCTTGAAAAACCGCTCGCCACAACGGTGAGCGGGGCAAAGCGTGTTGTTGCGACGGCGAAGCTTGCGGACAAAAAACTGGTGGTCGGCTATATCCTGCGTCATCACCCCGTCTGGCAGCAGTTTATTACGCTGTCACACGGGCTTGGCAAACCGTTGGTTATGCGCATGAACCTTAATCAGCAAAGCAGCGGTAGCGCCTGGCACACGCACAAAATGTTGATGCAGTCGCTTTCGCCCATCGTCGATTGCGGCGTGCATTACCTTGATGTGATGTGCCAGATGACCCAATCCAGCCCACTGTCGGTGAGCGCAGTGGGCGCGCGCCTGAGTGACGACATTCCTACCGGGCAGTTTAACTACGGCCAGCTTCAGGTGCGTTTTGCCGACGGTTCAGTCGGCTGGTACGAAGCGGGTTGGGGGCCAATGATGAGCCAAACGGCCTTCTTTATTAAAGATGTCATTGGCCCGCTGGGGTCGGTGTCCATTGTGGCGCGAGAAGCCGCGGGTGAAGGGCAATCGGCGAATGTCGAGGCGCACACGCGTACCGAATCGTTACGCATTCATCACGCCCAATTAAATCCGCAGGGCGAGTTTGCTCATAAGGATGAGTGGGTGACGGCAACCCATGAGCCTGACCACTTTGCCTTGTGCCAACTCGAACAACAGTTTTTTGCCCGTGCCATATACGACGATAGCGATTTGGCGCTGCATCAGCAGCAGGCGATTGAAAGCCTGGCCGTGGTGCTGGCGGCGGATCGCGCGGTTCGTGAACAACGCACGGTGATGATTAAGGAGATGTTGTAATGAAAACCCTGAAAGGGCCATCCATTTTTCTCTCGCAGTTTATTACGGATAACCCCCCGTTTAATTCGCTGGACTCCCTTGCCGTCTGGGCTGCGGGGCTGGGTTATAAAGCCGTACAAATCCCCACGCACTTACCGCATATTTTCGATCTCGCCAAAGCCGCACAAAGCCTGGAATATTGCGCAGAAATTCGCGCTGTGTTGGCAAAAAGTGGGCTGGAAATCAGCGAGCTTTCAACCCACCTGCAAGGGCAACTGGTTGCGGTGCATCCGGCGTATGACGCGGCATTTTCTGGGTTTGCGCCACCGGAAGTGGCACACGATGCCAGCGCTCGTCAGCAGTGGGCGGTAAATAGCCTGAAACAGGCCGCACGCGCTTCACAAAATTTAGGCCTGAAAGCGCATGCCACCTTTTCTGGGGCGCTGGCCTGGCCCTATTTTTATCCGTGGCCGCCGCGTAACGAACAGCTGATTGACGAGGCGTTTCGTGAATTAGCCGCCCGCTGGTTACCTATTTTAAATAGCTTTGACGAAGCGGGCGTAGACGTTTGTTTTGAGTTACATCCCGGCGAAGACTTGCACGATGGCGTCACCTTCGAGCGTTTTCTGGCGCTGGTCGATAACCACCCGCGCTGCAATATTCTGTACGACCCGAGCCACATGTTGCTGCAACACATGGATTACCTCGGCTTTATCGACCACTACCACGCGCGAATCAAAGCCTTCCACGTTAAAGACGCTGAGTTTCAGACCTCTGCAAAAAGTGGCGTATACGCAGGTTATCAGCCGTGGATTGACCGCGCAGGGCGTTTCCGTTCGTTGGGCGACGGGCAGATTAACTTCAAGGGGATCTTCAGCAAACTTGCTCAATATGACTATGCCGGATGGGCTACGCTTGAATGGGAGTGTTGCTTGAAATCAGGCGATGCGGGCGCGCGCGAAGGAGCCAAATTTATCGTCGATCATATTATTCCGGTGGCCGACTATGCCTTTGACGACTTCGCAAACAGCAAAAGTGAAACATCTGCGGTGCGTCGTATGCTCGGGCTGGAGGAGTAACCATGAAACGTATCCGTTTAGGTATGGTCGGTGGCGGTGAAGGCTCGTTTATTGGCGGCGTGCACCGTATTGCCGCACGGCTTGATGATCAGTTTGAGTTAGTTGCCGGGGCGTTTTCGTCTTCCCCTGAAGTCGCAAAACGCAGCGGTGCAGGGTTGTTTGTCGAAAGTGACCGCTGTTACGCAAGCTGGCAGGAGATGGTGCTGCACGAGTCCGCGCGCCCGGATGGCATCGAAGCGGTCTCGATTGTGACGCCTAATCACCTGCACGTTCCGGTGGCAAAAGCTTTTCTGGAACACGGCATTCACGTGATTTGCGATAAACCACTCGGCGTCACGCTTGCCGAAGCAAGGGGGCTTGCGCAGGTTATCGAAACCACTGGCCGTCACTTTATTCTCACCCACAACTACAGCGCACTGCCGATGGTGCGCGAAGCCCGCGCGCGGATTGCCAACAGCGAAATCGGCGATATTCGTGCCATTGAAGTGGAGTATTTGCAGGATTGGCTGAACGACCGCCTTGAGTTGACTGACAACAAACAAGCCAGTTGGCGCGGTAATCCTGCGATGGCGGGTGCCGGGGCTATCGGTGATATTGGCACTCACGCCTGGCAACTGGCGGCGTTTGTCAGTGGTATGGAGCCCGAAGTGGTGCGTGGTGAACTGCTAACCCGAATTCCTGGGCGGGTGCTGGATGATGAAGTGTACGCCGAAATGCGCTATGCCAATGGTGCAAGAGGGCGTTTATGGGCAAGCCAGGTCGCACCCGGTTTTGAAAACGATCTGCGCCTGCGAATTGTGGGTAGCAGGGCGAGCATCAGCTTCCGCCAGCAGCAGCCTGAGATTCTGGAAATCCATCCACATCACGGAAACAGTTACACTGTCACGCGAAACGGAGTGAACAACCACGACTCAGTGCGCCACCAGTGCCGAACTCCTGCCGGGCATCCTGAAGGGTATCTGGAAGGATTCGCGCAAATCTACCGCGAAGCCGCCGTCAAAATTCGTGGCGGCAGTGCGCCGTTGCTGCCGGGTATTGAGCAGGGGATCTCCGGCATGAAATTCATTGAGGCAATACGCGAAAGTAGCCAACGCGGTGGAGAATGGCTGGAGTGGTGAGCCTCCCGAGCCGCGTGTCATTTCCCTGAATCTTTGCATCACACTTCTCTCTTCTCACGGTATTGACGGGGCGATAGCGATATTGCCCCAAACCGCACCAAAACAGAGCCGCGTAGCGTGTCTCTCGCAAAAGTGAAATAAAAAATAGCGATACGTGCACCACGTCGAGAATTCGTACAAAGGTTAGGGTGCTAAGTTGCCGCATGGGTTGGTTATTAACTAGCCTTTTGAATGGTGTGCTGTTTTTTCACCTCCCTCCGATTTGGTCTGAACAAAAGAGGAAACAATGAAAAAGCTGACGTTAAGTCTTATTACCTTAGCGCTGGCGGGCGTTTCTAATGCCGCGCTGGCCGATACTCTGCGTATGGAATGTCCGATCTCCCCCGGCGGTAAGGAATACTGCAACTACGTCAAAGACCGTTTTGAAAAGCAGACCAGCAACAAGCTGGAGTTCATCGAGTTTCCTGCGGCATCTGACGAGAAGCTGGCTTTGCTTCAGCAATTATTTGCGGCCAAAGATGAGAAAGCAGTCGATTTGTTCCAGTCCGATACTATCTGGGTGGGGCTGCTGGATAAGCAAACGCTCGATTTGACTGATGCGGTTGCCGATATGAAAGGCGATTTCTTCCCCGGCCCCTGGGCAAACGACACGGTGAACGGCAAAGTCAAAGCGGTTCCGGCTTATCTCGATACGGGCGTGCTCTATTACCGCAAAGATCTGCTGGAAAAATACAACGAACAGCCGCCAAAAACCTGGGAAGACCTGACGCGTATCGCCACCAAAATTCAGGAAGAAGAACGCAAAGCCGGGCATAAAAACTTCTGGGGCATGATCTTCCAGGGTAAGTCGTATGAGGGGTTGACCTGTAATGCGCTGGAATGGATTGATTCTTACGGCGGTGGTACGTTCATCGACGAAAAAGGGAACGTGACCATTAATAATCCGAAGGCCGCCGCCGCGCTGGATATGGTGGCGGGCTGGATTGGGAAAATCGCCCCGAAAGGGGCGTTAGGCTACAAAGAAGAAGAATCGCGTTCGGTGTTCCAGAACGGCGACGCGCTGTTTATGCGCAACTGGCCTTACGCCTATTTGCTTTCACAAGGGGCAGATAGCCCGCTGAAAGGCAAAGTGGGCGTCGCACCACTTCCTGCAGGGCCGGATGGAAAATCGGCAAACGCACTTGGTGGTTGGCAGTGGTCAATCAATGCGAACACCAAAAACAAAGATGCGGCCATTGCGCTGCTGAAAATCCTCACCGACGCCGATTCGCAGAAAATGCAGCTGAAATATCTTGGCTTCGCACCGACGCGCTCGGCCTTATATGAGGACAAAGCGGTGCTGGAAACCGCGCCGCATCTGACGCTGTTTAAAGAGATTTTCGCCAATGCGGTTCCGCGTCCGGCAACAGCAACCAAAAGCCAGTACCCGCGTGTCTCTAACGCCATTTTCAACGTGACCTTTAAGGTGCTCAATGGCGGCAGTGACGGCAAGACTGCCGTGGCGGATCTGGAAAAACGTCTGGAACGCGTCAAAGGTAAGGACTGGCATTAATTGGCGCACTCAGGTTACCAACAGCGGCGTCGCCGTATCGCATGGATACTGGTGGCGCCCGCACTCTTACTTCTTGCACTGGCGGCGGGTTGGCCGCTGGTGCGCACCTTCTTTTTCAGTTTCACCAATGCGATGCTCGACAACCCGTCCGAGTACCAAATGGTGGGGTTGGCAAACTATTACGCCGCAAACGGTGGTGACAGCCGCGGCGTGCTGGTTGATCCGCTTTGGTGGCAGGCCGTCGGTAACACGTTGTGGTTTACCGTGGTGTCCGTAGGGTTAGAACTGCTATTTGGCATGCTGCTGGCGCTGCTGATGAACCAGAAGTTTCGTGGTCAGGGACTAGTGCGTACGGCGATTCTGGTGCCGTGGGCCATTCCGACTATCGTCAGCGCCAAAATGTGGGGTTGGATGTTCCATGATCAGTACGGCGTGGTGAACGACTTGTTGGCGAAAATATTCGGTTACCAGGCGCATCTGGCGTGGATTGCTGAACCGTCGCTGTCGATGTGGGCGGTGGTGATTGCTGATGTCTGGAAAACCACGCCGTTTATGGCGTTAATGTTGCTGGCGGCCCTTCAACTGATCCCCACCGATCTCTACGAAGCCGCGCGCGTAGATGGCGCCAGTGCCTGGCAACGGTTTAAGCGCATCACGCTACCGCTAATCATGCCCGCCATGATTGTGGCGTTGATCTTCCGCATCATGGACGCGATGCGCATCTTCGATTTGATTTTCGTACTGACCTCCAACAGCGAGGCGACAATGTCCGTTTCCGGTTATGCCCGTGAGCAAATCATCTCCTATCAGGATATGGGCGTCGGCTCGGCAGCCTCGGTGCTGGTGTTCATGATGGTGGCGGGGATTGCAGCCTGCTTTATCCGCGTTTCACGTTTGAACGAAAAGGAGAAGCGGTGATGAAAACCACGCGTCGGCAGCGAAAATTTGGTCACCATCTGGTTATTTATGCAGGCGCAACGCTCGCCGTGCTGTTCTGCGTTTTCCCATTTTATTACGCCATTCTGACGTCGTTGCGCACCGGCCAGGAGCTGTTTTTACCGTCGTATCTGCCCAGTGGTTATCACTGGCATAACTATGTGGTGGCGCTGGTCGATAATGGCATCGCGCGCAGTCTGCTTAATTCGGTGCTGGTGGCATCGGTGACTGTGGGTATCTGCTTGTTGGTGGCGATCACCGCCTCGTTTGCGCTGGCGCGAGTGCCGTTTCGTGGGCGTAAATTCCTGCTGTTCACCATTCTGTGTGTATCGATGTTCCCACAGGTGGCGGTGCTAACCGGCATGTTTGAGCTGGTGCGCTTTCTTGGGCTTTATGATTCGCTCGGTGCACTGGTGCTTTCGTACACCACTTTTTCTCTGCCGTTCACCGTCTGGGTGCTGACCACTTTTATGAAGTCGATTCCGGTTGAGCTGGAGGAGGCGGCGATTGTGGATGGGGCGAAAACCTGGACCATTATTCGTCGCGTGTTCGCGCCTATTCTGGCTCCTGCACTGGTCACCACCGGGCTGCTGGCGTTTATCGGCGCGTGGAACGAATTCATGTTTGCCCTGACGTTTATTATTTCCGGTGATAAACGCACCGTACCCGTGGCAATCAGTATGTTCAGCGGTGCATCAACTTTTGAGCTGCCGTGGGGCAGCATTATGGCGGCGTCGGTGGTGGTGACATTGCCGATTATCATACTGGTGCTTATCTTCCAGAAACGTATTGTCAGCGGGCTTACCAGCGGAGCGATTAAGGGATAACCATGGCGCAACTCGTGCTCGATAAAATTCAAAAACGCTACGGCAGCACGTCGGAAGTGATTAAGCCACTCGATCTGGAAGTGAACAGCGGGGAGTTCGTGGTGGTGGTCGGGCCGTCCGGTTGCGGGAAATCCACCTTGCTGCGGATGGTCGCAGGTCTTGAGGAGATAAGCGCAGGCGAGATGCGCATCGACGGCGTTTGTGTGAACGATGATTCACCGTCAGAGCGCGGTATCGGTATGGTGTTCCAGTCTTACGCGCTCTACCCACATATGACGGTGTACCAGAACATGGCGTTTGCGCTGGAGATGGCGAAGCTGCCAGTAAAAGATATCGACGAAAAAGTGCGTGAAAGTGCGCGAATTTTGCAGCTCGAGCCTTTGCTCGATCGGCGACCAAAAGATCTCTCCGGCGGTCAGCGCCAGCGCGTGGCCATTGGCCGTGCCATTGTGCGCGAACCAAGGCTCTTTTTATTCGATGAGCCGCTTTCCAATCTTGATGCTTCACTGCGGGTGCAAATGCGCATGGAAATTGCCGCACTTCACAAAAGAATTAACGCCACCATTTTGTACGTCACCCACGATCAGGTGGAGGCGATGACGCTTGCTGACCGCATTGTGGTGTTAAATCAGGGGCGAATTGAGCAGGTGGGCACGCCGCTTGAGTTATATGACCGCCCGGCAAATATGTTTGTCGCACAGTTTATTGGCTCGCCCAAAATGAATCTGATCCCTGGCGTGTTAACGCACGGCAGCGCATTGCGCAGCGACGTCCGGCTTGAGAATCGTCAGGAAGTCTCGCTGCCGATAAACGGTGCTGGCGTACCGGAGGGACAGGCGGTGCAACTGGGGATCCGCCCTGAACATATCCAGATTACCGACCTGGCGCAGGCAGATATCGAAGGTGAAGTGCTGTTTGTCGAGCAAATGGGCAACGAGACACTGCTCTACGTTAACGGCGGCTACGGTAGCGAACCGTTAGTGATGCGCCATACTTCCAGGCTTGAAATTCAGGCTGACCGACGTATCGGCCTGCGGCTTCCGCCGGAGAGTTGTTATTTGTTTAATAGTGATGGGCGGGCGTTTATTCGGGGTTAGGGGTGATATCTGTCATTCATCTGTTTTCCGTTCACCCGTGCGGCTGATTATCTCTGTAACCGTTGCTAACGGTGAACGTGCCAGGAGGGTTACGCCACCCTCCTGGCGACCTCGGCGCCCGGTTTTAAATTGCCGCTTCGCGGTAAACCCCAGCTTATCCCCAACGTTCAGGGTCGCTCGCGATTCGCTCCCGGCGATCGCTCACTGGCGTGGTTCCCGACCACGCCACCCTGACTTATGGGGAACACTGGGGCAATTTATACCGGGAATAAGGTCAAAACCGGTTCGGTGAACGCATTGGCGAGAGTCGAATAGCTTAGTCCCGTAGCGTGGGAACGCACGATGCTTTCCAGAGGAAATCAAACCGTTGCAATAAACGATGTTCCTCACATTGTCAGCGGCTACGGTAGCGAACCGCGGATGATGCGCCATACTGAAAGACTTGAAATTAAACTCAAATAGCTCGTGGTGTCGTTTTGCTCTAATCCCGGCCCTCACCCTAACCCTCTCCCCCAGGAGAGGGGACATTCTGGTCTGAATGACGAGCATTCTTTTCCCCCCTCTCCCTGTGGGAGAGGGCTGGGGTGAGGGCCAATCCCTAAGGAGATCTCCATGGAAAAAAAATGGTGGCACAACGCGGTGGTCTATCAGATCTACCCGCGTAGTTTTATGGACAGCAACGGCGATGGTATCGGTGATATCAACGGCATCATTAGCAAACTCGATTACCTGCAACAACTCGGCATCAATCTGATTTGGCTCTCGCCCGTTTATCGTTCGCCAATGGACGACAACGGTTACGACATCTCTGACTACGAAGACATTGCCGCCGAATTTGGCACGATGGCAGAAATGGAGTCTCTCATCCAACAGGCAAAAAAACGCGATATTCACATCCTGATGGATTTAGTCGTCAATCATACTTCTGATGAACATCCCTGGTTTATCGAAGCGCTGAAATCCAAAGACAACCCGTACCGCGATTTCTATATCTGGCGCAAACCTGCGGCAGACGGCGGCCCGCCGAACGATTTCCGCTCCTATTTTGGCGGCAGCGGCTGGGCGTTTGACGAAGGCAGTGGCGAATATTATCTGCACCAGTTTTCAGTACGTCAGCCCGACCTCAATTGGGAAAATCCGCGTGTTCATGAAGAAGTCCACGCCATGATGAATCGCTGGCTGGCGAAAGGTATCGGTGGCTTCCGCATGGACGTTATCGACCTGATCGGCAAAGAGGTGGATCAGCAGATTATGGCGAACGGGAAAAATCTCCACGTGCTGATCCGCCAGATGAACCGCGCCACCTTTGGCAACGGCGACTACGTTACCGTTGGCGAAACCTGGAGTGCGACACCGGAATACGCCTTGCTTTACAGCGGCGAGGAACGAGAAGAGCTGTCGATGGTTTTCCAGTTTGATCACATCAAACAATTCTGGGATGAACACGCCGGGAAGTGGCGCAGTAAGCCGTTTGAACTGGCGAGCTTCAAAGCGGTTATCGAAAAATGGCAGACCGCGCTGGCGCATCACGGCTGGAACTCGTTGTTCTGGAGCAACCACGATTTACCCCGCGCGGTGTCGAAATTTGGTGACGAAGGGGCGTTTCGTGAGCCCTCCGCTAAAATGCTCGCCACTGCGCTGCACTGCCTGAAAGGCACGCCGTATATCTATCAGGGTGAAGAGATCGGCATGACGAACGTGCGTTTCGAAGCCATCAGCGACTATCGCGATATCGAAAGCCTGAATCTTTATAAAGAGCGGCTGGCGGAAGGTGTCAGCCACGAAGAGATGATGCTCGGCATCCATGCTAATGGGCGCGATAACGCCCGCACGCCGATGCAGTGGAACAGCAGCCCGAACGCCGGTTTTACTACCGGTACGCCGTGGATTGCCGTGAACCCCAACTACCGTGAAATCAATGTCGCGACAGCACTTGAACAGCCGGATTCCATCCTGTGGCATTACCAAAAATTGATCGCGCTTCGCAAAAATTATCCTGTGCTGGTTTACGGCGATTTTCAGGCGGTTATGCCTGAACACCCGCAGGTTTTTGCCTGGCTACGCACCCTAAACGACGAGCGTCTGTTGGTGATAAACAACTTTTCCGGTGAGTACCTCACGATCGACATACCGGAATTTATGCAGGACTGGCATGGCGAATGCTTGATCAGCAACTACGCGCCCCGTGATCGGCTGGCCGTCAGTATTGAACTGCAACCTTATGAATCTTTTGCATTATTGATGAGGAGGTAACCATGGCGAATTGGTGGAAAGAGGCGGTCGCTTACCAGATTTATCCGCGCAGCTTTCATGACAGCAACGGTGATGGAATCGGCGACCTGAACGGTATCACCGAAAAACTCGATTACCTCAACGATCTCGGCATCGATCTGATTTGGATCTGCCCGATGTACAAATCGCCCAATGACGATAACGGTTACGACATTAGCGATTATCAGCAGATCATGGCTGAGTTTGGCACCATGGAAGATTTTGACCGCCTTTTGCAACAGGTTCACGCCCGTGGAATGCGGCTGATTATCGACCTGGTAGTCAACCACACATCCGATGAACATCCGTGGTTTCTGGAGTCCCGTTCATCACGTGATAACCCGAAACGCGACTGGTACACCTGGCGCGACGGTAAAAATGGTGCGGAACCCAATAACTGGGAAGGGATCTTTAAAGGATCCACCTGGGAATTTGACCCACAAACCGAACAGTATTTTCTTCATTTATTTACCCGCCGCCAGCCAGACCTGAACTGGGAAAACCACGATGTGCGCCGTGCGGTGTACGACATGATGCGCTGGTGGCTGGACAAAGGTATTGACGGTTTCCGTATCGACGCCATCTGCCATATGAAAAAAGAACCCACGCTTGCCGATGTGCCGAATCCTGACAAACACCGTTATGCGCCGTCGATGAAAAGCCATCTTAATTATGATGGGTTGCTGGACTATGTGGACGACATGAGCCAGAAGGTGTTTCAACATTATGACATCGTGACGGTTGGCGAAGTGAACGGGCTGGATTCCGAACATGCTGAAGAGTGGGTGGGTGAGCATCGCGGGCGACTCAATATGGTGTTCCAGTTTGAGCACGTTCGTTTATGGGAACCAGAAGCCGGTTTGCGCCCGGAACCCGCAGTGCTGAAGAAAATTTTCACCGCCTGGCAGGATGCGCTGGAAGGCAAAGGCTGGAATGCGTTGTATGTAGAAAACCACGATCTTACGCGCATTACTTCACGCTGGGGCGACACCGAGCATCACTGGCGAGAAAGCGCCACTTGCATTGCTGCGCTGTTTTTCCTGATGCAGGGCACGCCGTTTATCTACCAGGGGCAGGAAATCGGCATGACCAATACCCGCTTCGACGGAGTGGATGATTTTGATGATGTGTCAGCGAAAAACACCTGGCGCGAGATGGCGGCTCAGGGCAAAGATGAAGCCGAAATCATCGCGTTTTTGACCAATACCGGACGTGATAACTCGCGCACGCCGATGCAGTGGAACTCCTGGCCAAACGCCGGTTTCAGCGACGGAAAACCGTGGTTTAAGGTCAATGCCAACTTCGAGATGATCAACGTCGCAAGCCAACAGCAAGACCCGGATTCGGTGCTGAATTTCTATCGCGCGCTTATCCAGTTGCGTAAGAATGAACGCACGCTGATTTACGGGCGCTATGTACTTGAGCTCAAAGATCACGCGCAAATTTATGCTTACCGCCGTGTGCTTGAAGGCAGAGAGTTTGTGGTGCTTTGCAATATGTCGTCGAAATCTGCCCGTTGGCTGAGCGAAGAATTACCGCTCGAATGGGCAGAATGTGTGCAGGGAAATTACCCTAAGGTGGATGAGCTTTATCGGTTGCACCCATGGGAGGCACGGGTTTATCAGCTGGTTTAAATAAGGACTCAGAGCTCCCCTATACAGTAACCAGGCCGCCTGCGGTATGATGCGGGCTGGTTTTTTTACAAGGAGGGGTTATGTTGACGACAACATTTCCAGCTTTGCAGGCCACGACCCTTGATGCCATAAATACGTTGGGTGAGTGGCTTTCTCACAATGAGTTTGATGCACCGCCCGCAGTGTCTGATGGAGAACTGATTATTCTCGCCGGGAATGCCGTTATTCCTACCATTGATGCGGCTTGCCAGTTGGCGGCTAACAGCGAGTTGCCACTGCTGATAACCGGCGGCATCGGGCATTCCACCACCTTTTTATACGGCGCTATCGCTAAACATCCTCGATATAACACCATTCCCACCACGGGGCGTGCAGAAGCGGCAATTATCAGCGATATCGCCACCCAGTTCTGGAAGATCCCCGCTGAAAAAGTGCTGACGGAAGAGAAGTCCAGCAACTGCGGCGAAAACGCCCGCTTTACGTTTGACCTGATGCAAACGCTGCAAATAACCCCGGCGAGTGCAATTATTATTCAAGACCCCACCATGCAACGCCGTACCGTCGCGACATTTGATCGCGTCTGGCAAAGTGAAGCGCATAAACCGCGTTGGCGCAGTTGGCCCGGCATTGTTCCGGTTCTGCTCAGTAACGATACCCAGACCACCTTTAGCCTGGATGAAAAGGGCTTATGGCCGGTAGCGCGTTATGTTTCGTTGGCACTCGGGGAAATCCCGCGTATCAGAGATGACGCACAGGGTTACGGGCCACAAGGGCGTGATTTTATTAGTCATGTTGATATCCCCGCTGCGGTGATAAACGCCTGGGAATTTCTGGCCAGGGACGCAGCGCTTGCACAATTGATGCGCGAACGGGGCCTGTAACCGTATTCATAAATATCCATTATCCGATGGTAATGATTTACTTTATCATTCATTAATGATAATTATTATCATCAAATAAGATTCACCCTTTAGCTAACATTTTGTTAGTTAAAGAACTTCACTTGCCATACCCAAGCAACTTCAAGATGCAGGTAGGCGGCAATCGAATGAATCCCGATGAGCTTACTTAAGTAAGTGATTCGGGTGATTGAGTGCAGCCAACAACCCTGCAACTTGAAGGGCGACGGGTATGTTGATAAGGATATTTATGTCTGCTTTACCACAAACCCGTCTACGTGCGTTGCCTGCCCTGATGCTCTCCAGCCTGCTATTTTCCAGTTCATTATTTGCTGATACCTCGTTTACGGTAGAAAGAAAACCTGTCGGCAAAGGCGCGTATGAAATGGCGTATAGCGCGGATCAATCTGCTCTGTATGTTGCTACGTCACAAAGCCGCAAACTGGATAAAGGCGGGGTGGTTTATCGTCTTGACCCGGCAACGCTCGAAGTGACTCAGGCTATTCATAACAACCTGAAACCGTTCGGTGTGGCGTTCAACAAAACCACCGGCACGCTGTTCCTCGGCAACACCACCAACAGTGCGGTGACGGCCATCAACAGCAAAACGGGTGATGTGATTAAGTCGTTGGTGGTTGATGACACCAAACGTACCGAAACCGTGCGCCCGCTGATGCCGCGCCAGTTAGTGGTTAACGAAGCCACCAATACCCTGTATATGGGCGGTTTGGGTGAGTCCAGCGTGTTGTGGGTCATTGACGGCACCACGCTTGAGTTGCGTGACACCATTAAAGATCTCGGCAAAATGGCGACAGGGCTGGCGATTGATGAGAAGTCTGCCCGCATTTACATGACCAATGCCGATAACGAATTTATCGTCATCGACAGCAAAACCAACAAGGTTATTTCCCGCACGAAGCTTGAGACTGAAGGCGAGCATTTCTATCTGAATATTGCGTTGGATCGTGCAAACAACCGCGCGTTTATCAGTGATTCGAAATCTCCGCAATTGTTGGTTGTTGATACCAAAACCAGCAAAGTGCTGAATAAAGTTGAGGTGCCGTTGGGGCTGGATGTGCTGTTTAACCCGGTGCGCAACGAAATTTACGTTACCCATCGTAAAGCCGGTAAAGTCAGCGTGATTGACGCGAAAAGCTATAAAGTACTGGAAACGATCGACACGCCAGCGTGGCCAAATAGCCTGGCACTTTCACCAGACGGGCAGCAGCTGTTTGTCAGCGTGAAGCAAGAGGGTAGCCGCGAAAAAGAACCCGCCAGCCCGGATGATATTGTACGTATCAGCTTCAAATAAAGTCAGTCGGGCACGCTATGCGTGCCCGATATTATTACCGAATCACTTCACTTACTCGCTATCCGCTTTTTCTGCTTTCCCTGCCAACTGCGCCAGGAAGTCATAGCGTTTTTGCAAATCTGCGGCGGCCTCTTTCCATAGCTGTTCTGCGACTTCAGGTTGCTGCGCATTCAGACGACGGAATCGCTGCTCTTTCATCAGCGTATCAGCCAGTGCATCAGACGGTGGACGTGAATCCAGCGCCAGCGGCAGCTTGCCTTCATCGGCACGACGTGGGTCGTAGCGATACAGCGGCCAGAAACCGGTCGCGGTGAGTTGGCGCATTTGATCGTGACTCAGCGCCAGGTCGTAACCGTGTTCCTCGCAAGGGCTATAGGCAATGATGAGCGACGGGCCTGGATACGCTTCGGCTTCCTGAATCGCTTTCACCGTTTGGTTGAGTTGCGCCCCAAGTGAAATCTGCGCCACATAAACATGCCCGTACATCATCATGCTGACGCCGAGATCTTTACGTGCTTTACGCTTGCCATGTTCACCAAACTTCGTGACCGCACCCAGCGGTGTCGCTTTCGACGCCTGGCCGCCGGTGTTGGAGTAACACTGGGTATCCAGCACCAGAATATTGACGTTTTCTGTCAGACTCAGGACGTGATCAAGACCGCCAAAGCCGATGTCATACGCCCAACCATCGCCACCGATCAACCAGATAGATTTCTCTACCATCGCATCGGCATCTGTAATGAGCTGGCGAGCGTCCGGGTCGTCAATATTCGCCAGATGCTGACGCAATGCGACAACCTGTTCGCGGCGCACTTCAGGCGTTGCTTCGGTGTGAAGCTGCTCGTTGAGTTCCGCAGGCAGTTTATCGGCAAATTTATCGACCAGACGCATCACGCGGGCGCGATGTTGATCGACCGTGAGACGGAAGCCAAGGCCAAATTCGGCGTTATCTTCAAACAGCGAGTTCGCCCAGGCCGGGCCGCGCCCGTTGGCATCGGTGGTGTACGGTGTTGACGGCAGGTTACCGCCATAAATTGATGAACAGCCCGTGGCGTTAGCAATCAGCATGCGGTCGCCATAAAGCTGAGTCAGCAGTTTGATATACGGGGTTTCACCACAACCTGAACATGCGCCGGAATACTCAAACAGCGGCGTCAGCAACTGGGAAGTACGAATATCGATACGTTCCAGGCTGGTGCGATCCATTTCCGGCATTTTGAGGAAGAAATCATAGTTCTCTTTCTCCTCTTCAACATGCTCAAGGCGCGACATCATATTGATCGCCTTGATTTCTGGATTCTGGCGGTCTTTTGCCGGACAGACTTCGACGCACAGGTTACAGCCGGTGCAATCTTCAGGCGCGACCTGCAACACGTATTTCTGCCCACGCATATCGCGGGATTTCACATCCAGTGATTGCAGCCCGGCAGGCGCATTTTCCATCGCTTCTGGCGGCACAACTTTGGCGCGAATGGCCGAGTGCGGGCAGGCAGCCACACAGTGGTTACACTGGGTACAAATGTCTGGCTTCCAGATAGGGATTTCTTCGGCGATGTTGCGTTTTTCCCACTTCGTGGTGCCCATCGGCCAGGTGCCATCTGGGGGGAGCGCGGAAACGGGTAGCGCGTCGCCAAGGCCTGCCAGCATCGCGGCGGTGACGGTTTTAACAAAATCGGGTGCCGCGTCAGAAACCACTGGAGGGCGCATTGGGCTGCTTTCGTTCACCTCTTGCAAAGTCACTTCAGCAAGGGATTCACGTGCTAACGCCAGCGCCTGCCAGTTGCTTTCAACTAGCTCCTGGCCTTTGCTGCTGTAGCTCTTGGCAATCGCTCCCTGAAGCTCCGCCAGTGCGCTGTCGCCCGGTAAAATCTGGGTGAGATGGAAGAATGCCATCTGCATGACCGTGTTGATACGCGCACCCAAATGGCATTCACGGGCAATTTTTGCCGCATTTACCACAAAGAAGCGCGCTTTTTTCTGGTTCAACACCGCCTGAACTTCCTGCGGCAGACGATGCCACACTTCATCAGCGCTATACGGCGTGTTAAGCAGGAAAATGCCGCCCGGTTTCAGGCGCTCTGCCATCTGGTATTTGTCGATAAATTGCAACTGGTGGCAACCAACAAAATCAGCCCGGTCGATAAGATAGGTTGAATTGATTGGCTGTTCGCTGACGCGCAGGTGGGAAACGGTCAGACCGCCTGCTTTTTTAGAGTCATAAACGAAATAACCCTGGGTGAAGAACGGCGTCGAGTTGCCGATGATTTTGATATTGTTTTTGGTGGCTGAAACGCTGCCGTCGCTGCCCAGACCGTAGAACAGCGCTTCGAGTTTGGCGCGGTTCGGCAGGGTGTTTTCAGGCAACGGAAGCGACAAATTCGTCACATCGTCGTAAATCCCCACCGTAAAGCGTGGGCGCGGTTTGGCTTCTTTTAATTCATTAAATACAGCCAGCACACAATCCGGGCCAAACTCTTTGGAAGAAAGACCATAACGCCCGCCAATCACACGCGGCAGCGTTTCGCGTTCGCCACGGTTAAAGGCTTCGGCAAGAGACGTCATAACGTCGAGATACAGCGGTTCCGCCAGCGCGCCTGGTTCCTTGGTGCGGTCAAGTACCGCAATCTGGCGGACTGATTCTGGCAGGACGGCTAATAAATGGTCGGCTGAGAATGGGCGGAACAGGCGAACTTTCAGCACGCCGACTTTTTCGCCGCGCGTGAGTAATTCGTCGACCACTTCTTCACAGGTGCCGATGGCAGAACCCATCAGAATAATGACGCGCTCGGCTTGCGGGTGGCCGTAATATTCAAATGGGCGATACTGGCGGCCCGTTGCGGCGGCAAAACTGTCCATCGCCTGTTCAACGTGCTCATAGACTGCGTCGTACCACAGGTTACTGGCTTCGCGGGACTGGAAATAGGTATCCGGGTTCGCTGACGTGCCGCGGATAACCGGGTGGTCCGGGTTCAGCGCGCGGGCGCGATGTTCATCAATCTCTTTTTGCGGCAACAGTTCCAGAAGGGTGCTGTCGGCAAGTGGCACGATTTTGTTGATTTCATGCGATGTGCGGAAACCATCGAAGAAATGAATAAAGGGAACGCGACTTTTCAGCGTGGCAATGTGCGAAATCAGCGCGAAGTCTTGGGCTTCCTGAACGCTGCTGGCGCATAGCATGGCACAACCGGTCTGGCGAATGGCCATCACATCCGAGTGATCGCCAAAAATAGAGAGTGCGTGAGTTGCAATCGTACGTGCCGCCACATGCAGTACAAACGGCGTGAGTTGTCCGGCCAGTTTGTAGAGTGTCGGGATCATCAGCAGTAAGCCCTGCGATGATGTAAATGAAGTGGAAAGGGCACCCGTTTGCAGCGCACCGTGAACAGCGGCAATTGCTCCGGCTTCGGACTGCATTTCTACTACGCGTGGCGTGTCTCCCCACACGTTTTTTCTGCCATCTCCGGACCAGGCATCAGCAAGTTCCGCCATGGTGGAGCTGGGTGTTATCGGGTAGATGGCAATAACTTCGCTGGCGCGAAACGCCACAGATGCGACCGCACCATTGCCGTCGGTAGTGATCATAAGACACCCTTACATTGCGCAAAAAAATTAACATAAAAAGGCCCGCATAACCGCGCCGAGCCGAAGAATAATGTTTTAATTCTAGCAAAGCCCACAGAAGGTGATTTTCGCTTTTGTGTCCTGCGTTGAGCCTATATTGATATTTTTAAAAGGGGGATTGGTTGTGTTTTACGCAGTAAAGTGATCTGTATTGCAAAATCACACACATTTTATGGTCTTATGGCCTCGACGGAACGGCATACCAGCGCTTATGATTCTTAGGTTTTGCAACGTTTAGGGGGAGAGAATTAATGCGCGCTGCGTTTTTAGCGGGTTGTGCCGCACTTTTATTGTCGGCATGTAGTAATGAACCACCTCAACAAGCCACCGCGGCTCACGTACCACCGGGTATGCGCGCGGCAATGTCCAGCCAGGGGCAGGCAAGTTGTGCAATGGTAGGCGGCTCGCTGAGCGTCGCTCGTCAACTGGATGGTTCGGTAACGGGGATGTGTGCGATGCCTAACGGCAAACGCTGTAGTGAAAACGCGCTTGCCGCCGGAACATGTGGGGCGTACTAGTCCTGTCAGTTGACCAGATCGGCCAGTTTATAAACTAAAGTATGCTGGCTGGTTTTCAACGTCAGTTGTTGCGGTGCCAAACCGACTTTTGCGCCACTGGTCAGCATGTCGTTGATCATATGATCAAGTTCGTTTAACTGTGGCTCGACACATAACATCATGGTCATTCCCAGACCTTTCGATTTCAGCGTATCGCCTTCGAGCGTTGCCTGGCCCATAAAGCGGTTACACATCGCGCCAGAAATATGCATATTTTCACCGAAGCTCAGTTCCGGCATACGTTTAATGCCAGTGAGCGGTTTGCCGTCTACAGTTTGCAGAACATAGCGGTGATGTTGCAGATCTTGTGCGGTAACAGTCGATTTATCGCCAGATTGTGCACAACCGGCCAGTACCATTGCAGCCAGAGCCAAAGAAGCTAATTTTTTCATCTCTTTTCCCTAAGTTATTCATTTCATCAATGAGTTGGACACACTTTGGCAAAAAGTGCGTGGTGATTCTTTAAGGATAATCCTAAAACAATCCTCACCCCGACCCTCTCCTTGAAGGAGAGGGAGAATACCGGGCTCTATTTTCTGCCTCTGAAGGAGAGGTGGAATATCGGGTTCCTATATCCGCTCTCCTTCAGGGTTCCTATATCCGCTCTCCTTCAAGGCGAGGGGGAATACAGCTCTCCAATATTCCCTCTCCTGGGGGAGAGGGTTAGGGTGAGGGCGTCCAGACTAAAACGAGTTAACCTGATTCACACACGTCTCACCATTCTCTAACTGACGCAAATTTTCCAGCGTAGTCTCAGAAATGCTGGTTAACGCTTCCGCAGTCAAAAATGCCTGGTGGCCAGTGAACAGCACGTTGTGGCAGGCAGACAGGCGACGGAACACGTCATCCTGGATCACATCGTTAGATTTATCTTCGAAGAACAAGTCGCGTTCGTTCTCATAAACATCCATACCTAACGCGCCAATTTTTTGATTTTTCAGAGCATCAATTGCTGCCTGAGAATCAATCAAACCGCCACGACTGGTGTTGATAATCATCACACCATTTTTCATCTGATCGAACGCCGCACGATCAAGCAAATGATAGTTTTCTGGTGTCATTGGGCAGTGCAGAGAGATAATGTCAGACTGCGCAAACAGGGTGGGCAAATCGACATATTCCACGCCAAGTTCAATCGCCGCCGCACTTGGATACGGGTCAAACGCCAGCAGGCGCATGCCGAAACCTTTCAAAATTCTCAGCGCAGCAAGGCCAATTTTACCCGTACCAATCACACCGGCAGTTTTGCCAAACATGGTGAAACCGGTCAGCCCTTCCAGAGAGAAGTTGGCATCACGGGTGCGTTGATAAGCGCGGTGAATACGGCGGTTCAGGCACATCATCATGCCGACGGCATGTTCAGCCACGGCTTCTGGTGAGTAGGCGGGTACGCGCACCACGGGCAAACCGAGCTCTTTTGCCGCATCGAGATCGACGTTGTTAAAGCCGGCACAACGCAGCGCGATAAATTTCACACCCTGGTTTTTGAGTTCTTCCAGCACTGGACGACTCGCGTCATCATTCACGAAGATGCAGACGCCTTCGCAGCCATGAGCCGTTTTGGCTGTTTTTTTGGTTAACAAGAAGTCATAAAATTCAAGATCAAAGCCGTATTCAGTGTTAACCTGCTCCAGATACTTTTTATCGTACTGTTTTGTGCTATAGACTGCCAATTTCATGAGACTTATCTCCAGAATGATATTGTTGTAAAATTACCACGCTTAAAATAATCATACAAATCTTAAACAAAATTTTTATGGATGAAATTCTGCTGCTCACTCAAGCTTAGCTACGCTTAAATCAGGCTTGATCTTCACGCTCGGCTTGAATAATGCAAGAATCATTGCATATGTCGCGTGGCTGGGTACAAAATTGTCGCTGAATCAGGATCTTAATCGCCCATGAAGGGTAAATATAAAGCCATTATTGCGTTGCTGCTGATTGCTATCTTGCTGTTGTTGACGCTCACGATGACTATCGCCAATTGGCTGCCTACGCTTGCAGGAATCTGGCTGCCGAAAGGGACACGCATCGCCATGGAAGCAAGCCCGAGGTTTAAACGTGGCGCGATCCTTATTCCTGACTTGCGCTACCTTGCCGGGGATTGCGAACTCGCGATCATTAAAGACGCCACCCTCAGCCATCCGAAGCGCTGGCGTATCCACCTTGATACGCTCAATCTTGACGTCGATTGCCTCAGTAAAATGCCGCTTGATCAGTCTGGCCCGGCGGCACCGCGTACGCTTGCCGAATGGCAATCACTGCTACCTGAAAGCCTTATTACTATAGATAAGGTCAATATTACCCCGTTTCAACAGTTCTCCGGTGCCTTAAACCTGAGTCTTTCACCCCAGCAGCAAACTCTTCATTACGCAGGCCCATCTTTCAGTGTAGATGCGCAACTGAACGGCCAGTTATTAGCGTTACAAAAGTTAAAGATTCAGGCGATAGCGGGGATGGAGCCGCTCGAACTGGCCGGCCAAATCACGTTGCCGCCACTCACGACCAGCTTGCCGGAAGAAGGCTATCTCGCGACCACACTGCGCATTCCTCAAGAGTCTGAACGGGTCGATGTCGCCCTGGCCTGGCAGGCTGAAGAGGGGTCATTAACCGTGGAAAAACCGGGTGCGACTGAACCGTTGGTGTCGTTGCCCTGGACTGTCAGCGACACGATTTTTGAAGTGAACGGTGGGCGGTGGTTCTGGCCATACGCAGGTATTCCACTGCGTGGGGGAATTGCGCTACGGGTGGATGACTGGAAACAAGGGCTGGAAAAGGCCGTAATAAGTGGCCGGATGAATGTCATCACCGAGGGCAGTGCAGGTAAAGCGAATGCGGTGCTCAGTATCGGTCCTGGCAAACTCAGTTTGATTGACAGCGCGTTGCCGGTGCAGCTAACCGGTGAAGCCAAGCAGGATGGCATGGTGTTTTACGCCATGCTGCCGGGCGAAATTAGCGGGGCACTTGCCACCCCTAAACTGCTGTTCCGGCCTGGCGCGTTGCTGCGTTCCCGTGGGCGCGCCATCGACGCTCTGGATGTGGATGAAATTCGCTGGCCGCTTGCGGGGGTGAGTGTCACGCAACAAGGTGTTGATGGGCGATTGCAGGCTATCGTGCGTGCGCATGAGAATCAGATGGGCAACTTTGTGATTCACCTGGATGGGAAAGCGGACAACTTTTTACCGGATGCCGGTTTGTGGCGGTGGAAATACTGGGGTAATGGCGAGTTCACACCGATGCAGGCGAAATGGGATGTGCGCGGTTATGGTGAATGGCGCGACAGTGTGATTGAACTTACGTCGCTCTCGACCGGCTTTGACAAACTTGAGTACGGTTCAATGCTCGTCACCGAACCGCGCCTGAAACTCGACAAACCGCTGCACTGGCAGCGCGATGAATCGGACCCCTCGTTTGAGGGCTCGTTCACGTTAAATGCCGGTAAAACGACCTTTAGCGGCGGTAGCACGTTACCACCGTCGGTATTAGCCTTCAGCGTTACGGGCAAAGACCCGTCATCATTCCAGTATAAAGGCGATCTGCATGCGGGGGAGATTGGGCCGGTGCGGGTCAATGGCCGTTGGGACGGAGAACGCCTACGCGGTAACGCCTGGTGGCCACAACAAGTGCTGACGGTATTCCAGCCGTTGATCCCTGCCGACTGGCAAATGACCTTAAAAGACGGCACGTTGTATTCACAGGTCGCTTTTTCTGCGGCTGCGGGCCAGGGCTTTGAAGCCGGTGGGCATGGTGTGGTGAAAAGCGGCAGTGTCTGGATGCCGGATAACCAAATTAACGGTGTTGATTTTGTGCTGCCATTCCGTTTCAGCCACAGTACCTGGCAATTAGGGACGGACGGGCCGGTGACGCTGCGCGTTGCCGAAGTCAAAAACCAGGTTACCTCGACCAATATCACCGCTGATCTTGAAGGTTGGTACCCGTGGAGTGACGAACGCCCACTGACACTCAGTAACGTTAACGTCGATATTTTGGGTGGGAAATTGCGCGTGCAACAACTGCGCATGCCACAACGTGACGCCGCCTTGCTACGCTTAGAAAACATCTCGTCGAGCGAATTGGTCACGGCCGTCAACCCCAAACAGTTCACGATGTCCGGACGTGTAAACGGTGCGCTGCCGCTGTGGCTTAATCATCCGCAATGGATAATCAAAGACGGCTGGCTGACCAACCCAGGGCCGCTGACATTACGACTGGATAAAGACATGGCGGATGCCATTGTTGAGAACAATATTGCCGCAGGGGTTGCTGTTAACTGGTTGCGATATATGGAAATTTCTCATTCCTGGACGCATATCAATTTAGATAACCTTGGTGTACTTACACTGCAGGCGAATGTGCGCGGCACCAGTCAGGTTGAAGGGAAAAGGAACGAAGTGCGGCTGAATTACAGCCATCAGGAAAACCTCTTTACGCTTTGGCGCAGCCTGCGTTTTGGGGATAATTTGCAAACCTGGCTTGAGCAACATACCGCACTACCGGATGTGCGTTGTCAGACACGCGATAAAGCTTGTGAGGAAACACAATGAAGATCGTCATCGCTACACTCCTGGCGACAGGGATTGCCACATTAACGGGATGCACTCCGCGTATCGAAGTCGCGGCGCCAAAAGAGCCCATTACCATTAATATGAACGTTAAAATAGAGCATGAGATTCATATTAAAGTGGATAAAGACGTTGAAACGTTGCTTAAAAACCGCAGCGATCTGTTTGGCACGGAGTGAGCGTCATGAAAAATATCGTTAAAGGCGTTGTATTGGCGAGCATGATGATGAGCTGCCAGGTTTTGGCGTTAACGTTGTCCGAAGCCCGTCAGCAAGGCCGCGTAGGGGAGACACTCAGCGGTTTTATTGCCCCTATCAAGCAGGACAAAGAAACGCTGGCATTGGTAAAAAGCATAAATGAAGCGCGTTCGGAGAATTATCAAAAGCTGGCGGATAGCAATAACATATCGGCAAACCAGGTGGCTGAACTGGCAGGGCAAAAGCTGGTGGCGCGGGCGCAACCGGGCGAATATGTGCGCGGTATTAACGGGCAGTGGATGAAAAAGTAGCACGTTACCTCAGGTGCTGGACTACAGTTTAGGGACGAAAAGCCACTGATTTCTTCCTTACAGCCGGTATCGAATGGGGAACAATTGATGAAAAAGATTATTCTGGCCGTCGCGTTATCTTTAATTACCACGGCAGCGTTCGCTCAATTGACGTCGACCTCAAGCATCAATTCCAATTCAAACAGCTCGTCCACGACCACCGGCCAGCTATCAACGACAGCCCAGACCACGATCGATTTGCTCGGGAGTGATACGGTCGCCGGTATCGGGACAAGCGATACCGTGGCAGGGCTAGGTGGGAGCGACTCACAAACCAGCAACCCAGTTTCTTCACCAATGCCTGCGTTTGGGCACACGGGCAACCTCAGACAACCGGGCTCAATACGCCGCTAAAGCGAAATGCATTCTGAGCGATGGCGATCCAATCAGGCGTGCGGCGGGAATCCTTGAACATTGGAAAAGACCGTTGCTCACCTGAGTGGGCTTTGCGTTTGGGTGTTATTAAATTGTGTTGGTGTAAGTGTTTAAATATAAATATGTTAACAACCGATTAAACATCATTGATGTGTTTCATTTTTATTCTATTTAACCCTTCCTCTTATCTTCTTTATAGATTGATTTCACTTGAGAAAGTACCTGTCTGTTGAAATGTGTAATTTTGCCTGTTTTAGCGCCTGAAACCTTCCCGTAACCTCCCGCATGTACAGCGCGAAAACCTATATATAATGCTGATAATTTGTTTTTTAACCGCTTTAATCTCTGTGTAACATTGTCTTTGTAGCATGAGAGGTTAGTTGCCGATCTTTACACTGTTTTTCGTAAGTATTACAAATCGGAAACATTAAGAAATCGAACAAATAAATTATTGAGCAGAGAGCAAAAAGAACCTATATTGGCCGCGATTTTTACAGGTGCTTAGTTTTTCTAATTCATTTAATCAGCTGCGAAATTAACGAGTTAGCAGTTGTAGGAGAGATATGATGACGGATAAAGTCCGTATTGACAGTTTAGGTGCGAATTCATTAAACGGAAATAATGAAACCTATTTAGCAAGACAAGCTGAATTTGAATCGAATGTTAGGAGTTATCCACGTAAATTGCCTTTTGCAATTGCGAAAGCCAATGGTGTTTGGATCACCGATGTTGAGAATAATCAATATCTTGATTGCCTTGCGGGGGCAGGTACACTTGCTCTTGGACATAACCACCCTGACGTGCTGCAAAGCATCCAAAATGTCATTACTAGCGGCTTGCCGTTACATACACTGGATCTGACCACGCCGTTGAAAGACCAGTTCTCCGAATATCTTCTCTCTTTATTGCCAGGACAGGGTAAAGAATATTGCCTGCAATTCACCGGCCCATCTGGTGCAGATGCCGTTGAAGCGGCGCTGAAACTGGCTAAGAAAGTGACCGGCCGTGCAGGCATTATCAGCTTCTCCGGCGGCTATCACGGCATGACTCACGGCGCACTTTCTGTGACAGGCAACCTGTCTCCGAAAGAAGCTGTCGACGGTATGATGCCTGAAGTTCAATTCATGCCTTACCCGCATCAGTACCGCTGCCCGCTGGGTATTGGCGGTGAAGCTGGCGTTAAAGCATTAACCTATTACTTCGAAAACCTGATCAACGATGTTGAGAGTGGCGTGCGCAAACCTGCGGCAGTCATTCTGGAAGCGGTTCAGGGTGAAGGCGGCGTTAACCCGGCGCCGAAAGAGTGGTTGCAGCGCATTCGCAAAGTGACCCAGGAACACGGCATTCTGCTGATCATCGATGAAGTGCAGGCTGGTTTCTGCCGTACCGGCAAACTGTTTGCCTACGAACACGCTGGCATTGAGCCAGACATCATCGTGATGTCTAAAGCAGTGGGTGGCGGCTTGCCACTGGCCGTGCTGGGTATCAAGAAAGAGTTCGATGCATGGTCACCAGGCCACCACACCGGTACTTTCCGCGGTAACCAATTGGCAATGGCAACCGGCTTGACCACGCTGAAGCATCTGACAGAAAACAAGATTGCTGACAAAGTTGCAGCACAAGGCGAGTGGCTGAAAAGCAAACTGGCCGATCTGCAAAAACGTTACCCGGTTATTGGCCAGGTTCGCGGTCTGGGCTTAATGATCGGTATTGAGATTGTTAAACCAAACGAAGCGAAAGATCATATGGGTTGCTACCCGGCTGACGCTGAGTTGTCCGCATTGCTGCAGAAAAACTGCTTCAAAGCTGGCCTGATTCTGGAGCGTGGTGGCCGTAACGGTTGCGTACTGCGTCTGCTGCCATCCCTGCTGATCACCAACGATGAGCTGGCTATTTTCCTCGACAAATTTGAGCAGGCGCTGTTGGCGTCCGGCATCAAACCTGTTTGAGTGGAGTGAATGACCACAATGTCTGATTTAAACCCGATTCTGGCAGGCTCTGCGCAAAGCACTGAAGCCTACCAGCAGGCGATTGCGCAGACCAGTGCGGCTGTTGTGCAGTGGCTACAGCAACCTGAGATGTATCAGGGCAAAAGCGTTGCTGAACTGCGTGAGCGCATTCAACTGGATTTTAATCCGCAGGGCCTGGGCAACCAGGCTGCTATTGAACGTGCCATTGAGTTCTTCTTGAAAGACAGCCTGTCGGTGCATCATCCGCAGTGCGTCGCGCATTTGCACTGCCCAAGTCTGGTCATCAGCCAGGCGGCTGAAGTGCTGATCAACGCCACCAACCAGAGCATGGATTCCTGGGATCAAAGTCCATCAGCGACCATCATCGAGATGAAGCTGATTGAATGGCTGCGTGCTCAAGTGGGGTATCAGGCAGGCGACGCGGGTGTATTCACCAGTGGCGGCACCCAAAGTAACCTGATGGGTCTGATGCTGGCGCGTGACGCGTTCTTTGCCCGCCAGGGTCACTCCATCCAGCAGGATGGTCTGATCGGCGATCTGAGAAAGATTAAAGTTCTGTGTTCTGAAAATGCCCATTTCTCGGTGCAGAAGAACATGGCTTTGATGGGCCTCGGATACCAGTCTGTTACGCTGGTGAAAACCGACGAATTTGCACGCATGGATTTCAACGATCTGCGTGAGAAAGTGGCGCAGGCGCAAGCCAACGGCGAGCAAATTCTGGCGATTGTCGCGACAGCCGGTACCACCGATGCGGGTGCCATCGACCCATTGCGTGAAATTGCGACCTTTGCCGCGCAGCACCAGATTTGGGTGCACGTTGATGCAGCGTGGGGCGGGGCATTGCTGATGTCCGAGAAGTATCGTGACTATCTGGACGGCATTGAATTAGTGGATTCCATTACTCTGGACTTCCATAAACAATTCTTCCAGACCATCAGCTGTGGCGCATTCTTGTTAAAAGAAGCCCGTCACTATGAATTGATGCGCTATCAGGCGGCTTACCTGAACTCTGAGTTCGATGAAGAAGCTGGCGTGCCAAATCTGGTGTCTAAATCTTTGCAGACGACTCGTCGTTTCGACGCACTGAAACTGTGGATGGGTCTGGAAGCGTTGGGTCAGAAGCAGTATGCCGAAATCATCGATCACGGCGTGACACTCGCACAGCAAGTTGCGCAGTACGTGGCTGAACAGCCGTCTCTGGAACTGGTGATGAAACCACAACTGGCGAGCGTATTGTTCCGTTTCCGTCCTGAGCAGTTAGCTGCCAGTGGTGATGCGGCAATCGCGCTGCTGAACCAGAAAATTGGTGATGCATTGCTGGATTCCGGTCGTGCCAACGTCGGCGTAACGGAACATAACGGTGTTACCTGCCTGAAAATGACGTTGCTGAATCCAATTGTTACGCTCGAGGATATTAAACTCCTGCTTGCGTTAGTTGAGAAGACCGCACAGCCATTGCTGGCAAATTAAGTTAAAAGTCACTGGGTGGTTAATACCACCCAATGACTCATTCATTTCCCTGCAATGTAATTCGCTTCATGAATATAGCATTTCAATTATATTCACCAATGTTATCCCCTTTGATTGCCACCTTTGTAACTCATTGATCTATTGTGCTTGTTTTTATTAAATAACACTAATTGCAAAACAATTTCCACACAGTTAATATTGCTTTAAATCCCTGTTAGGCAAAATGAGTGAAAACCACACTTATGCTTAACTCCTGCCCGCGTTTCACGGATGAAAACGTTATGATTATTCTGACGACGATAACTTTTATTATTTTAAGATTTTGTTATCCGCAATATGATTGGAATGGGCTGCGCAAACGGGTCTTCATATGGTGGGCAATGAATTGCTTATTTGCTTTTGCGTTGCTTTATTCCGAGTGGTTTGGATTAACCTTTTTAGCCTCTTCTTTTTTATTAATATTTATACTTCTATAGAAGCCTTTAACGATATTGTTCATATTCAATTGTCTCGCGCACCGTAATAAGAGGGGCGCAAAACTCTCGAGGACTCTTGGTGGCTGGCAGGTCATCGGTTGGGCGTTATTGATTTCACTTCCTTTTATGCTGATAGGCTTTATTTTCTGGTACCAAGGCCTCGCCGTTGGCGGAATTGCTGCGTGGTGGGCTCACGTAAGTTTGGATAGATTTACCTGGGAAATAAAGGTGTGTGTTGCAACAGGCGCTAAATAAGCTAAGTTTTCCGGCCTGAAACAATAAAAAAACGGCAAACATGATATTTGCCGTTTTTTAAATCGTTTTACCCGGTCAATGATGACGAGGAATTATGCGGTTACGATGCTATCAATTGCCGCTTTAGCATCGCTTTGTGCTTTGCTTGCCACTTCCGGACCGTATGCAATACCTTCAGCAAACACATAGTTCACATCGGTAATACCAATAAAGCCGAGGAAGATATTCAGATACGGAACCAGCAGGTCGGTTGGGGTATCTTTATGGATGCCGCCACGGCTGGTCAGGATCACAGCACGTTTACCGGTAATCAGGCCTTCCGGACCTTTCTCGGTGTAACGGAAAGTCACACCTGCACGCGCAACCAGGTCGAAATAGTTCTTCAACTGTGTTGGAATGTTGAAGTTGTACATCGGTGCGGTGATAACAATCACGTCATGTGCTTTAAGTTCAGCAATCAATTCGTCAGACAGTGCCAGTGCTTCTTGCTGACGTGGAGACAGTGGGGCATCGCTTGGACGCAGCGCGCCAACCAACTCACCATCCAGCACTGGGATTGGGTTTGCAGCCAGATCACGCACGGTGATCTCATCTGCGCTATGCTGTTCACGCCATTGTTCAACAAAATAGTCAGACAGTTGATTTGACTGTGAATAACCTGCCAGGATGCTGGACTTCAGGACTAAGACTTTGCTCATGGGTGATTCCTTTTTTGTGTTCATTCGGACAGATTGCCCGTTCGCTGAGAAATACTTTATTCACAATCCGATTGCAGTGATAGCGCAATATATCGAACTCTATGTTCGATTTTATTGAACAAGGCGTCAAAAGGTGCAATGTGCTAATCTAGCGCTAATTGATAAAACAGACTTACCAGGCAGTGCGCTGCCGTGATGATTACGCAATGGAAAACATAAAACCCTCACTGTCCTCATTATTCTCTCGCCTCGACGGGCTAATGCTACGCGACAGACAACGCTTCTCTCGCCGTTTGCATGGCGCGAAGAAGGTGAAAAATCCTGAATCGCAGCAAGCCGTGTTTGATTCACTGGCTGTGGAAATCGAAGCGGCTGCGGGTAAGGTTCTGCTACGCAAAGCGTCGCGGCCTAAGATTACTTATCCTGAAAACCTGCCTGTCAGCCAGAAAAAACAGGACATTCTCGAAGCCATTCGTGACCACCAGGTGGTTATCGTGGCCGGGGAAACCGGTTCGGGTAAAACCACACAGCTGCCAAAAATCTGCATGGAACTGGGGCGCGGCGTTAAAGGCTTGATTGGCCACACGCAGCCTCGTCGTTTGGCGGCGCGAACCGTTGCGAACCGTATTGCGGAAGAACTGCAAACGGAACCGGGCGGATGTGTGGGCTATAAGGTGCGTTTTACTGACCACGTCAGTGAAAACACCATGGTCAAGCTGATGACCGACGGCATCCTGCTGGCGGAAATTCAACAAGACCGCCTGTTGATGCAGTACGACACCATCATCATCGATGAAGCGCACGAACGCAGCCTGAACATTGATTTCCTGTTGGGCTATTTGCGTGAATTACTGCCGCGCCGCCCGGACCTGAAAATTATTATCACGTCTGCGACCATTGACCCGGAACGCTTCTCGCGTCATTTCAATAATGCGCCCATCATCGAAGTTTCAGGCCGTACTTTCCCGGTGGAAGTGCGTTACCGCCCGATGGTTGAAGATGCTGACGATACCGATCGTGACCAGTTGCAGGCGATTTTTGATGCCGTCGATGAACTCGGCCATGAAAGCGCCGGAGACATTCTGATTTTCATGAGCGGTGAGCGCGAGATTCGTGACACCGCTGATGCCCTGAATAAGCTGAATTTGCCGCACACCGAAGTGCTGCCGCTGTACGCGCGCTTGTCGAATAGCGAGCAAAACCGCGTTTTCCAGTCACATGTTGGACGGCGCATTGTGCTGGCAACCAACGTAGCTGAAACCTCGCTGACTGTGCCTGGCATTAAATACGTTATCGATCCCGGCACCGCGCGTATCAGCCGTTATAGCTATCGCACCAAAGTGCAGCGCTTGCCGATTGAACCGGTTTCACAGGCCTCGGCAAACCAGCGTAAAGGCCGTTGCGGACGTGTTTCTGACGGGATCTGTATTCGTCTTTATTCCGAAGACGATTTCCTGTCTCGCCCGGAATTTACCGACCCGGAAATCCTGCGCACCAACCTGGCGTCCGTTATTCTGCAAATGACTGCGCTTGGCCTGGGTGATATCGCCGCATTCCCGTTCGTCGAAGCACCGGATAAGCGCAATATTCAGGATGGTGTGCGCCTGCTCGAAGAGCTGGGTGCTATCTCCAGCGATGCCGACCTTAGCGTGTATAAACTGACGCCGCTTGGCCGCCAGCTTTCGCAGTTGCCTGTCGACCCGCGTCTGGCGCGTATGGTGCTGGAAGCGCAGAAATTTGGTTGTGTGCGTGAAGTCATGATCATTACGGCAGGCCTGTCTATTCAGGACCCGCGCGAGCGTCCGATGGACAAACAGCAGGCGTCAGATGAAAAACATCGTCGCTTCCATGACAAAGAATCTGACTTCCTGACATATGTGAATTTATGGAACTACCTCGGTGAGCAGCAAAAAGAACTGTCGTCTAACCAGTTCCGCCGCCAGTGCAAACTTGATTACCTGAACTACCTGCGCGTTCGCGAATGGCAGGACATCTACACCCAGTTGCGCCAGGTGGTGAAAGAGTTAGGCTTGCCGATTAATAGCGAACCTGCTGATTTCCGCTCCGTTCACTGCGCATTGCTGACCGGCTTGCTTTCACATATCGGCCAAAAAGATGCCGATAAACAGGAATATACCGGCGCACGTAACGCCCGCTTCTCCATCTTCCCTGGCTCCGGTTTATTCAAGAAACCACCAAAATGGACGATGGTTGCCGAACTGGTGGAAACCAGCCGCCTGTGGGGGCGCATTGCCGCGCGTATCGACCCGGAGTGGGTAGAGCCGCTGGCGCAGCATCTGCTAAAACGCTCTTATAGCGAACCGCACTGGGAGAAATCGCAGGGCGCGGTGATGGCGACGGAAAAAGTCACGCTTTACGGTTTACCGATTGTGGCTGCCCGCAGTGTGAACTACAGCCAGATTGACCCGGCGCTGTGCCGTGAACTGTTTATTCGTCATGCTTTAGTTGAAGGTGACTGGCAGACACGCCACGCGTTCTTCCGCGATAACCTCAAACTGCGCAACGAAATTGAAGAACTTGAGCATAAGTCCCGTCGCCGCGACATTCTGGTGGATGACGACACGCTGTTTGAATTTTATGACCAGCGTATCGCTCACGACGTCATTTCTGCCCGCCATTTTGACAACTGGTGGAAGAAAGCCAGTAAAGAGACGCCGGACCTGCTCAATTTCGAAAAGAGCATGTTGATAAAAGAGGGCGCGGAAACAGTCAGTAAACTCGACTACCCGAACTTCTGGCATCAGGGGAATCTCAAGCTGCGCCTGACATATCAGTTTGAACCGGGCGCAGACGCTGATGGTGTGACGGTGCATATTCCGCTGCCGCTGCTAAACCAGGTTGAAGAGGCCGGTTTCGAGTGGCAAATTCCCGGTGTGCGCCGCGAGCTGGTGATTGCGCTGATTAAGTCGCTGCCAAAACCTGTGCGCCGCAACTTTGTCCCTGCGCCAAACTACGCCGAAGCTTTTTTAGGCCGCGCCACGCCGCTGGAATTGCCGCTGCTGGAAAGTTTAGAACGTGAATTCCGCCGCATGTCCGGCATCACCATCGACCGCGAAGACTGGCATTGGGATCAGGTGCCCGATCACCTGAAAATGACTTTCCGCGTGGTTGATGAGCACAACAAAAAACTCAAAGAGGGTAAAGACCTCACCGAGTTGAAAGGTGGCCTGAAAGATAAAGTCCAGCAAACACTCTCGGCGGTGGCAGACGACGGTATCGAACAAAGCGGCCTGCATATCTGGAGTTTCGGTTCATTGCCGGAAAGCTACGAGCAAAAACGTGGCAATTACCGCATGAAGGCGTTCCCGGCGCTGGTAGATGAAAAAGAGAGCGTAGCAATCAAGCTGTTTGATAATCCGCTTGAACAGCAACAGGCGATGTGGCGCGGTTTGCGCCGTTTGTTGCTGCTGAATATTCCATCACCAATTAAGTATTTGCATGAAAAACTGCCGAACAAAGCCAAACTCGGCCTGTACTTTAACCCGTACGGCAAAGTGCTGGATCTCATCGACGATTGCATTTCTTGCGGCGTCGATAAGCTAATTGCTCAGGCAGGCGGCCCTGTGTGGAGTGAAGAGGGCTTTGCCGCACTGCATGAAAAAGTGCGCGCCGAACTTAACGACACGGTGGTGGAAATTGCGAAGCAGGTCGAACAAATCCTGACGGCGGTTTTCAATATCAATAAACGCCTCAAAGGGCGCGTGGATATGACCATGGCGTTGGGTTTGTCGGATGTGAAAGCGCAGATGAGCGGGCTGGTGTATCGCGGTTTTGTCACCGGGAATGGCTACAAACGTCTTGGCGATACGTTGCGTTATCTGCAAGCCATTGAGAAGCGCCTCGAGAAAATGGCGGTCGATCCGCATCGCGATCGTGTGCAAATGCTGAAAGTGGAGCATGTCCAGCAAACCTGGCAGCAGTGGCTGAATAAACTGCCGCCAGCCCGCCGTGTTGACGACGATGTGCTGGAAATCCGCTGGATGATTGAAGAGCTGCGCGTCAGCTTCTTTGCACAGCAATTAGGTACGCCGTACCCGATTTCGGATAAGCGTATTTTGCAGGCAATGGACGCTATTACGGGGTAGTTTTTAGTCATAGTCCTCGTATGGGGGCTATCACATCGTTGCCGGGATGTGATCTGCGAATCCGCTGTTTTTCCGTTCACCCGTGCGGTTGATTATCTCTGTCACCGTTGCGAACGGTGAACGTGCCAGGAGGATTACGCCATCCTCCTGGCAACCTCGGCGCCCGGTCTTTAAATTGCCGCTGCGCGGTAAACCCCAGCTTATCCCCAACGTTCAGGGTCGTTCGCGACTCGCTCCTGGCGATCGCTCACTGGCGTGGTTCCCGACCACGCCACCCTGACTTGTGGGGAACGCTGGGGCAATTTATACCGGGAACAAGGTCAAAACCGCTTCGGCTTTTGACCTTAGCTTTTGACGTTGACGTTGGTTCCGGCTTCAATCGCGCCGGTTTTTACCCTTCAGTCGGGGTTGAGCCGCCGGGAGCGGCGAAAGAGAGCGATCGTCTGGAACGAATCGCGAACGACCGCGAATGTTGGGTGAAAAACGGTGTTTACCGCGCAGCGGCGATTGACTTGCCGGGAGTCCGGGTTCTTAGGGTGGCGACGGTGGCCACCCTAAGCTGTTCACCGGTTCGGTGACTACATAAAATCCCATTCTTCAAGTGAACGGAACTTTCACCACTTCCGACATAAATAACATCAACAGATGCTAGCATCCGATCCCCCACCAGTAATGCATTAACACACATCTGCGACCATACTCCTTGGGCGGTTAAAATTTGACCGTATCAAACCGGAGTACCCCATGAAACGTTTAGTCGATAAAGTTGCCATTGTTACCGGAGCCAGCTCAGGCATCGGTTATGTCACTGCAAAACTGTTCGCTGCCGAAGGGGCGAAAGTCGTGGTTGGTGCCAGACGTGAAGCCGAACTGGATAAACTGGTGGAAGAAATCAAAGCCGCGGGTGGTGAAGCTGTCGCGTTGTCAGGTGATGTGCGCGAAGAAGCCTACGCCAAAGCGCTGGTGGCAAAAGCGGTGGAAACGTGGGGGAGGCTGGATATTGCCTTTAACAATGCGGGGACGTTGGGTGAAAACGGCCCGAGCACAGAAGTCTCTGCTGAAGGTTTTGCCGATGCGCTGGCCATTAATCTAACCGGCGCATTTCTCGGGGCGAAACATCAAATTGCTGAAATGCTCAAACATGGCGGCGGGTCGGTAATTTTTACTTCAACCTTTGTCGGTTACACATTTGCTTTCCCACAGGTGGCCTCTTATGCCGCCAGTAAAGCCGGGCTAATTGGTTTAACTCAGGCGCTGGCATCCGAATTTGGCCCACAGAATATCCGCGTCAATTCTGTATTACCCGGAGCGGTAGATACCGATATGTATCGCGACAAAAACGCCAGCGAAGAAGCTCAAGTTTATATGGCCGGTCTTCACGCGCTTAAACGCGTTGCAAAACCGGAAGAAATCGCCCGAGCGGTACTGTGGCTCGCATCCGATGAAGCTTCGTTTGTGACGGGCACCGCCTCACTGGTGGATGGCGGTGTCTCCATTAACGGGGCTTAGTCTTTTAGGGTTCCGTTGGGGATAAGGAAAATATTGTACGTTAAGCGTTTTTGTACTGACTGATATCAACTGGCTGCCGGGGGCGATACCACCCTTCAGCCAGCTATTTATTGTTTCAACAGATATCACTGACCTCAGATTATTCTCACCCAGTCACTGAATTAAAAAAACTTCTTAATTTAAAATGTTTCTTTCTGACTAAACAGATCGCAGGGCTATGGTCGTTTTTAAAATGTGCAATATTACACATTGATTTCAACATCATTACTTTTTGATTGATAATATTCTTTTATTTCAATGTATTATAATTTTATCGGAGTTTGAGAAAAACACTATGCGTAAAAATCATTTTTACATTTAAGTGGCGTGCGTATAAATTACCGCGAAATGGCGGTGTATATATTATGAGCCATTAAATCCCTGTAAAAATAAGAACGCCGTTAACGGGTGCGTATATTTACGCGCTCAGTGGGTATGTGCGTCTGCTATTAAAAAATTGAACTACATCACGAGAAAAGAATGTCAAATATCGTACGTAAAACTTCTACAGACAGACCCTGCACACAGCATAGCAATATCATTCGAGCCAAAAAATTTACCTGGCTGGGGAGCGTATTTACCTTTCTTGTCGTCACCTCCTTAACGATAACTGATGCTTACGCCGGAGGCGATGGCGCGCCATCCGTGACGGCAGGAGGTGCGGGAAGCCAGTTAACCGGAGGCGGTGGTGGAGGCGGCGGTGCTTCAACCGGTGGTGACGGAAGTGTGAACGATGGCAAAGGGACTGATGGGCAAGGGGGAACGGCTGCCGGATTAGGGGGGGACCCAGGCATGCGGTTGACGACATCACAGACGTTGAGCGCTGATGTCGCAGGTGTTAATGGCTCTAACGGCGGTCGGCCAGGACAAGGCGGTGGTGGTGGCGGTGGCGGAAGCGGGATTATGGTTTCCGGAAACACATCACTCACTATCCTGGGAGCTAAGGTTACTGGCGGTGCCGGTGGAGTTGGTGGTCCTGATGCCTTCGATGTCGGCAGTGGCGGCGGCGGTGCTGGCGTGGTGACTGGTGGCAATCTGCTTCTCACCGGTAGCGGGGCTACCATCAGCGGGGGCGCCGGTGGTACAGGGGGAAGTGCGGGCGGCGGTGGCGGTACCGGTGTTGTGATGACCGGACGTATGGCAAATACCCTGACTAACGAAGGTAACACGATCACCGGAGGAGTCGGTGGTCGGGGAAATGCGGGTGGCGGCGGTGGGGCGGCGGTGGTCACCAACAGCAATGTCACCAACCTTACTGGAGGCGTTATCACGGGAGGCGATGGCGGTCTTCTTCCGTCTGCCAGCATCTCCGCGAGTGGCGGCGGTGGCGCGGGAATTCTGACGTCGGGTAACGGTCAGAATACGGTATTGGTGGTTAACAAAGGCGTGATTTCCGGCGGCAACGGTGGGCCTAGTTTCGCGTTTGGTAATTCTGGGCCCGGTGGTGCCGGTGAAGGTGGTGCTAAGGGTGGGAACGCTACAAATAGCTGGCTTGGCGATGGTGGCGCGGGGGTTAAAGGTGCATATTTATCCATTATTAATGCTGGAGCCATCAACGGCGGCATGAGCGGCAACCCGCTGTTTGGTAGTAGCGCACAGAGGCAGGCGAACGCCGTTGAATTTACCGATGGTGTGAACCAACTTGAATTGCAAGCCGGATGGTCGTTTGCAGGTAATGTGGTCGGTATGACCGGATCAACGAACACTCTGGTTCTGGGCGGTGATACGACACAGCCTCAGGGGACAGGGGCAACGGTTTTTGACGTTACCCAACTGGCCCCCACTGGTGGTAATGGCCAGTTTCAGGGATTTAGCGCTTTCCAGAAAACCGGTGCCAGTACATGGCAATTAACGGGCACCACAACACAAGTGACGCCGTGGAAAGTCAGCCAAGGCACGCTGTCCATCAGTGCGGATGAGGCACTGGGAGATGTGAGTGGTGTTCTGACGCTTCTGAATAATGCCACGCTTGCCACAACGGCCAGCATTTCGACGGCGCGCGATCTCGTGTTGGGGCAAGGCGGCGGGAATATTGATGTCGTATCTTCCACCGGGCTGGCTTTCGCAGGTACTGTCTCTGGACCAGGCAGTCTGACTAAATCCGGTGACGGTTCGCTGACGCTGTCGGGTAACACCCTCTGGACGGGGGACACCCGCATTGAAGGCGGCGAACTGGTGCTGGATGGCAGCAACGGCGGGGCACAACTGGTCAGTAATATCATCGGCCAGGATAACACCGCGTTGTCCCTGCGTAACGGCGCAACCCTGACCGGCTGGATCGACCCGACGGATGTTTCCATCGACAGCGCCAGTACCTGGAACATGACGGCGGATTCACTGGTGGATGACGTCAGTCTTGCCGGTACTATCAACGTTGTCGCACCGTCCGCACTGCCGATGACGGCCGGACGCACTCTGACTGCCAGCAACTGGAATGGCCAGAGTGGTACCGTCGTGCTGAATACAGTGCTGGGCGACGATGCCTCCGTGACGGATAAGATTGTCGTCAACGGCAATACCAGCGGCAACACCTTCCTGAAAGTGAATAACGCTGGCGGAAATGGGGCTTACACCCTGAACGGCATCCGGGTGGTGGAAGTGAAGGGGTTGTCTGACGGGACCTTTGCCAAATCCGGACGTATTGTGGGCGGGGTTTACGACTACAGTCTGGAGAAAAAAGGCGCGGACTGGTTCCTGACCAATCTGCGTGTTGAACCGCCAGTGGTACCAGAAACACCAAAAACGCCAGAAACACCAGAAACACCAGTGACGCCAGGACAGCCGGTGGCACCAGGCACACCGGAAACGCCGGCCAATCCGGTTATCCCAAAAACACCGGATGCTCCGGGTACGCCGGTTATTCGCCCGGAAACCGCCAGCTATACCGCCAACCTGGTAGCCGCCAATACCCTGTTCAACACCCGACTGCACGACCGTCTGGGGGAGCCGCAGTATACCGATGCGCTGACCGGCGAGAAAAAGGTCACCAGTCTGTGGCTGCGTCAGGTGGGCGGGCATAACCGCTGGAAAGACACCAGCGGGCAAATCAACACCCAGAGTAACCGTTACGTGATCCAGATGGGCGGGGATATCGCGCAGTGGAGTCAGGATGAATTGCAGCGCTGGCATCTTGGCGTGATGGGCGGGTATGGTCACAACAGCAGCAACAGCCGTTCGCATGTCACCGGCTACCATTCGGATGGCACCGTCAGTGGTTACAGTGCCGGGCTCTACGCGACCTGGTATCAGAACGACGAGACAAAACAGGGCATGTATCTGGACAGCTGGGCACAGTACAGCTGGTTTGATAATGACGTGAAAGGCCAGGATATTCAGAGCGAATCCTACAAATCCAGCGGCATGACGGCCTCACTGGAAGCGGGCTATACCCATAAACTGGGCGAATATACTGGCAGTCAGGGCTCACTGAATGAATGGTTTATTCAGCCGCAGGCGCAGGTTATCTGGATGGGTGTCACCGCAGACGACCATCGTGAGAGTAACGGGACCCACGTCAGCGGTGAAGGGGATAATAATGTGCAGACGCGTCTGGGCGTGCGGACCTTCCTGAAAGGGCACAATAAAATTGATGACGGCAAAAACCGGACCTTCCAGCCGTTTGTGGAAGTGAACTGGATCCACAATACGGAGAAATACGGCACCCGAATGGACGCGGTGAGCTTCAACCAGGCGGGAGCACAGGATGTCGGGGAGATCAAAACCGGTGTCGAAGGGCAGCTTAACCGTAACCTGAATCTGTGGGGTAACGTCGGCGTGCAGGTAGGGGATAAAGGCTACAGCGACACCGCGGCGATGGTCGGCGTGAAATACAGCTTCTGAGTGAAATGAACTGGGAGGTCAGTACTGGAAAGTACTGACCTCCCATAACTGTATCAGTTTTCTACATCCAGCTCTTTCACACGCGCGATAGAAAAACCATCCCAGCCTTTGCTACCGACTGTCTGTAACGCAGTGGCAGTAAGGCGGGGATTATTGCCCATCAACTCGATAAATGTGCGCGTCCCTTTTATGCCAGGATCGGTGCTCTCAGGGTTAATCACGCCGCCATTTCTCACCACGTTATCACCAATAATCAGTGTGCCAGGATGGGAGTATTTCAATGCCCACTCCAGATAAATGGGGTTTGACGGTTTGTCGGCATCAATAAAGATCAGATCAAAAGGTGCGCAGCCAGCCAGTTTCGGTAGAGTTTCCACCGCTGGACCAAGATGCAATTCGATAACCGTTTCAAGACCCGCAAGCTGAATATTTTTCTTTGCAACCTCCGCATGGTGCGGGCTAGCCTCAAGCGTCACTAACTTGCCATCAGCGGGCAATGCACGCGCCATCCACACTGAGCTGTAAGCCCCGAGCGTGCCAATCTCAAGGATGCGTGTAGCCTGGGTTATCTGTACCAACAACTGGAGAAATTGCCCCTGGTTGGGGGCGACATCAATGGCGGGAAGCCCGGCGGCGCTATTGTTGGCAAGGATTTTTGCAAAAATGGGATCGCATGGGATCAGGGAATTCACGAGATATTCATCTACAGCAGACCATTGTTGTTGCATTACATCACCTCATGACGTGTTTGTAACATAATACTAACAACGGCCTGCTGAATTTGCCTGGTTTATTAAAACAACTCTTCAGGGCAGTCGTTTTTTATTTAGCCGCTAACAGACAGAGCTTTAGCGCTACGTTATATGAGGCCTCAAAGGCTCGCAGGGGTAAGAATTCAAATTTGGAATGGAAGTTATGCGCACCGGTGAAGAAGTTCGGTGTTAATAACCCTTTTGCCGAAAGTGCCGCGCCGTCAGTACCGCCGCGCATCGGAATGATCTTAGGTTCGATATTCAGCTCTTTCATGGCGTCAAAAATCAGATCAATCGCACGACGGTCTTCTTTAATCGCATTACTGATATTGCTGTAAGTGTCGCTTATCTCGACGTCGACTTTAGCCGTGGGGTGTTGGGCGGCAATTTTAGCGGCGACATCATGGATCTGTTGTTTACGTGATTCAAACGAGTGGCTATCAAAATCACGGATATTCGCTTTTAATATCGCTTCATTTTGCGTGGTATTCATCCCGTTAAACCAAATATAACCTTCACGGCCTTCGGTATTTTCAGGCGTTTGGTTTCGGTCAAAATGACTGATGAAATCATGAGCCATTAACAGCGGGTTCACTAATACACCTTTTGCGGACATGGGATGCGCGGTCACACCGGTGAAACGAATCTCGGCATGCGCGGCGTTAAAGTTTTCATAAACCACTTCGCCTAATTCGCAACAATCTATAGTCCAGGCGAAATCGACATCAAAGCGTGCAAGATCCAACGCTTTTGCGCCACATAAACCAATTTCCTCATCGGGTACAAAGGCGACGACAATATCGCCGTGCTGCATGTCTGGTGTCAGGTTTTCAAGCAGCGCCATGACCACCGTGACGGCGGCTTTATTATCAGCCCCAAGAACACTGGTGCCATCGCTAAAAATGATATCTTCGTTTGGATAGGCGAGGATTTCCGGATGCTCAGCGGTACGCAGCCAAATATCCTTTTCTTGATTAAGGCATAAATCATTGCCGTTAAAGCGTAAAACTTGCGGGTAAATATCAGGTGATAACCCGACATCAACCGTATCAATATGCGTGATAAACCCCACGCATGGAGCGCCTGCAACATTGCCTTTTTTGACGGCAGTCACGGTGGCATGTTCGTCGATAACCACGTCATCCAGACCCAGTTCTCTCAGCTCGCGTGCTAGTAATTGCGCCATTTCATGTTGACCCGGCGTGCTTGGCAGCGTGGTTGCACCTGCCTTGCTTTGGCTGGTAATCGCCAGATAGCGGAAGAAGCGTTCGGTTAATTGGTCTGCGAGCGGCGATGACATTGTTATTCCTTTATTGAATATATTCGTTTGTTTGCAATCGACTTTTAATGTTATTTATTAAGCTGCTTTGTTCAAGCGTTATTCTGGGTAAAAATTATAAATAAAAGGGCAGGCATGAAAACAATCACCACAACAACCACAAAACTCGCATTGGTAATAGCGGCGCTGACAGTCAGTTCCACTGTCGCGGCAAAGACTTTGGTATATTGTTCCGAGGGCTCACCGGAAAACTTTAATCCGCAGTTATATACATCGGGAACCAGCGTGGATGCTAGTGCGGTACCGGTTTATAACCGTCTTGTTGATTTTAAAACCGGCACCACCGAGTTGCAGCCAAGCCTGGCTGAAAGCTGGGACATTAGCAGTGATGGTAAGGTTTACACTTTCCATCTGCGTAAAGGGGTAAAATTCCAAAGCAATAAATACTTCAAACCGACCCGTGACTTTAGCGCAGACGATGTCATTTTCTCATTTATGCGGCAGAAAGATCCAAAGCACCCATATCATAATGTTTCCAATGGAAACTATTCTAATTTCGAAAGTCTGGAGTTTGGCAAATTAATAACGGCGATTGATAAAGTCGATGATAATACCGTTCGCTTTACATTAGCTCACGCCGAAGCGCCATTTATTGCCGATTTGGGCTGGTATTTCGCCTCCATACTTTCTGCTGAATACGCCGATGCGATGTTAAAGGCCGGCACGCCAGAACGTGTGGATATGGATCCTGTCGGCACGGGGCCATACCGTCTGGCGCAGTATCAAAAAGATTCGCGCATTCTGTTTACCGCATTCCCGGAATACTGGCAGGGCAAAGCTAAAATCGACAAACTGGTGTTTTCAATAACGCCGGATGCCTCAGTTCGCGTGGCAAAACTTGAGAAAAACGAGTGCCAGGTCATGCCATTCCCTAATCCGGCAGATTTGCCGCGCCTGAAGGAAAATGCCGATATTAACCTGATGCAAAAAGCAGGGCTGAATACCGGTTTCCTGGCATTTAATACCCAGAAAGCGCCGTTGGATAACGTAAAAGTACGCCAGGCGCTGGCGATGGCGATTAATAAACCCGCCATTATTGAAGCGGTATTCCGTGGCACCGGAACGGCGGCGAAAAACCTTTTGCCACCGGGTGTGTGGAGCGCTGACGACACGATTAAAGATTACGAATATGACCCAGAGAAAGCCAAAGCGCTGCTTAAAGAGGCCGGTTTTGCCGACGGCATGACCATCGATCTTTGGGCGATGCCCGTGCAGCGTCCTTATAATCCGAACGCCAAACGTATGGCTGAGATGATTCAGGCTGACTGGGCGAAAATCGGTGTCACGGCAAAAGTCGTCACTTACGAATGGGGCGAGTATTTAAAACGCGTGAAAAGTGGCGAGCATCAGGCGGCGCTGATGGGTTGGACGACAGCCACAGGCGACCCGGATAACTTCTTCGGCCCGCTGTTTACCTGTCGCTCAGCAGAGGGGGGATCCAACTCGGCAAAATGGTGTTATCAGCCGTTTGATAAGCTGATTCTGGAGGCGAGGACGTCGAGCGATCATGAAAAACGCGTGGCGTTATACAAAGAAGCGCAGCAGATGATGCATGATCAAATGCCTGCGGTAATGATTGCGCACTCGACGATTTTCGAGCCGGTTCGCAAAGAAGTCACCGGATACGAAGTTGATCCGTTTGGTAAGCATATTTTTTATCAGGTGGATGTGAAGTAGGCTGGCAGCAAGTCAGAAGAAGCGGGTGCATTGTGCACCCGCTTTTTTTTTACTTATTCCTCGTCCGGTAACGCGTAAGCGATGATGTAATCACCCCTGTCAGGAGACTGACGTGCGCCGCCTGCGTTAATCACAATGTACTGCTTACCGGTTTTCGGTGACACATAGGTCATCGGGCCAGACTGGCTGCCCACTGGCAGACGTGATTTCCAGATTTCCTTACCGTTTGCGGTATCAAACGCGCGCAGATAGAAATCCTGTGTACCCGCGAAGAACAGCAGGCCGGACTGCGTGGACAACGACGCACCGAGCGTTGGCATGCCGATTGGAATCGGCAAGTGCATGCGAATGCCCAGCGGGCCGGTGTCTTGTACTGTACCCACCGGCACCTGCCAGACGATTTTCCCGGATTTCAGGTCAACGGCTGACATGGTACCGAAAGGAGGTTTTTGGCAGGGAATGCCCAGCGGCGAAAGGAAACGTTCGCGCATCGCACCAAACGGTGTGCCGTCCATTGGAACAATACCCATCTCGATGCCGCTGGCATTTTTCGCAACGTTTGCACGCGGCACCATATAATTTGCCAGCCCCAGACGCATATCGTTAACAAACATCAGGCTGTTGTTTGGGTCAACGGAAACACTGCCCCAGTTCATTCCCCCAAGCGATCCTGGGAATTGCAGGGAACGATCCAGACCTGGTGGTGTGTATACACCTTCGTGACGCATCCCTTTAAATTCGATGCGGCAAATCAACAAGTCGATCGGGGTTGCGCCCCACATATCCGATTCGGTCAGGGTTTCATTGCCAATCATTGGCATTCCGACGGAGTACGGCTGGGTTTTCGAATAGCGCTCGCCTTCAATATTACCCTGCGGAACCGGACGCTCTTCCACTTTCGCAACAGGTTCACCGGTTTCGCGGTTAAGCATGAAAATCATGCCCTGTTTGGAAGTCTGGACGATGACTGGCGTGGTAGCGCCTTTGCCGTCGGGTAAGTCATACAGCAGCGGTTGTGATGGCAGGTCGAAATCCCACAGATCGTGATGGGTGGTTTGATAATACCAGCGTACCTGGCCCGTTGACGCATCGACCGCAACAATAGAGGAGCTGTATTTGTCATCTTGTGCAGTACGTGTGCCGCCGAAGAAATCAGGTGTTGCGTTACCGGTCGGCAGGTAAATCAAACCGAGTTTCTCGTCGTATGACATTGCGGACCAGACGTTAGGCGTGCCGCGTGTATAGGTCTGGCCTTCCGGTGGAACGCCGGTAATCGCCGGGTTGCCCGGGTCCCACGCCCATGCCAATTTGCCGGTGTGAACGTCATAAGCGCGCACCACACCAGGAGGTTCACCCGTGGAGAAGTTATCCGCCACACGTCCGCCCACAACCACGACATTCCCCGCTACCAATGGTGTAGAGGTTTGCTGGTAATAACCCGGTTTGACTTCGCCCATACCGACTTTCAAATCCACGGTACCGTGGTCACCAAAGTCTTCGCACAATTTGCCGTTATCGGCGTTAATCGCCAGCAGACGTGCATCGGTGGTCGGCAGGAACAGGCGGCGAGGGCAGAGCGCAGGCTGCGCAGTCTCTGCCACAGGCGTTACGGCGTGTTGAGTGGTTTCTTCGTAATAACCTAAACCACGGCAGCGTTGCCAGTTTGGCGCGGTCGCCTTGCTGTCAAAACGCCATTTTTCTTTGCCAGAATCCACATCCAGCGCCAGCACTTTGCTGTACGGCGTGCAGACAAACAGCGTATCGCCTACTTGTAATGGGGTGTTTTGATCTTCAGCACCTGAACCGTTGCTTTGCGGAATATCTCCCGTGTGAGCAACCCAGGCCACTTTCAGATTGCTGACGTTACCTTTGTTGATTTGATCGAGCGCGGCAAAACGGTCACCGTGAGGGGTATTACCCCAGTGTTTCCAGTCTTTTTGCACATCACCCGGCGCAACCGGTTTTACCGGCACGTCTTCATTGGCGGCAACTTGTACCTGTGGTACGAACATCCAGCCTGCGCTCACCAGCATACAAACAGCGAGCAGAGCGGCGATGCCATAAGCAGGCGCTTTTTTTACCGCCGCCTTACTGTGCGCAGCTCGTAAAATCGGCCAGCTAATGGCGGACAGGAAAGCCAGCACTGCAAAGGTAAACAGGCGCGAAAATAACGGCCAAAAATCCAGTCCTGCATCGCTGATAGCCCAAAATAGTGAGCAGATGAATGCCAGGCCATACAGCACCAGGCCCGCAGTTTTCTTTTTAAAAATCAAAACGGCGGAGATGAGCATGGCGATGCCCATCAGCAGGAAATAAAAGCTTCCGCCAAGTGCCACGAGATAAGCACCGCCAATGCCAATAGCGAGGCCGATCAAACCTATCAGCCCGCCAAGAACCCACAGCAATCCTAATGCCAGGCCGCGTGGGGGAGTGTAACTTTCCATAACGTTCTCCTGTCGAAGTGTGTTCCGCACACTTCATGTGCTACAACGTCTCCTTGTCGCAGGAGATCGTTTGATTTGTACCGTCTGGTGTAATAATTGATGTGATCGTTCGCTTTTAACGAGAGTTAAAAGGGTGCGATACACAATAATGAACCAAATGGTTAATGTTTGGGTATCATAATCTCCCGTTATGATATTGCAAAGTTGTTAATGAGAGATTTCGCATTTATTGCGAACAGGTGAGAAAGAAGAGGGAGAGAGTCGGGTAATCGGAATATTACCCGGCAAGGGCTTAATGATGGGTTGTCGACAGCGGGAGACGGAACTCACGCAATTCGGGTTTCAGGAAAACGGTGCGTAAATGTCGGTTACTGATAAACCAGATTTCATCTCGGTCGTTAGAAAGAATGTACCAGGCGTCAGACGATTCAGAAGGATTAAAGCACCCCAGCGCCCGATAACAAGTTTCCGAGTTGAACCCGCTCTGGAGAGGCAACGGGCGTGGCCCATTGTCCATTTCCACTATTTTTACGTAGAGTCCTTGCTCGAGCCAAAGCATAAGTCACCTTTTATTGTCTATTTTTCTAAGTATAGACAACAAAAGGTTTTTGCTTTTAAGCGATACGATTATCTGCCACAGAAGCTGTACGGCTGATTTTTACCGGTACAGATTTTGATGTTGGCGTACCTGTGCCATCACCGACGCTTGTCAGTGGAACCAATGGGTTCGTTTCGGGGTAATACGCGGCTAAATTGCCACGCGGAATATTGTACGGCACGATTTTGAACCCGCTGACTTTACGGGTAATGCCATCATTCCAGATGGTTTCAATATCCACCAAATCACCGTCATGCAATTCCAGCGCGCTAAGATCTTCCGGATTAATAAACAACACCTCACGTTGGCCGTAAACGCCACGGTAACGATCGTCCAGCCCATAAATGGTTGTGTTGTACTGGTCATGAGAGCGCAGAGTTTGGAGTACAAACGGTGCCGTTAACTCACCGAACAAAGACTCTGGCAGCGGAGCGGCGCTGAATTCGGCTTTGCCCGATGGCGTATTAAAGCGCAACTGCGCGGCCGCATTGCCAAGCCAGAATCCACCGGGTTTCTCGCATTGCTGGTTGAAGTCTTTAAAACCGGGCAGGGTGGCGGCAATGTGGTCGCGGATTAAATCGTAGTTGTCTGCCAACGCTCGCCAGTCTACTTTCTCGCATCCCAGAACGGCCGCGGCAATACCCGTGACAATCGCTGTTTCTGAACGTTGAGTGTCAGCAATGGGTTTCCCAATCCCTTCGGAAGCGTGCACCATACTGAACGAATCTTCGACGGTGATGAACTGCCGCCCGCTGGCCTGCATATCTTCTTCGGTGCGGCCAAGGGTGGGTAAAATCAGTGCCGCTTTACCTGGCACCAAATGGCTGCGATTGAGTTTGGTGCTGATATGAACCGTCAGACCGCAGCGCTGCAAGGCTTCTTCAGTGCGCGGGCTGTCTGGTGCTGCCGCCGCAAGATTCCCGCCAAGTGCAATCAATACTTTAACTTCATCACGCAGCATGGCGGCAAGCGCTTCCACGGTGTTATGACCCCGCGCGCGTGGAGGCTCAAAATCAAAATGCGCCGCCAGGCTATCGAGCAACGCCGCAGAGGGTTTTTCATCAATCCCCATCGTGCGATTACCCTGCACATTACTGTGGCCGCGTACCGGGCAAAGTCCGGCACCTTCTTTGCCCAAATGGCCGCCCAACAGTTGCAGGTTAACGATTTCACGCACCGTATTGAGCGAATGCTTATGTTGGGTTATCCCCATCGCCCAGGTGCAAATCACGCGCTCGGCCTGCTGCCAGACCGCAGCGGCATCGCGTAATTGCTGTTCGGTCAATCCTGATTGTTGGGTGATGTGCTCCCAACCGGTGTTGTCGATTTCGGCAAACCAGGCTTCCACGCCTTGCGTGTGTTCAGCGATAAATTGCGCGTCAAAAATACCTGCATGACCTTGCGCCAGTTGCTGACGGTGAGTTTCCAGCAACGCTTTCGCCATACCGCGAATAGCCGCCATATCGCCGCCCAAATTGGGCTGGTAATAATACGTGCTGATGTTGCCCGCCAGCGGCGTGACCACTTCTAACGGCTTTTGCGGATCGGCAAAGCGTTCAAGGCCACGCTCGCGTAACGTATTAAAGGTGACAATTTGCGCGCCGTTTTCTGCGGCGTGACGCAAGCTGTGTAACATGCGTGGGTGATTGGTTCCTGGGTTTTGGCCAAACACGAAAATGGCATTGGCTTTATCAAAATCGTTGAGATGAATCGTGCCTTTACCCACGCCGATACTGCGCTTCAGGCCGCTGCCGCTGGCTTCGTGACACATATTCGAGCAATCAGGGAAGTTGTTCGTCCCGACCATACGGCCAAAAAGTTGATACAGATAAGAGGCTTCGTTGCTGGCGCGCCCGGAGGTATACAGCTCCATCTGGTCGGGATTATCCAGCGCATTGATATGTTGAGCGATCAACTTAAAGGCATCATCCCAGCTTATCGCTTCGTAATGGTCGGTTTGTGGATTGTAACTGAGCGGTTCGGTTAAACGCCCTTGATACTCAAGGAAATAATCGCTTTGCTGGTACAGTTTACTGACGCTGTGCTGCTCAAAAAACGCATGGTCGATGAATCGGCTAGTCGCTTCCCAGGTGACGGCCTTCGCGCCGTTCTCGCAGAAGCTAAAAGTACTTTTATTGTCATCGCCCCACGCGCATCCCGGGCAGTCAAACCCTTTGGCTTTATTCATCCGCATCAGGTTGCGCAGGTTTTTTAAGGCGTGTTTGCTGTCGATAACAAAGCGAGTCGTGGCTTCAAGCGAGCCCCAGCCACCGGCCGCAGCGTGATAGGGTTTAATAGCAGATTTAAATTTCATATTACCGGTATCTATCCTTTGGGCGACGGCGACCGCACGCGGTGACGCCATTCATCATGACAAATAGTTTACTCCTCTTTAACCAGTCTGTAAGCCCGGCTACTTGTCAGACATTAATGTGTTAACCCCATTACATCTATTTTAACAAACCTCTCCAGGATTAATTAGATGATATGCGGGGCTTTGTTCTATACATTACTAACAAGTATCAGTAATAAGAAGTACAAATTTAATAAGATTGAGGCAGCAAACAGGAACCAGAATATGTAGCCTTCACCTGAACCAGCCTCTTTTAGCTGGATATTGAATTTGTATAGGATGTTTGCCTTCATACATTGATTTAATCTCATTTAAAAAATCCCTATGTGTTTTATCATAGAAATTTAAATGTTCAGTCCAATTTTCTTTAAATACTGGCAACACTAAGCGTAAAACTTCCTCGTCTTTAACGTAGGTCATCAACTCATGGAAACTTTTATTCAAGTCACTCTTCACATTTCTGAACCTTTCAACACGGTTTCTAAATTCTTCATTCAGGTTCGTTTTATGAACATCCCCGCCAGAAGTCAGCAAATATTTACCAGCCTCTACATATCCAAAGATACGATCATTTTCTTGTAAAAAGTAACGATAATCAGCTTCAAATCTATGTACCAGAGCGACTAAATTAAACTCAGTCATAATTAGCCTTTGCGAAAATAAGGATTATCCTCAACAGAAAGGAAGGAACGATCAAAATGTTTTCTGTCACCCTCAAGCCTTCTTTGATTTAAATATTATTATATGGGTTTAGTCACTGGAGGAACAGGTGCCCACTCATTATTGTTACTGCCAATGGTCTGGGTGGTATTAATTTAGCTATGTCATCACCACATCATTATGAATTTTTCTAAAGGTTCACAACGCTCCTGATAATAAACCTCGTTAGCTTTGATGATATTTACATATTCATTAAATCGTGTCATGGCTAGCATTAAATCTTTAGTTGATGAACAACCATCAAAATGATTAAAAACTAAAGGCGCATCATCCTTACTAACTTGCAGTTCTACATCAAGTTGGTAATAGATGTTATCTTCTTCACTTTTAGAAACCCGTACGGCTACAGAATGAATTAACATTAAACTTTGATTTTCTTCTTTCTGCTCCGAGTCACGAAGAATTTTAGATGAATACATGGCAATAATTTGAGTCATTTTTATTTGGTACCGGTTTCATATCTATGTTTAGAGGCATACAAAAAGACTACTTTTTCATTAAAATAATATCTGGATTACGCTTATACATATTTCTATCACCTCGCTTTATTTGGCTTGATTTAAGTTAACCCGCTTTACTGAATCGTTCAATCATTAACCAGATATTTTCTATAAAATTTTTCTATGAACTTGTATCTAAAATGAATATTTAATTATATGCGCACTATTTCAGGGCAATTCCTTTGCCCGTTGTTAATTACTGTTAAGCAATGGTTATTACCTTTGGTGATTTAGCATATCAATGTAGTAACTCTATACAGGCATCATGGAGCGTTTCAGACCTTGCAGCGGCGCTGATATGAAACAGAGATTGTTTAGGGGCTTTAAGCCGGGGTATTGAGCAAGTGGGTATTGCCATTCACGAGATGGATAACGTGACGCAACAGAACGCTTCCCTAGTTGAAGAAGCGTCTGCGGCGGCTTCGTCCCTTGAGGAACAGGCTGCACGTTTAACCGCGGCGGTAGGCATTTTCCGTTTAGACAACCAGCATCACACGATAGCGGCTAAGAAGGAAAATCCTAAGCAGCCCTCGTCCAGGCCGCACACCGTGGTGAATGATGACGATAACTGGGCGACTTTTTAACCGCCATTAATTGAAGGATGTCGCTGCCGCTCATCCCCTACAACGACCCTGCGACGGGTCTGTGTCAGTGGGTTAGCGTAGCGACATCCGACATTAACGCTTACTCCAGTTCCAACCGTAAATTAAGTGATGCTATCTCCTCGCGCCACTGCTGCTGTAACGCCGGTTTTTGATGGCCGGGTTTGCGTGCTAAGTCCTGAGCCAGCTTCTCCTCCAGTTCCACCAACCGTTCCAGCCAGCTATCTGCTGCCGAAGGGTTTGCCACCACGACTGGCAGCTCCGATGCTGATGGTGACAACGTAACGCTTGCATTTTCACTCGCCAGTTGCGCATACAACCCATCCAAAGAGTGCCACTCGCTAAGTTCGCCATCATCAATCAACCAGAAGCGATTACAGCTTTTGGCGATTAACGTCCGGTCGTGCGTCACCAACAACACGCCACCTTCGTAGCTTTGCAACGTTTCGGCCAACGCCTCTTTGCCTTCCATATCCAGGTGGTTGGTCGGCTCATCAAGCAGCAGCAACGAATAACGCGCCAACGTCAGGCCAACAAATAACAGCCTTGAACGCTCACCACCGCTTAATGTGCTGACCGTTTGTCCGTGCCGCAACCAGGCAAAACCCGCGCTGATTAACGCCATTTTGCGGTCGCGCTCGGTTAATGGGGCAAAAGGTTCGAGCGCTTGAAGCAACGTGTCGTCATCTTTTAACTGGTGCAACGTTTGGTCGTAATAGCCCATCTCGACGCGAGGATGCAGACGGATCCCGGACTCATCCTGCGGCGGCTGATTTTGTGACTGTAAATAGTGCTGCCACAGCATGCGTAACAGCGACGATTTACCACATCCGTTGCGGCCAATTATTGCCACCCGATCACCACTTTTCAGGCGCTGCATTGCCAGGGTAAACAGCGGTGAGCAATCTGGCGCAGGGCTGACAGCCAAGTTTTGCATTTCCAGCAAACGATCCGCCGGTAACGCTGCACCCTTTAATATCAGTTGCCACAGATTTGCCTCACTCAGTTCGGTTTGGCTGTCTTTTAATTTGTCGATGCGCTTTTCCATTTGCTTGGCTTTGCGCGCCAGGTCTTCGTTATCGTAAACCCGGCCCCAAATTGCGAGACGCTTCGCACTGGCTGCAATACGGTCGATTTCCTTTTGCTCCGCCTGATGGCGGTGCGCGTCGGTACGGTCACGTTCAACCAGGGCCGCGCGTGCAGCGGAGCAGGGTAACTGGAAGAAACTGAGTGTGCGGTCGCGCAAAATCCACGTGCCGTTGGTCACACTATCCAACAAATGTTGATCGTGGGAAACCAACACAAAGCTGCCATTCCAGTTTTGTAAGAACTGCTCAAGCCACAGCAAAGTGGGCAAATCGAGGTGGTTGCTGGGTTCATCAAGCAACAGAAGATCCGGCTCGGTAATCAACGCACGCGCCAGTAATAAACGCGTATGTTGGCCGCCACTCAATGTTCCGGCGGTGAGTTGCCACGCGGCTTCATCAAACCCCATGCTGGCCAGAAGTGCCTGTGCCCGCCAGCCGTCGGTATGCTGTTGCGCGTCGCTTAGCCGCGCCATCACAGCATCGAGTAACGTCAGTGCATGCAAATCTTCAGGGAGATGTTGTTCGACGCGCGCCAGGAGGCAGTGATGCGCACGCGTCACGCTGCCACTATTTGCAGAAATAGTGCCATCGAGCAGTTTCAGAAGGGTACTTTTACCGCAGCCGTTGTGGCCGATTAAACCCAGGCGATCGCCTTTTTTCAGCGTAAAGGTAATGTCTGCCAGCAGTGGGCCAAAGGCGGTATCAAGGCTAAGAGATTGTGCGGTTAATAATGTGCTCATTGTGCTTACTCAAGAGTTAGGCGATAAAACGCCTCGTCTAATTCGACGATAACCCGGTAAGCCCGAGGGAAGGTTTTCCCCTTCATACTTCAAGTCGCTGGTGCGTTGGCTGCGTTCACTCACCCTAATCACTTACTTGAGTAAGCTCATAGGGACTCGCTTTCTTGCCGCCTGCCCGCCACTCGAATTATTTTGGGGTGGAAGTCATAAGCTTCGCTCAAGCCGGATTATCGCAGTGCGATATCGATAACGCTTGAGCTATGGCGATCACCAAGGGTATGCGAAATAGACAACATTTCACAAAACAGCATGGGATCCTCCTTATATATTCAGTGGGTTGATAGGTGGTGAAATCCTGGCAGAAAAGTGGGGGAAATTCCAGTGGCTTAGCAGAAAACGTACGCCAGCCTGGCGTACGTTTACACGGCTGTCAGAACGGCAACGGACGCGGCTGCATTTGCAGGGTTATCCAGCGTAACTCAATAAATTCGTTGACGCCCGCAAGCCCGCCAAAACGCCCGTAACCAGACTCTTTGACGCCGCCAAACGGCATTTGTGCTTCATCGTGTACGGTTGGGCTATTGATGTGGCAAATTCCACTTTGAATACGGCTGGCAATATTCCATGCCCGCGCAGTATCGCGGCTGAATACGGCGGCTGAAAGCCCGAGGTCGTTATCATTGGCGATAGCCAGCGCTTCCTCGTCGTTTTTGGCGCGGATAATCCCTTTAACCGGGCCAAAGGATTCTTCGTGATAGATGCGCATGTCTGAGGTGACAAAATCCAGAACCGTGGCGGGCATTAATGTTGAATCCGCTTTGCCACCCGCAACCAGTTTTGCCCCTTTTCCCAGCGCGTCATCGATCAAATCATTGCAACGTGAAACCGTCTGCACATCCACTACCGAGCCCAAAACGGTCGGGCCGTGACGCGGGTCGCCACATGGCAAACTCGCGGCTTTAGCAGCAAACTTCGCGACAAAATCATCGGCGATCCGCTCATCAACAATAATACGCTCAGTCGACATGCAGATTTGCCCCGAGTTGGCAAAAGCCCCGAAGGCCGCGCAATTCACTGCCAGCTCAATATCGGCGTCGTGCAGCACCAGCAACGGAGCTTTGCCACCCAATTCCAAAACCACCGGTTTCAGGTAGCGTGCACACGTTTGGGCGATGATCCGCCCGACGTGCGTCGAGCCGGTGAAATTCACACGCCGCACCGCCGAATGGGCAATCATCGCCTCGACGACACTTGCGGCATCTTGTGGCGCATTTGTCACAAAGTTGACTACCCCAGCGGGGAACCCGGCTTCATTGAGTGCATCGATAATTAAACCGTGAGTGGCGGGCGAAATTTCTGAGCCTTTGAGCACTACGCAGTTACCACACGCGAGTGGGGTCGCAATCGCCCGCACGCCGAGGATGACGGGCGCATTCCACGGTGCCATTCCCAGAACCACACCTGCAGGCTGGCGGATTGCCATGGCCAGGTTGCCAGGCACATCGGAAGGGATCACGTCGCCGTTAATTTGCGTGGTGAGTGCTGCAGCTTCACGCAGCAGTCCGGCCCCCAGATGTACGTTAAATTCAGCCCATTGTGCCGTTGCTCCGGTTTCTGAAGCCATCGCGGTGATAAACGCGGTTTGTTTCGCTTCCAGCGCATCCGCCGCTTTCAGAAGCAAAGCGCGGCGTTGATTCGGCCCGGTTTGCGACCAACTGGCGAAGGCCTGGTTTGCGGCTTCCACCGCAGCGCGTGCATCGTTGACCGTCGCGGCGGGGGCGACAGTGGCGACTTGTTCATCGAGGGGATTACGGCGTTCAAACGTGGCCTGGTTCTGTGCCCCAACAGGTAATCCATTGATGAGCATAGAAATAGAGACAGGGGATAAGTTCGGCATCTGACACCTCTTTTGTTATTGAAATGTTAAGGTGCCATCCAGTGTAGCCAGAATAAGGTTGTTTTCCCAGTGATTTACCCGCGCTGATATTTTTACCCCGCAAGCTCTCAAACCCCATATAGTGATACGTTAGCGAATAGATTCGAGGACAAAATGTTAAAAGTCATCGCCGAAGATTTTATAAAGCCCGAGGACGTTGAAATTGTCATCCCTTTGTACCGGGAGCTGGTTGAAGCCACTAAACAAGAGCCTCTTTGTATTGCCTATGATTTGTTTATTGATGAGAAGGACCCAGGCCATTTCATTTTTATAGAGGAATGGTTTGATCGTGCGGCGCTGGATGCGCATTGCGCCAGTGAGCATTTCAGACGGTTGGTCCCGTTGATTGATCAACACACGAGAAAGGAAGCAACGTACATTCTGATGACCGCTTTTTGAACTCCGTCATCTGGGTGAGAATAACTCACTCACCCAGAATCTCATCTGCCAGATTACTCCCCAAGTAGCGCAACTAACTGCGCTTTCTGAGCATCACTAACATCCTGCGGGTGGCGATAACCGATGTTCTCAAGCGCGCGGGTATACAGTGCAACCAGCCAGTCGTAGACATACAGCGTATTGCCGCGAGCAGGTTGGTCGCCTAACCGAACCAGCCGTGTTGTGGCGCTGGCCTGGACTTGCGGGGTAAATACCGGGGAGCCTTTATTGACGCGGCTTGCGGGACGTAACGTTGGTTCGATATGTGCGTAACCTAACCAACTGACAAAATCACCCAGCACCGCGCAGGCGCAGGTAATTTCCTGCGCCATGCTGCCATCTCCCTGACGCAACGCCGTGTCGAGTTGCTGAGATAATTTCAGTCGATAACTGGCGACAATCAGCAACTGGCACAGTGCCTGGAGTTGAGTATTGTCGATGCCAGAAAGATGGGCGATTTCCCGACGTGTTGCCAACTGCCGTAAATGATTAATCCACAACACATGCACCGTATTGGCGAAGTTACTGACATCGCTGATTTGAGCAGTATGGCTCTCTTCGTCGGCGAACAGGTCTATATCGAGGCTAAACTCGGCGGGTTGTTGTTTGCGTAATTGCTGATGGTTCAACCAGCATTGTTGCAGTACCTGGCGCTCAGGCAACAGGCTGGCGAGCAGTTCGCCATGAATGGCGGCGCGGGATTGCAGAGTACGCACCAGATCTTCTGCCTGCGAACGTGCGCGCTCCGGCGTCAGGTCTTCGCCTTCGATAAGATGAGCGAACAGATCGTTGATTTGCGTGTTAAGCGCGGTATGTAACATCTCAATACGACGGGTACGTTGCGCGGGGATCAGCGCGTCCGTAAGCCACTCCAGCAAACGGTGCATATTGCGGCTGTCCAGCGCTTGTAGCGTGCCCCAGCGTTTCCCCGGCAGGCCGATAACACGTTGCACACCTTCATCCAGATTAGCTCCGCTAAAACGGGCATCACGCGGTGTAATTGCCCAAATTAAGCCGGGCGTCGTCGCGTGGCTGGCTTGGGTTTTATCCACCCAACGTGCCAGCATTTTACCGGCAGCGTTCACTTCTCGTCGAACGGAGGCGGCATTACACACCACTAATTTATCGGGCTGGAGAGCGTTGCCGTAATTGTCGAGTTGCTCAAGCGGAATATCCACGACTTCGACCTGCGCAAGCTTCGGCGGTTGGTTAAGCGTCAGGGTGATTTCCGCGCAGAGTTGCTGCAAATCATGCTGTGCGAGGCTCACCTGGGTACCAATTTCGTGATTGACCAGCGGGCAGACCAGTACGTCGGCACTGATTTCCTGCATGTCCGGCGTTGCCGGGAACAAAAAACCTTCAACAGGCAGCAAGAAGGTATCGACCAGCAAATTAGCCGGGGCCAAAATCTTGCGGGCGCAGCCCAGATGATTGAGCATGTCGACAAGCTGCTGCCAACGCGCGGTTTGTGTCGCGTTGTCGCCCCAAAGCGGTGCCAGCAACGAAGCCTGGTCAGCGCTGCTCAACCATGGCAGCAGTTCCGCCATTTGCTGCCATAGCGCATTATCCAGATGGTACTGACGGCGCACGGCTTCATGATAAGTCTGGGCGATGTCAGAAAGCTGATGCTGCGTTATCCCTGGTGTCGGTTGTGCCAGGCGTTTGACCTGTAACTCTTTAAGTTTTGCGGCGATAACTTCCGGCTGCGCAAAACGTGCAGATGACGTGGCGTGATACTGGCGAATCATGCGCTGGGCAAGTTCGCAGGCGTTATACAGCGTCAACAGTAAGGGATAGTGTTCTGCAACCGGTAACTCGCGACAGGTAAAACGCACCGCAACGTCAGGAGCGTGGCCGGGGTTGATGTGCGTCAGGTAATCCAGCACTTTCCCGCCGAGCAAAATCTCAATGCGTTCGTGGTTATCGCCCAGCAGCGTGGTAAGCAGGTGATGTTTACCCGCCACCGAGTGACCATACAACCCAATTGTTAGTGGTTGCTCCGCCTGTAGGTCAATCTGATGCTGGCGTTGTTGAATAGCGGCCAATTTTTGCAATAGCCCATCGGCTTCGTTATCCACTAACGGAACCGACAGACGAGTCTGCTGAACCCAATCTTCTAACTGTTGCAGCGTTGAGGTTGTTGAATTCATTTTTGATACACGCTCCCGCTGTCAATCCAGTAATGGCTGGCACCGCTATAGCTTCCAGCCAGCGTATTCAATTTAAAACTTAATTGGTTGAGCGGCACTTTGCTGCCATCCTGCAACCACGCTTCGGCCAGCACAAAGGCGTCAGCTTCACGGGTCTGCTGTAAACGCACATTCAGCACGCCTTCGCCAGCGATGGCTTTTGCCAACTGCGGCGAGTTTATCGCGAGGGTGTACAACGGCGTGGCGGGCCAACGCGCATCATCGAGCTGGCGGAATCCCAGACATGCATTGCCGCGCAGTGGGAAATGCAGGCGCGTATCCAGCGTAGATTTAGGATCGTCGAGATCGATATCGCGATACCAAATGTTTTTTTCAACCAGCGTATTGTTGCCATCCAGCATCCCCAGATAGCGCACCGTGGAGTAAGCCTGAATATCAGACGCTTTAAAGTTAAAGCCAGGCAGACGTAAATCCATTGCCAGGCTGCACAGCATCGCCCCCACGGCCGCCGTGGATTTCGGGTTGCCGATGCGGCCTTGTTGGCTAAACGGATACCATTCATGAGTCTGATAGTTATCCAGCCAGACGATGCGGTTTACCGGCACCGGTTGTTGGTAGCGCAATAGCGCCTGAACGCCGGGCAAACAGCCTGGTCGCCCCGTGACCAACAACACATCGCAGCAGTAGTGGTTGATCACTTCACACAGCGCTTGCAGCGGTGCGGTTAGCGTAAAGTGTCCGGCGAGCAGCGCGTCTTGCAAATCAGCCAAATCAACATGTAGCGGTACGCTGAATAAATCAAACGCGGGCGCGTCGGCAGGCAGCGCATGCTGCACAGCCTGTTGCACATAGTTAATCACGTTATCCGTTGGGCGCTGAGTTAACAGCTCGCCAAAGGTCGCTTCCAGCATGGCGTGGCGGTCATCAGGATCGCTATTTTCCCAACACGACAACACCGCATGGCCGAGGGGGATAAACAGTTGCAACGCGGTTTGCTGGCGCAGCGTGCCACGGGTATCCATGCGCCCGGACTCACCAAACAGCGTGGTCATTAATCCTGTGCTGTCCGCAACACCCGCCTGATGGATTTGCGCCTGTAGCGCGGGGAGCACGCAACGCTGGATAACATCCAGCAGAATGTCGTCACCCGCGACTTTAAAGCCTTCGCGGAACAGTAAGCGCGGGGTGATTTTCACATTGCTGCCGACGCCGTCATCAAGATGATATTGCGTGATGGCCATATCCGTTGTGCCCCCGCCAATATCAATCGAGGCGACACGCAAGGTTTTCCCCGGTAGCTCATCGGCGGCTAATTTGCGGTCAGGACGGGCGAGGCTTTTGAAGAAGTTACCGCTCTGTCCGGCATAGTTAACCAGCGCTTCGTTATACAGCCACACCAGTTGCCCACAGGTCGCTTCGTCCCATTCCATCTGCACATCGGGTACTGGAACCACGCTTTTCTGGAAATCTCGATCGTTGCTAAAACCGTCGTCTGTCGGGTGCCATTCCATTGCTTTCCACACCAGACCAACCGCTTCCTGCATACGCTGGCGGAAGATTTCACGCTCTTGTTTCGGCATCGCAGAAGGCAGTGTGAGGATAAGAGTGCGCAACTGACGTGGTGCATTGATATGGCCCATGCTTTGACGCGAGCCGACGCTGTTGATTTGCATCAGTGCCTGCGCCAGCAGCTCGCACAGCATCAAGGTCATCAACGAACTGCGACTGTATTGCGGCGAAAAAACCGGCAGCCTTTCTTCTAATGGCAGCGAATAAAGCGGTTGCCCGTCGTCATTCATCAAGTTCATCAATGGATAAGCGGTTGCCAGCGGTTCGCGTTGTGTTTTTACCCCCATCTGGCTAAAGCGCCAGTCCTGGTTGGCAGGGGTTTCATCCCACAAGTAGCGGCGAGGGCTGGAAATACCGCTGGCTCCCTCAGTGCCTAAACGGGCGGAAGCCATGCTACGGGCTTCATCACCGACACGCGCAATCGACGGCCAGACAAACGCGTCATCGCGGCCACTTTCAACCGAGAAGTGCTGCTTGCCGAATTTGGCTTCTGAGAACTCGAGGCGGCTGGTGAACATCGCTTCATTAATAGTTTGCGGTTCGCTCAGCGAGCGAATTTGCAGCTCGGCGGTCTGGCGCAGGCCGTCATTCGCTTCACCATGATCTTCGATTAATACGCCGCAGGTGTGGGTGTTGCCCACGTCCAAAACTAAATCAACGGGGATGGCGGGGGATTGCAATGTCGCCGTGACTATTTTGACCTCTGGCACCGCAAGCTGTGCGCCGAGCATCTCGATGATATTGAGATAGTGCGCCTGATACTCAAAGGTTTTCAGTGCGTTACTGATTTCACGCTCGCTGCGTGTTTCATGGCGTGAAGCGAACTGCGTGAACACTTCGCGCAGCCAGCCATCAACCCAGGTCTGGTCGATAAAATCGTTAATTTCTTCGTTTTGCCAGGCCAGCGCAAAGCGAGCACCGTTACGCACATCGCTTTGTGTCGGCGCCAGATGTGCGGCAGGGTTGTCGTCGGCAAGAATTTTGGTATCCAGCGCCAGAGTAATGCGCACGGTGTTGCCTGCGGAATCGGGCGTTTCAAGACAACGAATTTGCACTCGCGCCCAGTTATCCGGGCCGCCCACAAAAGTACGCGGTGGGTTAAAGCGCAGGAAAGGCAGCGGAAGCCAGGTTTTATCCAGCAGTTTCAGCGAATGGCCGAGTGTAATGGTGCTTTCAGGTTTGACGACTTCGGGCGCCGCACCCAGGCTGCCAGGCAGGGTAAATTTGCCAGGCACCACGTCGTAATCAAGACGAAGCAGCGGGCCATTCGCCGTTTTACGCACAAAGCGACCGGTGTGCGGCGCGTTTGGTTGTGGGGCAAGGCCGAAATCCAGAAACTGAATGCCGCTGTCTTTTATGAGCGTCACGCTCGGTTTATAGGGATACAGGGTGGCAAACATGGATTAATCACTCACTTTTTTAAACGTCACAGGAACCACGGTGTCGCCCTCGTAGCGCCCGGTGCACTCCGCCACATCGCTGACACCCGCATTGCAGGAAATTTCAGGCAGCGGGTAACGCGAACCATCGCTACAGCGCGCATTGCCACGGGTTTTGATCATCAGCGTGCCGGATTGCATCAATCCCGAAAACACCTCCGCTTTGCACACAATGCTGTCGCCATGCACCAGGCGCACAGTGCCTTTGTTATTGGCAATTTGATAACGCAGCGTTGGCGGCTTGCCGGTGATGGAGTCTTTAACGTTGATGACCACACGCCAGGTGCCGTTAAGGAATTTGGTAGAGCCGAGTTTCAGTGCATCAGCAGGTAAAATCATCGCGCCTTTAGGGATGTCGACAGGCGGCGTGGTGACAACCGCGACGGGTTCTGGCTGCGATACCGGTGTTTCTACTACCGCTGCATGGCTAACGGGCAGGGTCGAAACCTGGCTTACGGGTTCCGCCTGGATAACAGCAGGAGCGATCGGCTGTGGTTTAACGTCGGCTGCAACCTGAGCTAAAGGTTCTGCGTGCGATGCCGATACCCGGTAATAAGTGAGTGGGGCGGCGATGCAGGCAACAATCATGGCGGCGACGGGCAGCAGCCAACGCCTGGATTTTTTAACTGGCAGCACGTGAGGCACGATTTCAGGAGCGGGCTCTTGCACCTGCGGCGTTTCATTTGCCGGTGCTGCAACAACCGGTGGCGCAACGCTATAGAGCGGCTCATCCGGTTCGCTGAGTATGATGACCGGTGGTGCGGCGGGTGGCGGTTCTGCCAGGAACTCGATAACCGGTTCATGCTCTTCATTGATACGCAAACAATCCAGCGCATCAGTACGGGCGCCGCTATTGAGGTTCACAAAACCCCAAAACGTGAGCACCGGTTTGCCGTCAACAAGATACACATGCTGACTGCCAGGGAACTGCAACGCATTGGCGAGTAACGAACCAAACAGTTGGATAGCGGTTTTTTCAGCCTGCTGGCAGCGCTGAATTAACGACGCGACGTTGGTCTGGGCGTTATCAAGATAGCGCAGGGCTTTTTTGCGTTGTTCATCGCTGGCCGCCGCCCAACTGATGACGGTGCCTTCGAAAGGCGCATACCAGTCGACTCTGTCACCCTCATCATTTGGCTGAGGTATCGCCAGACTGTCGACCACAGCCTGCTGTTTGCGTAAGCGTAACGTTTCGCGAATTTGTAGTGCTGAGTCGAACACCGTCTGCCCGTTTTCGCCAAGCGAAAGGAAGTCATCAAGGCATCCGCTGCGCAATAATGTTTTTGCCACGTCATCAATCCTGCTGTTTTCAGCTCAACTTGAGCCATCTTCACGCTTGCCACTTTACTGAGATTTTGCGTAACTAAACGGCGGAAGAGACGGGTGTTTTTTCTAATTATCGGGCGATTGAAGACGGTGGTTTCTGTCCCATATAATATTTAAATAAGAATTGATCACTCTGACATTTGATCGAAGTGATTATCGTTGATAATGACTTTATTGGTTTTTTCAGTATAACAAATCGTATTATCAGGCAAGTTTTTATTAACGTAAGACATCGCGCCAATAACCACATTGTGTCCAATAGTGATTTCATTACCAATAATGCAGCAATGAGCGCCTATATCAACATTATTCCCAATGACAATATTTCGTACCCCCTCATCGGTTTTAATGCCAATGGTGGTGTTTTGCCTTATTCTGACGTTTTTACCGATATGGCACCACGGGTTAATCACGATGCCCGAGAGGTGGGGAAGCCGAACGCCTTCGCCGATCTGCGCCCCTAACATGATCTCAATATTATATTTCCTGATTAAACCGTAGTTCATTTTACGTGCACGCGCTTTACAGTAGTGGCTATCAGTAGAGTAGAGAAAACTGGCTATCCGCCACCAAAAAATAAATCGATGCTGTGGTTGTTTAATACATCGAAATATAACGCGTCGCCACGAAAATGCCTTTTTATTCTTTAAAATATCAGCAGCAAGATAATGTTTTAATTGTTGGTATTTTGTAAACTGCTCCTGCATGTTTAATTCCTCCGTGGAAATGATTATCTGGTCATCTTAACACAAGGAGTAAGGTGAGGACGAAAGGCTAAAAGGTGGTGCATTGCTGTATTTGCACAGGATGATTCTGGGGTTGTTGCGTCATGGTGAATGTGGATGGCGAGATATCGTGCTGTAGATGGCGTCAGATTACACAAATCTCACTGATATTGAATACCTGATAGCCGATTGTTATTTGTCAGTGGTGATAAGCTATGGTGTTATTGATGTTTCATTTGGCAAGTACAAACAAAAGGCAAAAATATGTCGACAGGGAAAACACTTCTCGCGCTGTTGCTCAGTAGTCTATTACCCGCAACAACCGCCTTCGCTGCCGCGAATAACACGTTAGTTTACTGCTCAGAAGCCTCTCCGGAATCCTTTAACCCGCAAATCGCCAGTTCAGGCCCCACGTTTGTTGCCAGCTCGCAAACGTTGTACAACCGCCTGGTAGAATTCCGCCCGAGCGATAACGTGCCGGTGCCATCGTTGGCAACGGCCTGGGACATCAGTAAGGATGGCAAAACCTATACATTTACCCTGCGTAAGGGTTTGAAATTCAACAGTAATAAAGCGTTTAAGCCGACGCGCGACTTTAACGCAGACGACGTTGTTTTCTCGGTGATGCGCCAGAAAGACCCTAAAAACCCGTACCACAATGTCTCAAAAGCCAATTACGAATACTTCAATGATGTGGGCTTCGATAAGCTCATCACTGAGGTGAAGAAAATCGATGACAATCACGTCCAGTTCACGCTGAGCGAACCTAATGCGGCATTCCTTGCCGACTGGGGCATGGATTTTGCCTCGATTCTGTCGGCGGAATATGCCGACGCAATGCTAAAAGCGGGGACGCCTGAGAAGGTGGATACCGCACCTATCGGCACCGGCCCGTATGCGTTGCAGGAATACAAAGTCGATTCGTTGATTCGCTACGTGGCGAACCCGAATTACTGGAATGGCGAAGTGCCAACCAAACATCTGATCTTCTCCATCACGCCAAATGTGCAGACCCGTATGGCGAAATTGCAGAAGAACGAATGCCAGATTATCCCGGCTCCGGCGCCGGTCCAGTTTGAAGCCATCAAAGCCAACAAAGACCTCCAGCTGCATACCGTCGACGGCCTGAACGTCGGTTACCTGGCGTTTAACACCACGAAAAAACCGTTTGATAACGTGCTGGTGCGCCAGGCGCTGAATTACGCCGTTGATAAACAGGCAATTATTAATGCGGTGTTTATGGGCTCCGGCACCGTGGCGAAATCTCCTATTCCGCCAGCAATGCTAGGTTTTAATAAAGATTTGAGCGATCGCAGCTACGATCCTGAGAAAGCCAAAGCGTTGTTGAAACAAGCTGGTTTTGAGAAGGGATTCGAAACCGATTTATGGTCAATGCCGGTGCAACGTCCTTATAACCCGAACTCACGCCGCATCGCTGAGATGATTCAGAATGACTGGGCGAAAGTCGGTGTGAACGCGAAAATCGTCACCTTCGAGTGGGGCGAGTATCTCTCCGGCATGCGTAAAGGCGAACACTCCTCCGCACTGTTTGGCTGGATGAGCGATAACGGTGACCCGGATAACTTCGCGGATACACTGCTCGGTTGCGGCAGTATAGAAAGCGGTTCGAACGCCGCGCGCTGGTGCGATAAACAGTACGATGCGCTGACGCAGAAAGCGAAATTGACCAGCGACCCAGCGGTTCGCGCCAAACTATACGAGCAGGCACAAGAGGTGTTTTATGAGCAAGCACCGTGGATCCCACTGGCGAACGGTAAAACCTTCTACGCGACCCGCAGCAATGTAACGGGTTACACGGTAAGTACCAACGGTAGCGATTTCTCGAAAGCGAAATTGAATTAGTGCAGTAAGATTTTGTAGGGTGGATAGGCGATAGTGCCATCCACCATAGACTCGAACTTGTCGGGTGGCGCTACGCTTACCCGACCTGCGTTCCCATATCAAAGGAGTGATAAATGGAAACTTTTTTCTCTGAAACGGCACACAGCCGTGTCCGTTGGCTGGATTTGCCCGGAACCGGAGCGCCCTTAGTTTTTGTGCATGGAATTGGTTGCGCCTCTTCCTATGAGTATCCACGCGTCGTCACGGATAAAAATTTTGCCGACAGAAGGGCGATTCTTATTGACCTACTGGGTTTCGGATACAGTGAAAAACCTAAAGATTTTGGCTATTCGATTAAAGAGCAGGCGCAAGTGGTGGCAGAGCTCATCGCTCATTTGAATCTGGAAAAATATTTCCTCTATGGTCACAGCATGGGCGGCAGTATTTGCATTGAGGCTTCACAATTTCTGGGTGAGGGTTTATGCGGTTTGATTGTCTCGGAGCCTAATTTCCACCCAGGCGGCGGGTTCTTCAGTAGACAAATTTGCAGCTTTAGCGAGGCGGATTACCTCTCAACAACTCACCACGCTATGGTTAACGCAGAAAGCGGGCCATGGGCGGGCAGTTTAGCCATCGCCGCGCCCTGGGCAGTATGGCGAGGGGCTGATAGTCTGATAAAAGGGAATAATTGGTTGGATATTTTTGCCCGATTGGGCAGACCAAAAGCGCTTGTATTTGGTGAACAATCCTTACCCAATACTGATTTCACGCAAGTTCAAAACCTGGGCATCCAAACCACGGTGTTACCAGACTGCGGGCATTCCATGTCGTGGGAAAACCCTTCAGCATTAGCACATGCTTTAGATTCCTTTTGTAAAAAGCATGAAGAGAAAGTTTGATTCCTGGCCTGAAAACGATAGGGTAGCGATACGAAAAGTAAGGAGGAAATTATGGCGCATCTTGAAGACGTTACCGCTCGCGTAGACGCGGCGATTACCGAAAATGTCATTGAGCATATGAATCAGTTGCTGATTGTATTGAGCGACGATGCCGAACTGAGTCGCGAAGATCGTTTCACCCAGCAGCAACGTTTGCGCATCGCTATCGCGCAAAAAGGTCATCATCACAAAGCGGAAGCCGAGCAACGCCGTGATGATTTAACCAAAGGCGGCACAATCATTTAAGCAATAATGTCGGGCGGTTCCGCCCGGCACCGTAATAACATTATCAAGTCAAAACGGGCTGGTATTACGCGCCTTGACCCATTCTTCGCTAACAGGATGCACAAAGTGCAGCTCACTGGCGTGCAGCATCAACCGTGGAGTTTGTTCGGTTCCCGGCAACAAACGACCGCCATACAGATCGCAGCCCAAAATAGGGTGGCCCAACTGCTGACAGTGGATGCGGAGTTGATGAGTACGTCCGGTTTCCGGAGTGAGCTGTACCCGCGTCAATGGCAGTAACGTCCCATCTTCCAACTCGTGATAAAAGCGCTCAACGACCTGATAGCCGGAGCGAGCGGGCTTACCGTTGATTGCGCAAATCGACATCAGCGGGAACAGCGCCGGGTCTTTGGCAATCGCTGCATCTATCACCCCTTCGTTGTCGTCAAGATGTCCGCAGAGCAGTGCGCTGTACACTTTAGTCACTGCGCGCTGGCTGAACTGTTGGCAAAGGGCTGCATTGATCGCTTTATTACGGGCAATCACCATCAGCCCGGAAGTGCCAAAATCAAGCCGGTGGACCAGGGTGCAGCCGGGGAATATCTGCACCAGCCGATGATGCACCGAATCCAGGTTTTGCGGGTTTTTCCCCGAGAGGCTGAGCAACCCGGCGGGTTTATTAATAAGCACCAGGTGATCGTCCTGATAAAGAATCTCGATCAGGTCTCGGCACGGTGGGGCGATAAAGGTATCGATAATCGAAGACATCAGGCAACCCGGATTCAGAATGGGAGCGGATGATAACGAATTTTAGGCCGACTGACGAATATGACCGACTACACTTCGGATACAACGTCGGTTTAAGAGATGCTTATGAAATGTCGATTTTCCATTGCGAAGTGCTCATTTAACATGGCGTTGTTTTGCCTCGTTCTCCTGGTTTTAAAGCCGAAGGAAGTACAGGCGGTCTGCGATAATGCTTTTCCTGCCAGCGGCCAACAGACTCTATGTAGCGCCGACCCGATTCCAGTCACTCAACCCATTGCTGCACAAACCAACAGTTCTCAGGTTTCCGTTACGATTAATCCTAACGCTATGCTGAATATTAGCGGGAATAACGGCGTTATTATCTATACCGACAGTTCGATACAAAACCTCGGCAGCATTACTATTTCCGGTGATACCTTCGATGCTCTTTCATCCCGAGGTGATGGTAATCAACAAATAAATGCAGGCTTCATTTCCACCTCTGGAGAGCAGTCTGAAGCATTATTTTCGGAGGGTAATGATAACCAACTGTTGAATAGCGGAACCGGCATCATTAATACCAGCGGAATTAACTCATCGGGAATGGCAAACATCTCGGGAAATATTGCCAGCAATAACACGCTGATAAATGATGGGGCGATCACTACTCTTGGTAATGGGGCTGATGGAATTTATGTGCAAAGTGGCGGGAACTCGTTGACCAATAACGGCAGTATTACCACCTCCGGTGTTATCGCGCATGGCCTTGAAAGCAATGGCGGCAATAATACGATTATTAATAACGGCTCGATCACTACCAGTGGAGTGGGCGCTAACGGAATCAATAATGTTGGGGCTGTAACTGTGGGTTCTGCAACCAATAATGGCAGTATTACCACGGCGTCCACTAACGCGAACGGCGCTTATTTTGGCAGCCCTGGCGTGTTCACCAATTCGTTAACGGGAACCATTAATGCGACAGGTGCTTACGGTGCGTACCTCTCGGCAGGCGGCACTGTTAATAACCAGGGCATTATTGTGGCGGGTAGAAGCGCTATTACTAACGATGTTGGCCCGATGACCGTCAATAATAGCGGCAGCTTAACGTCCGGCAGCGGTGATTACGGTATCTGGTTTGACAACACCTCACCGGGCGATGTGGTCAACAACAGCGGCAATATTAACGGTGGTAACGGTATTGCCGTTCAATTTACCGCAGGTAACGACCAGTTTATCTGGCACGATAGCGGCGTGATTCAAGGTTCTGTACAGTTGAATGCCGGAAATGACAGCACCATCTTGCGTAACTTGAACGCGGCGTCCTTGGGTAATAATGGGTTAATTGACGGCGGAGCAGGTGACGACAGTCTGCAACTCGACAACACTACGGCCAGTAATCCGGGTCGCTTAATCAATTTTGAAACGGTCAATTTAAGTAACAGTTCTGCGCTAACTCTCGACACGCCGTTGGTTTTGGGTGATAGCACCACAGGAAGCGGCACGCTGACCATTGATGCCAGCAGTCATTTGCTGGCAGGCGAGCAAAACGATGCACAAATCAGCCCGGCTATCGCGGGGAACCGCATCACCGTCATTAACAACGGGGTGATTGATTTGACCAATGGGGGGACTTCAACCGGCAATCACCTGACGATCAACGGCGATTACATTGGGCAAAACGGCGTGATTCGCCTGCAAACCGTGCTGGGTGATGACGAGTCAGCATCAGATAAAGTCACGATTTCCGGCGGCGAGGCTAGCGGTAACACGCAATTACAGATAACCAATGTCAACGGGTCTGGTGCGGCGACACTTGCCAACGGTATTTTGCTGATTGATACGCAAAACGGGGCAACGACATCCGTCAACGCTTTTACACTTTCTGGCGGGCAAATCTCGGCGGGGGCATATGAATATCGGCTGTTTCGCGGCGGTATTGCAACAGGCAGCGAAAATAACTGGTTCCTGCGCAACTCCTTGATCGTTTTGCCACCGACAGGCCCTGAAAATCCTGGCGAACCGCCTGTTACCCCCGGAGCACCCGTTACACCTGTACCGCCTACTACACCTGTACCGCCTACTACACCTGAAAACCCAGCTGTGCCGGTAGTTCCTCCTGGTGCGCCGCAATCTCCCGCATCGCCTTCTGCGCCCACGGTAACGCCAAAAATCATTCCGCTGTATCGCGAGGAAGTGCCTCTGTACGCCGCGCTCACGCCGTTGGCGTTTAACCTGGGTCTGGCACAAATAGCCACCTTTCATGAGCGGCAGGGCGAGCAGTCATTTTTATCCAACCACGGGAATGTCAGCGGGAGCTGGGGGCGGGTTTTAGGGCAGCACACGAACCAACACTGGGGCGGCGATGTTTCCCCATCTTTTGACGGGAATATCGGTGGCGTGCAGCTCGGACAAGATTTTTTTATAAGCGACGATAACCACGCAGGGCTATTTTTTGGCTATTCGCGAATTGAAGGGGATGTGCGTGGCTTTTCGGAAGGAGAGGAAAATCGCTCTGCGGGTTCCACGACGCTTAATGGTTATAGTGTGGGGGCGTACTGGACGCACATCTGGCGCAACCAGGCCTATCTCGATACCGTACTCATGCACACCTGGCTTAACGGTTCGCAGAAATCAGAGCGCAACATCAATGCGGATATTGGCGGAAAGCTTCGCTCGGCCTCGCTTGAAAGCGGCTATCCAATGTGGCTGACGGAGAATTTATCCCTGGAACCCCAGGCGCAATTTATTGTGCAAAACCTGTCGCTTGATGATAACCACGATGCCATTTCCTCAATCCATTACGACAATGAAACCACTTACACCGGACGCGTGGGACTACGGTTACAAGGCCATTATGGGGAGCCTCCGCAGCAAATTAAGCCGTGGATCAATGTCAATTACTGGCAAGGCGCGAATCACACCGCTGCACTGTATTTGGGCGATGATGCGATTTCCACAACCATCGGAAGCAAATCGCTTCAGGTAGGGGCGGGAATATCCGCGCAGTTAAACCCAGTCAGTTCACTTTATGTGGCGGTAAACCAAACCAGCAGTCTGGATAGTGAGCATCGAAGGGATTATTCGGGGAATATTGGTCTTCGCATTGGCTGGTAAATATAGCCCTTACATCATAATAATTAAATAACCCCAGGTAGCGTACTTAAACAGTGGGAGCGGATGATAACGAATTTTAGGCCGACTGACGAATAGCGCTACACTCTAAGATTGAAATAAAAACCAACACGCTAATTCTAAAGGGATATTGTATGTCTACTCGGGAATTATCCAAAATGGGCATAGCCACAGTGGCGCTTAATATTGATGACGAGGGTCATCGGGTTATCGACAAATTTCCTGTCGGCGACGTTGAGTTCGCTTTTTATCAACACACTGCTGATGAGCTTAATCAGGAAGGGATCGCCACTCCACGGCTGATATCTGCCGATCCGACCCTGCGCAAGTTAAGACTGGAGTATATCCCCAATCCGGTTGATCAGAATGCTGTGGCAGGAGACGCCATATTGGCGATGCTGGGGCGCTTACATCATTATCCTGCAAATTTTGAATGGCGTTACCATCCTCATTCATGGGCAGAGTCAGCGCTTGAAAAATCGCTCATTCTTTTGGCATTACCGGACAAAACCGCGCAACAGTTACGACGCTTTCAACGCTGTAGTCATGTCCTGTTTTATAACCAATGTCTGGTTTCTGGCGATAGCAATGCTGGCAACTGGGGAAAAAGAGATAACGGCGATTTAGTGCTTTTCGACTGGGAAAGGTTCGGAACCGGGAGCCCAGCGATTGACCTGGCCCCACTCGTAAAGGGAATGGGAAGTAAGGAAACATTTATCGACCTTGCAGAACGCTATTGTCGAATCTCTTGTCACTACAAGCTCAATGATTTAGCGAGAGAAATCGCCATTGCCAAAGCATGGATTGTTACTGAGGTGATTACGCTGCTTGATGAGCGACAAAAAGCGGCCTTTCCGATATATCTCAACTGGTACAGGGAAAATCTTCCTGAATGGTTAGATAACACCGTAAAAATGCTTTGAATTGACTCCATCAAAGTTGCACAGGTGTTCGGGAGACAGGTGAGTACCAAAAGCAAGCAGGCTTCGCTTTTGGATACTGAGGCGGTCTAAATCGACGTTAAAAGCATGACAGTTAGAATGTCAGATTTTCGCTTTGAACTTAACTTAATACTATTTCAGGCGTTTACTGAAAACGATCCAATAATTTGTGAACGCCGATCAACTAAAATACACATGCAGATGTGTACAAGAATTAAATCAGGCCGGATATATTCTCTAATCATGTGCAAAAGCGGTTATTCAAAACGTAATAGGGTGTTCATCAAAGGAAAACGGAAAAGAAAAAGAATTCGTACGAAAAGAACGGACCGGGCGATATACACCCAGCCTAATGAATCAGTTTGATAGAGCGAATTCAATCGCTCGACGGACAGTAACAATCTGCGCCCGGATACATTCCTCAGGAGAGGTTGCTGCGCTGTCGGGATAAACTTCTGTTGTCGTCGTAAAGGGTGCGTCAGTCATCGTCGCGCATAAATGGTATGCGTTATTGTCATATTCAACGACACCGTGGCTCGCCACCGGGTAACCAAACATATAGCCTTCATCATCTGATGGTGCAATATGTGTCACTTCTTCAACAGCGGAAATGATTGCACGCTGGAAGTCCAGTCTTGAGTTCTGCTCGTCACTGACCAGGTAAAAGCCATCAGGGATAGTCCCTGGTACAAACTCAATCCCGTCTCGGGCGGCCAGAGCAGGGCGGTACTCATTTTCGTCCGAATCCGTCGTTTCATGTAAATCGACGTGCACGATAAACCGAGCTTTCAGTGATGAGATGTACGCCATCAATGCCAGGGATTCTTCCGCTTTCCCTTCTGGGTAAAATTGCCTGTTAGGGTCGACAGCATTGTAGTTCCACCGCGCAATACGCTCATATGCCCAGGGGCTGACACAAGGGGCAACCAGCAGATTGACTTTACCCGCATACTCATTCTGACATTCTGATAAAAAGCCCAGTGCTCCCATAACACCGCTGGTCTCGTAACCGTGAACACCACCGCTAATGAGTGCGACAGGCAGATTATCGTCCCAGTTTTGTGATTTAACCGCCATCAATGGGTAAATATCTTCGTCGTAACGCAATTCACCATACTGAACGATCTCATAGCGGTGTTTAAGCTTATGGAGCACGTCTAAGACATCGTTCTTATAGAATCTGTAACGCGTCTGACTCTGTCGCCACTGTTGCTTTTCAAGTTCGCTCCAGGGTTGCCCTGGTGTACCTATTGGATAAAACGGATTCGTTGTCATATTTCACTCAAAGGAATAAAAAATTAATTTCAGGGGCGCAAGCGCCCTGGTCCCCAGATAGACAATATTATACTAAGTTCAACTTCCCCCTTCAAAAATCCGATGATTTCAAATCTAACACATATGATTTATCATATGTGTATTCCAGGTGCATCGGAGAGACAAATGCTACAACCTGTTCAACTTTTCAAAATCCTGTCGGATGAAACACGGCTGGCCATCATCATGCTTCTCAGAGAGTCCGGAGAGCTATGCGTCTGTGATATCTGTGGGGCCACCTCAGAATCCCAGCCTAAAATATCCCGACATATGGCTATTTTACGCGAGGCAGGACTGGTTCTTGATCGTCGGGAAGGGAAGTGGATTCACTATCGTCTGTCTCCGTACATGCCAGCCTGGGCTGCAGAAACGATCACTACAGCCTGGTTGTGTATGCGGGAAGAGGTTCGCGGGTGGCTGGCACAATCAGCCTGTACGTCATGTTAGTTTAAACAAAACACATACACGTAATCATATGTAATGGAGTCTGAGATGTTATTGGCAGGGAGTATTTTCTTACTGACGCTAATTCTGGTCATCTGGCAGCCCAGGGGGCTTAGCATTGGCTGGAGCGCGAGTATTGGCGCAGTGCTGGCTCTGGGGTTCGGTGTCATCCACATCGAGGATATTCCGGTTGTCTGGAACATAGTCTGGAACGCGACAGCGACATTTATCGCCGTGATTATTATCAGCCTGCTGCTCGATGAGTCAGGTTTCTTTGAATGGGCCGCGCTGCATGTTTCTCGCTGGGGTAACGGGCGAGGGCGCTTACTGTTTACCTGGATTGTGTTGCTGGGTGCCGCAGTTGCTGCGCTATTTGCCAACGACGGTGCCGCGCTGATCCTGACGCCGATTGTGATTGCCATGCTACTCGCACTGGGGTTCAGCAAAGGTACTACGCTTGCCTTTGTCATGGCGGCAGGATTTATCGCCGATACCGCCAGCCTGCCGCTTATCGTTTCCAACCTGGTGAATATCGTTTCCGCTGACTTCTTCCAGCTTGGTTTTACTGACTATGCTTCAGTCATGATCCCCGTCGATATTGCTGCTATTGCAGCAACACTGGCTATGCTGCATCTGTTCTTTCGTCGGGATATTCCGACGACATATGACGTTTCGCTGCTGAAAGCGCCGGTCAGTGCAATTAAAGATCCGGCAACATTCAGGGCGGGCTGGATTGTCCTTTTGTTGCTTCTCGCCGGTTTCTTCATCCTTGAGCCTCTGGGGATCCCCGTCAGTGCGATTGCTGCCGCTGGCGCAGTTATACTCTTTGCAGTGGCGAAAAAGGGCCATGCTATTAATACCGGGAAAGTATTACGCGGTGCGCCATGGCAAATCGTCATTTTTTCGCTTGGGATGTATCTGGTGGTATACGGTCTGCGCAATGCAGGGCTCACGGAATATCTTTCACATCTACTGAACCAATTGGCAGATAAGGGATTATGGGCTGCGACGTTTGGTACCGGCTTCCTGACAGCATTTCTGTCGTCTGTCATGAACAATATGCCTACGGTACTGATTGGCGCATTGTCGATTGAAGGGAGTACGGCTTCTGGCGTTGTCAGAGAGGCAATGATTTACGCCAATGTGATTGGCTGCGATTTAGGTCCCAAAATAACCCCAATTGGTAGCCTGGCGACATTACTGTGGTTGCATGTGCTTTCACAGAAAAATATGACAATCACCTGGGGATATTATTTCCGCACTGGCGTGATCATGACTCTGCCTGTTCTTTTTGTCACTCTGGCCGCACTGGCGTTGCGGCTCTCTGTCACTTTGTAATGAGATATTGATATGAGCAACATAACTATTTATCACAACCCAGCCTGCGGCACGTCACGTAACACGCTGGAGTTGATTCACAATAGCGGCAATGAACCGACCATTATTTATTATCTCGATACTCCACCGTCTCACGATGAACTGCTCAAACTGATTGCAGATATGGGGATTTCGGTGCGGGCGTTGTTGCGTAAGAACGTTGAACCTTACGAGCAGCTTGGTCTTGCTGATGGGGATTTTACTGACGAGCAGCTGATTGAATTTATGCTTCAGCACCCAATTCTGATTAATCGTCCCATCGTTGTGACACCACTGGGCACCCGCTTGTGTCGCCCTTCAGAAATTGTGCTGGATATCTTGCCGGAGCCACAAAAAGGGGCATTCGTGAAGGAAGACGGTGAAAAAGTTATTGATGAAGCAGGGAAGCGAATTAAATAACGGCTTTGGGAAATAAATCTGTTTCAGAGAGGGGGAATTCTTTAGGGAATACCCCCTTGCACCATAATAATTAAACAAAGTGGGGTTACGCGCTTAAATAGTGCGAAATAAGATAAGAAAATATTATATCTTCTATTATCTTTAGGAATAACAATAAATTAAATAACTGGCACGGTAAATGCTTTATCCCTCTCATCATGGATACCAGATGGGATGCGAGTTTATGCCAGTATCAACTTTGTCTGAATGGGTCACCCATTACCGCCAGCAACCACAACAACTTGTGGCGGCATATCAGCAATTAGATGCAGATTTATCCCGTGACGATAACGCCTGGATTTATATCGCATCGCATGACGAAATCTATGCGCAATTAACCACAATTTTTCAGGCGATTAATTCAGGCGAAAAACAAGCGAGCGACTTTGCTTTATTAGGTGTTCCCTTTGCGGCGAAAGACAATATTGATGTTGCCGGAATGCCAACCAGCGCGGGGTGTCCTGCATTTACGTATCAACCGGGTAAAGACGCAACCGTCATTGCCCGTCTGAAAGCCGCAGGGGCGATTGTCGTGGGGAAAACTAACCTCGATCAATTTGCCACCGGGCTTGTCGGCACGCGCTCACCCTTTGGCGCAGTCAAAAACACCTTCAATCCTGAGTATGTTAGCGGTGGCTCAAGTTCGGGATCAGCCTCGGTGGTGGCTCGTGGGCTGGTTTGTTTCTCGCTGGGAACGGATACCGCAGGTTCCGGGCGCGTACCGGCGGGTTTTAACAATCTTGTTGGCCTGAAACCAACCAAAGGCTGGATTTCCACCACGGGAGTGGTTCCCGCTTGCCGACTGAATGACTGCGTATCGGTATTCGCATTAACCGTTGAGGATGCGGAAACCGTTGTGGCCGTAGCGGGTGGTTACGATCCCCAAGATCCCTATTCACGCACCAACCCACAGACGGCTCCGGCGCGTTTTAGCGAAAAACCGCGATTTGCCGTTCCCGATACGCTTGAGTTTTTTGGTGATAGCCAAAGTCAGGTGGCATTCGTCAAAACGCTGGGACGTTTACAACAGCAAGGTGTGGAACTGGTATCGATTGATTTTAGTGCCTTCAACCAGCTCGCTGAGCAGTTGTATAACGGCGCTTGGGTGGCTGAGCGCACCGTGGCGATAGGGGATATTTTTAAAAACCAGCCGGAAGCCATGGACCCGACCGTGCGCGGTATTGTGGCAAACGGCCTGAACTACACGGCGTGTGACGCCTGGCAGGCGGAATATACTCGCGCTGAACTGGCACAAAAAATTAATGACCAGTTGCGTGAGTTCGATGCGCTCCTGGTGCCGACTTCACCGACGATACATACCCTGGCTGAGATGGCCCAGCACCCCGTGCGATATAACTCGCAGTTTGGCACTTACACCAACTTCACTAATCTGGCCGACCTCTGCGCGCTAGCGTTACCGGGTGATTTCCGTAATGACGGTCTGCCCGCTGGCATTACGCTTATCGCCCCTGCATGGCACGACCAGGCGCTGAGCCACTTCGGCAAAAGCTGGCAGCAGGCGCTGAACCTACAGTTGGGTGCGACCGGCAAAACCCTTTCTGCGAGCAACACCGCAAAAGCTTCAACGAATCACGTTCGCGTTGCGGTCGTAGGCGCGCACCTGCGCGAAATGCCGCTTAACCACCAGCTCACCACGCGAAATGCGGTGTTTATCGAAGAAACCCGCACCGCTGACCATTACCGCCTTTATGCATTAGCCAACACCCAACCACCAAAGCCGGGCCTTGTGCGTCACGCCGAAGGGCAGCCGATTGCGGTTGAACTGTGGGATATCCCCCTGGCGCGGTTTGGTGAGTTTGTTGCGGAAATCCCCGCGCCGCTTGGGATCGGCACGTTGGTGCTTGAAAACGGTGCGAGCGTGAAGGGGTTTATTTGCGAACCACAAGCACTACTGGATGCCACGGATATCACTGCGTGGGGCGGCTGGAAAGCCTGGCTTGCCCGTCACCACAGCGCCTGAGGAGGAATTATGTTGAGCTCGGTATTGATAGCAAATCGCGGTGAAATCGCCGTTCGCGCCATTAAAACGTTGAAGAAAATGGGCATTGCAAGCGTAGCGGTTTATTCCGAACCGGACGCCAACGCTCAGCATGTGGTGGATGCCGACACCGCCATCGCGCTGGGTGGCGAAAAGGCGGCGGAAAGCTATCTCGACATCGAAAAGATTATTGCGGCAGCAAAGGCCAGTGGCGCACAGGCGATATTTCCAGGCTACGGATTTTTATCTGAACGCGCCGAGTTTGCGCAAGCCTGTGAGGACAATGGCCTGGTTTTCATCGGCCCGACAGCCGAGCAAATTCGCGACTTTGGCCTGAAACATCGCGCACGCGAACTGGCGTTTAAAGCCGATGTGCCGATGACGCCGGGCACTGGCCTGTTGCAGACACTCAAAGAGGCGCAGCTCGCGGCGGCGGAAATCGGTTATCCAGTGATGCTGAAAACTACCGCGGGCGGCGGGGGAATTGGGCTAACGCGCTGTGAAGATGAAGCAAGCTTGATTGACGCCTGGTCGAGCGTAAAACGTATGGGGCAGCAGTTTTTCAGCGATGATGGCGTGTTTATCGAGCGTTTTGTCGATCGCGCCCGTCATCTCGAAGTCCAAATTTTTGGCGACGGCAAAGGCAAAGTGGTGGCGTTAGGCGAACGCGATTGTTCGCTGCAACGCCGCAACCAAAAAGTCGTTGAAGAAACTCCGGCACCCAACTTGCCGCAGGCCACGCGCGAAGCGATTCATGCCGCTGCGGTTGCGCTCGGCGAATCGGTGAATTATCGCAGTGCGGGAACGGTTGAGTTTATTTACGATGCCGCGCGTGACGCTTTCTATTTCCTCGAAGTGAATACCCGGTTGCAGGTGGAGCATCCGGTGACTGAAATGGTCACCGGGCTGGATCTTATCGAGTGCATGGTGAACGTTGCCGCCGGTGTGACCCTTGACTGGCAACGCATGGTGCAACCGCCGAAAGGCGCATCCATTGAAGTGCGCATTTATGCTGAGGATGCGTTGAAAAACTTCCAGCCGAGTCCTGGCGTGTTGACGGATGTGTTCTTCCCGGCCGATGTTCGCGTCGATGGTTGGGTGACGACCGGCAGCGAAGTCAGTGCATTTTACGATCCGTTGATCGCCAAAGTGATCGTTTTTGGCGAAGATCGCCAGCAGGCGTTAAGTAAACTGAACACGGCACTGGCCACCACGCGTTTGCACGGTATCGCCACCAATCTGGATTACCTGCGTCAAATCGTACAGCTAGCGGAATTTAAAGCCGGAGTCATGTGGACGCGCTTGCTGGACAGCGTTGTCTATCAGGCGCATGCCATTGAGGTGCTGGACCCCGGAACCTGGAGTAGCGTGCAGGATAGCCCTGGCCGCCTGGGTTACTGGGACATTGGCGTGCCGCCCTCCGGCCCAATGGACGACTTTGCCTTCCGCCTGGCAAACCGCATTGTCGGCAACCATCCATCAGCCGCCGGGCTTGAATTTACTCTGCAAGGGCCGACACTTCGTTTCCACAGTGACGCGATTATCGCTTTAACCGGGGCCGATTGCCCGGCAACGCTTGATGATGAGGCGGTTGCTTACTGGCAGCCGATTATCGTTAAAGCGGGGCAGACACTGACGCTGGGGCGTGCAACTTCCGGTTGCCGTACCTATCTGGCGGTGCGTAACGGGCTGGATGTGCCGATTTATCTCGGCAGTCGTTCGACGTTTGCCCTCGGGCAGTTTGGTGGCCATGCGGGGCGAACGTTGCGCGTGGCGGATGTGCTGGCGATTTCCCAACCTTGTTTACCCGCCTGTACCACACCGGCACCGATTTCGTTGCCGCAAACGCCAGAGCCTGCGGTTATCCCGCAATACAGCGATGTCTGGGAAATTGGCGTGTTGTACGGGCCGCACGGCGCGCCGGACTTCTTCACCCCTGAATCCATGCAAACTTTTTTTGATGCCGAGTGGCAGGTTCATTACAACTCAAATCGCCTGGGCGTGCGTCTGGTTGGCCCGAAACCGGCGTGGACGCGTGCTGACGGCGGCGAAGCTGGGCTGCATCCTTCGAACGTTCACGACTGCGAATACGCGATTGGCGCGGTGAATTTTACCGGCGATTTCCCCGTGATCCTGACGCGCGATGGCCCAAGCCTGGGCGGATTTGTTTGCCCGGTGACGATCGCCAAAGCGGAGCTTTGGAAAGTCGGGCAGGTGAAACCTGGTGACCGCATTCGTTTCCATGCCATTACGTTTGAACACGCGCAGTCGCTGGAAATCGCCCAGGATGTGGCGGTCACTAATTTGCTGCACGTTCTGACGTTGCCGGATTTGCATCCGTCGATTACGCCAGGGACCACTTCAAGTGCGGCAATCCTCGCAGAATTAGCCGCGGCTGGCGGTTTGCCCGCGGTGGTTTATCGCCAGGCGGGTGATAACTACGTGCTGATTGAGTACGGCGACAATGTGCTGGATTTGGCCCTGCGCCTGCGGATATATCTGCTGATGGAAGCCATCAAAAAGAGCGCCGTGTCGGGCATTGAAGAACTTTCCCCAGGTGTGCGTTCGCTTCAGGTGCGTTACGACAGCCAGCATATTTCGCAGGCGCAACTGTTGACGTTATTGCTGAGCCTGGAAAAGCAGTTAGGGGATGTCACCCAACTTAAAATCCCATCGCGCATTGTGCATTTGCCGATGGCATTCGAAGACAGCGCCACGCTTGCCGCCGTTGAACGTTACAAAGAAACGGTACGCGCCGATGCGCCGTGGTTGCCGAATAACGTCGATTTCATTCAACGCACCAATGGGTTAGCCAACCGCGACGAAGTAAAACGGATCATCTTCGACGCCAGCTATTTGATTCTCGGGCTGGGGGATGTCTATCTCGGCGCGCCATGCGCTGTGCCTCTTGACCCGCGCCACCGTTTGCTTAGCTCCAAATACAATCCGGCACGCACCTGGACTGCCGAAGGCACTGTCGGAATCGGCGGCATGTATATGTGCATCTACGGCATGGATTCACCGGGTGGATACCAACTGGTCGGGCGCACGCTGCCGATCTGGAACACTTTCCTCAAGAACGATCAGTTTGGTGATGAACCCTGGTTGCTGAAGTTCTTCGACCAGGTGCGTTTCTATCCGGTGACAGAAGAGGAGCTAACCGAGTTCCGCAGCGCCTTCCGCGAAGGACGTGCGCAGGTTCGCGTTGAAGAAGTGGAGTTCGATTTCGCCGAATACCAGCAATTCCTCATTGATAACGCCGATGACATCGCGGACTTCCGCGTCCGTCAGAAACAAGCGTTTGACAGCGAAGTAGCGCACTGGAAAGAGCAGGAAAGCGCTGCCGTTGAGAGCGCGATGCTGGCGGAACAAGAGGTGATTGACGATCAGGAAGGCCATCTGGTGAGTGCCGATTTGAACGGCAATATCTGGAAGATCCTTGTTGAACCAGGGCAAACCGTGAAGCAGGGCGAGCCGCTGATTGTGGTGGAAGCCATGAAGATGGAGCTGATGGTCGCGGCACCCTGCGACGGCACCGTTATCCGCATCAGTTGCCAACAGGGTCGTCCGGTTGGGCCAGGTGATGCGTTGTTGTGGTTGGACGCGGTGTGAGGTCGAACATTGGATGCCCTCATCCCAGCCTTCTCCCCCAGGAGAAGGAGATAACCTTAATTCTATGAAAACAAACCATTATCAGGAGTCAGGCTTATGCAACGTCGTACTTTCATTAAAGTTTTTGCGCTGTCCGCGTCTGTAATCAGCATGGGTTTGGCTTTCAACGCGCAGGCCGCCGACACGATTAAAGTGGGCATCATGCACTCGCTGTCCGGCACCATGGCTATCTCTGAAACGCCGCTCAAAGATGTGGCGCTGATGACCATCGCTGACATTAACGCCAAAGGCGGTGTATTGGGGAAACAGCTTGAACCGGTGGTGGTTGACCCAGCCTCTAACTGGCCGCTGTTCGCTGAAAAAGCACGCCAGTTATTAAGCCAGGATAAAGCGGCGGTGGTGTTCGGCTGTTGGACTTCGGTATCGCGCAAATCGGTGTTGCCGGTATTTGAAGAACTGAACGGGCTGTTGTTCTATCCGGTGCAATACGAAGGTGAAGAGATGTCGCCAAACGTGTTCTATACCGGGGCAGCGCCTAATCAGCAGGCGATCCCGGCGGTGGAATACCTGATGAGCGAAGACGGCGGGGCGGCGAAACGCTACTTCCTGCTGGGCACAGATTACGTTTATCCGCGCACCACCAACAAAATCCTGCGGGCGTTCCTGCATTCCAAAGGGGTGCAGGATAAAGATATCGAAGAAGTTTATACCCCGTTTGGTTACAGCGATTACCAGACCATCGTTTCCAATATCAAGAAGTTCTCCGCAGGCGGTAAAACAGCGGTGATCTCAACCATCAATGGCGATTCCAACGTGCCTTTCTACAAGGAGCTGGCAAACCAGGGCCTGAAAGCGACCGATGTGCCGGTGGTGGCGTTCTCGGTGGGTGAAGAAGAGTTACGCGGCATCGACACCAAACCGTTAGTCGGCAACCTGGCGGCGTGGAACTACTTCGAGTCGGTCGAAAACCCAACCAACAAAGCGTTTGTCGCGCAGTGGAAGGCGTATGCCAAAGCGCACAAGCTGCCGAATGCGGACACAGTGGTGACTAATGACCCGATGGAAGCGACGTATGTCGGGATTCATATGTGGGCGCAAGCGGTGGAAAAAGCCGGAACCACGGACGTCGACAAAGTCCGCGCGGCGATGGCAGGGCAAACCTTCAAAGCTCCGTCTGGCTTTACGTTGACCATGGATGCCACCAACCACCATCTGCATAAACCGGTGATGATTGGCGAAATCGAAGGTAACGGTCAGTTCAACGTGGTGTGGCAGACCGATGCACCGGTCCGCGCGCAGCCATGGAGCCCGTTTATCACTGGTAACGACAAGAAGTCGCAAGAGCCGGTGAAAATGGCGAGTAATTAAGTCTGAACCACCCTCATCCCAGCCTTCTCCCTGAGGGAGAAGGAGAAAACCACACTCTCCTGAACGAAAGGAGAATTCTGGTTTTCCCCCTCTCCTTTGGGAGAGGGTTGGGGTGAGGGGAAACCAAAGGAGACGCCCATGAAACTTGCACGCTGGCTATTTTTCATCGCCTGGCTGCTGCCGTTTTTCGCACACGCCGGAGAGGCTGACGATTTTGCGGCGGCAAACCGCACGCAGCAGGCCAAACTGCTGCAAAGCTGGGCGATAGCACCGGATGCAAAGCGCCTTCCACTGCTTAGCTCGCTTGCTCAAGAAAGCCTTGTTATCGACCCACAACATCATGCTTTTTTGCAAAATGGCACGACGCTGACGCCGCTGGGCGAAGTAAAGACGCCCATGGGTGAGGTGAAAAAGGTCCGTCTGACTAACCGTCTGCGCATTCTGGCAGGCAGCGCACTCGCCAGTCATCAATTGATAAGTGACAACGTCACTCAGCGTTTGCAAGCTGCTCAGGCGTTACAGCGCGATGCACAGCCTGATCTCCTGCCGCTTTTAGAACAAAGGCTTAACGTCGAACGAAACGACGAGGTGCGCACGGCTTTAGAAGGTGCGATTGCCCGTCTCCAGCTCGCAAGCCTTGATGCCAACGTGCGCCTGAATGCGGTGGAGTTACTGAGTCATTCAACGGATCCCGATACCCAGGCGCTGTTAAAACCGCTGACCGACGCGCAATCCGAACCCGATGCACAGGTGCGCAAAGCCGCCACCGAAGGGCTGCAAAAAATCCAGCATCGTCTAATGCTGGGCGAGATCCTCGGGCAGGCATTTATGGGGCTTTCTCTAGGGTCAATTTTGCTGCTAGCCGCACTGGGCCTTGCGATCACCTACGGTTTACTCGGTGTTATCAATATGGCGCATGGCGAAATGTTGATGTTGGGAGCGTATTCCGCATGGCTGGTGCAAACCGCATTCCAGCAATACGCCCCTGCGTGGCTAACGATATACCCGATTGTGGCGCTGCCCGTCGCATTTGCGATGACTGCGGGGATCGGCATGGCGCTTGAGCGCACGGTGATTCGCCATCTTTATGGTCGCCCACTAGAAACGCTGCTGGCAACCTGGGGTATCAGCCTGATGCTTATCCAGATAGTGCGCATGATCTTTGGCGCGCAAAACATGGAGGTGGCGAATCCCGCGTGGCTTTCCGGTGGCGTGCAGGTGTTGCCGAACCTGATTTTACCGTGGAACCGCCTGGTAGTAATTGGGTTCGTGATGCTGGTGTTGCTGTTTACCTGGTTGCTACTGAATAAAACCCGTCTGGGTATGAATGTGCGAGCCGTTACGCAAAACCGCGCAATGGCCGCCTGTTGTGGTGTGCCAACCGGACGCGTGGATATGCTGGCGTTTGGCCTTGGTTCCGGGATTGCCGGGCTTGGCGGCGTGGCGCTTTCCCAACTCGGCAACGTCGGGCCGGAACTTGGGCAAGGCTACATCATTGATTCCTTCCTGGTGGTGGTGCTGGGCGGTGTCGGGCAACTGGCGGGTACGGTCGCTGCGGCCTTCGGATTGGGCATCTTTAACAAGATACTGGAACCGCAAATTGGTGCGGTGCTGGGCAAAATCCTCATCCTTGTGCTGATCATTCTGTTTATCCAGAAGCGGCCTCAAGGCCTGTTCGCGCTGAAAGGGAGGGTTATCGACTGATGAGCCAGCCGCTGACGTTAACCCTGACCCGCAAAGCGCCGCGAATATCAGCCGTGCTGGGGTCGCTAATTGTGGTGTTGATGCTGACATTGCCCTTTCTGACGCTACTGCCCGCCAGCCATCCGCTGAGTCTTTCGACTTACACGCTGACGCTGCTCGGTAAAATCTTGTGCTATGCGGTGGTCGCCATTGCGCTGGATTTAGTGTGGGGATATGCCGGTTTGCTTTCTCTGGGCCACGGTATTTTCTTCGCCCTCGGCGGTTATGCGATGGGCATGTACCTGATGCGCCAGGCCGCAGGTGACGGGCTACCCGCGTTTATGTCGTTTCTTTCCTGGGATCAACTGCCGTGGTTCTGGTGGGGAACACAACATTTTGCCTGGGCGCTGGCGTTGATTGTGCTGGTGCCGGGAATACTGGCGTTAGTGTTCGGTTTCTTCGCTTTCCGCTCAAAAATCAAAGGGGTTTACTTCTCGATTATGACCCAGGCGTTGACCTATGCCGGAATGTTGCTGTTCTTTCGTAACGAAACGGGCTTTGGCGGCAATAACGGGTTTACCGGATTTACCACGCTGTTGGGCATGCCAATTACTGCTACCAGCACACGCATTGGCTTGTTTATTGCCACGGTTTTATTGCTGATCGCAAGCCTGGGGATTGGGTTTGCCCTGGCACGCAGCAAGTTTGGCCGCGTGCTCACCGCCGTGCGCGATGCGGAAAATCGGCTTGTTTTCTGCGGTTACGATCCGCGTGGTTTCAAGCTGCTGGTGTGGACGTTATCTGCTGTGCTATGCGGCCTGGCGGGTGCGTTGTATGTGCCGCAGGTCGGCATTATCAACCCTGGCGAAATGTCACCGACCAACTCCATCGAAGCGGCAATCTGGGTGGCACTGGGCGGGCGCGGCACGTTGATCGGCCCGATCCTCGGCGCGGGTTTAGTCAACGGCGCGAAAAGCTACTTCACCATGGCGGTGCCGGAGTACTGGCAGCTATTTCTGGGGCTGATATTTATCGTCGTCACGCTGTTTTTACCGCGTGGAGTGATTGGTCTGCTGCGTAAGGGAGAAAAATAATGCAACCCGGCGAACCGCTTTTTACCCGGCAACATGAAGCAGACCGTTATCGTGACCAAACCGATCCGGTACTGATGCTGGAAAACATTAATGTCAGTTTTGATGGTTTTAAGGCGCTGACGGATTTGTCGCTCAATATCGGCGTCGGTGAGCTTCGCTGCGTGATTGGGCCGAATGGAGCCGGGAAAACCACGCTGATGGATGTGATTACCGGCAAAACCAGGCCACAAAGTGGCAGGGCGTTTTATGATCAATCGACCGACCTTATGCGTCTTGAACCCGCTGAGATCGCCAAACGCGGCATTGGGCGTAAATTCCAGAAACCCACGGTTTTTGAGGCGCTGACGGTGTTCGAGAATCTGGAAATTGCGCAGAAAGCAGATAAATCCGTGTGGGCGAGTCTGCGGGCAAAACTCAATTCCGAACAGCGCGACCGCATTGATGAAATGCTGACGACGTTACGACTGGGTTCCGAACGCCATCGCAAAGCCGGTTTGCTTTCTCACGGGCAAAAACAGTTTCTGGAAATCGGTATGTTGCTGGTCCAGGAGCCGCATTTGCTGTTGCTGGATGAACCCGCTGCTGGGATGACGGATGCGGAAACGGAGTATACCGCCGAGCTGTTTCGCGGCCTGGCAGGCAAGCATTCGTTGATGGTGGTGGAACACGATATGGGTTTTGTGGAAACCATTGCCGACCACGTGACGGTGCTGCATCAGGGGCAGGTGCTGGCGCAAGGATCGCTGCGTGAAGTGCAGGCCAATGAGCAGGTGATTGAGGTTTATCTGGGGCGTTAATTTTATCGGTGAGGGCGTTGATGCCCTCACCCTAACCCTCTCCCACAGGAGAGGGACCGATCTATTTTCCCCCTCTCCCTCAGGGAGAGGGTCGGGGTGAGGGTAATGTATGCTGCAAGTCAACGATCTAAATCAATACTACGGTGGCAGCCATATTCTGCGCGGTGTCTCCTTTGACGCCAAAATCGGCGAAGTCACTTGCCTGCTGGGGCGCAACGGCGTAGGCAAAAGCACTTTACTGAAATGCCTGATGGGGCTGATCCCGGCAAAATCCGGCAGTGTGAACTGGCAGCAAAACAACATCACCAGCCGCAAACCGCACCAGCGCGTTCAGGCGGGGATTGCCTATGTTCCGCAAGGTCGCGAGATCTTCCCGCGTCTGACGGTGGAAGAAAACTTACTGATGGGGCTTTCACGGTTTGCCGGGCGGGACGCTAAGTCGGTGCCAGGGGAAATCTATCAACTTTTCCCGGTGCTAAAAGAGATGAAACAACGATGCGGTGGCGATCTCTCCGGTGGGCAGCAACAGCAACTGGCGATTGGCCGGGCGCTGGCTTGCAAGCCGCAATTATTGATTCTGGATGAGCCAACCGAAGGCATTCAACCCTCGGTGATTAAGGAGATCGGTCAGGTTATTGGTCAATTAGCCGCGAAGGGGGATATGGCAATTTTGTTGGTTGAACAGTTTTATGATTTTGCCGCTGATCTTGCCGACAACTATTTAGTCATGTCTCGGGGTTCGATCATTCAACGTGGTGCCGGTGCCGATATGGAAACGGATGGGGTGAGGGGGCTGGTAGCGATTTAGACAGCGCTATTATTTTCTTCAAACTTATTCTTCAAAAAGCGTTTCGATGGACTTCGTAGGAAAGAAAAGTGAACTCGCGTTACTCCCTGTCAGAGCTATAAAGCCAAGCTTCAGGTAAAACTGCTTCGATTGCTCATTGAGTGCATCGACGAACATGCCATGTATGCCGACCGCCTGTGATGCCAGGTAGATGACATTCATGGCGTGTGTGACAAGTGTGGTACCCCACTCTTGCCCCTGAATATGGGTGTGGATCGCCAAACGCCCCAGCGTCACACTCGGCACGTTGGCATAGGGCACTTTACGTTTCAGTGTATTTGACGGAAGGGTTTCTTTCTCGAAGCTGCTACCTGATAGCGTGTAGTAACCGAGCACTTTCGGTTTAGGATCTTTGGTTATTAGCAAATAGCCGCGTAAAATCCGCGCTTTATGCTGACGCGCAAGATGGTCGCTAAGAAAAACATTCAAAGAGGTTTCCCCACAGTCGAAACCCGAAAAATCGTACTCGATGCTGTCTGAAAACATCTCAATGGTAAGGTCGTCCATGTCTTACTCCATGTTTTGTAGACGTTTAGCCGCTCTTTTCAATCGTGCATTCGGTGCTGGCGGGTTGCTTATCGCATCCATGACCTGGTTCCAGGATTCCTCATTGAGAACCAGGCGGCGATGTTGATCAATCACTTCCGCTGCACGTTCAGAGGCGCTGGTAACCATAAATTGAGTGATAGTCTGGTTGGACATTGCCGCAGCTTCTTCGATCATGTTCTTGTCGTCATCGGTTAGCCTGAGATCGATACGCTGTTTTTTCAATGCTGACATTATTGATTCCTCTTGGAGATATACGGTTTTGTACGGAATTAAACCGTACAATGATTGTAGAGTCTTATACCAACGCTTTCAATCGCAATCTTTGCATGTAGGCTCACAGCAGCGAATGGTCTACCAAAAGACTCACATTATGGTTCTTTTGGTTAGTCCATTTTTTGGGTATATATTCAGGTAACTTATTGCTATTGCGCCCATGGAGGCCTGAATTGACTGGCATAACAAATGAATTTCAGCAACCGATCGGCAATGCACTACCAGGCTGGCAACCTTGTCCGCGTCCTGAACGCATCGTTTTGCAAGGGAAATACTGTCATCTCGAACCGCTAACCCGTAACCATGCAGATTCTTTATGGGCCGCGTGGAGCACAGCGGAGGACGATCGCGGCTGGACGTACTTGAACGTTGGGCCGTTTGATGGGCAACCACAATTTGCCGATTTTATTGATACCATCGCGCGCAGTCACGACCCGCTGCACTATGCGGTTATCGACGAATTGACGGGTAAGGCGGTCGGCACATTGGCATTAATGCGCATCGACCCGGCAAACGGCGTCGTTGAAGTCGGTTTCGTCATGTATTCCCCTCGGTTACAACGCACCGTACAGGCAACAGAAGCTCATTTTCTGCTGATGAAATATGCTTTTGGGCTGGGATATCGTCGCTATGAGTGGAAATGCGACAGCCTGAATGCGCCATCACGCCATGCGGCAATTCGCCTCGGATTCCGTTATGAAGGGTTGTTCCGCCAGGCTGTGGTGTATAAGCAGCGCACTCGCGATACCGCGTGGTTTTCGATTCTTGATAGCGAGTGGCCAACGATAGAGCAGGCATTTGAACGCTGGCTTTCCGTTGAGAACATGCCTGATGGCGCGCAGAAGCTGGGCTTGTCGCAGATTCGTGAGAACCTGGTGTCCGGGCGGGCTCCCGCAACCAGACAAACAGTGCAGGTAAGAGCACTGGATGCGAGTGATTACGCGGCGTGGAGGGTTTTATGGCAAGGGTATTTATCGTTCTACAACACCCAACTGAGCGATGAACTAAGTCAGCTAACCTGGCAAAGAATGTGCGATCCTGCCGAGCCGATGTTTGCGTTGGGGGCGTTTGATGAACAGGGTAAAATGCTTGGATTTACCCATATGGTTTACCACCGTGGGACCTGGTCGGCGGACGATCATTGCTATCTTGAGGATCTGTTTACCGCCCCGGAGTCACGCGGCAAAGGTGTTGGATGCGCGCTGATTGAAGCGGTGTATCAACATGCTCAGGCGAAAGGTTCTCAACGGGTGTACTGGCATACTCATGAAACCAATGCGGCAGGACAGGCGTTATACGACAAGTTAGCGGATAAGTCTGGGTTTATTCAGTATCAGAAAGACGTGAAATAGTATTTTCGGGTGGATCCGCGTCGCGACATCCACCGCGATATCCTGCTAGGCCATAACCCGTTGCGGTTTTACGGCAATCCCTTTCACAACCATGAGATACGCCAGCAAAATCGCCACCATCAGCACCACAAAAAGCATAAATGGCGGCATCCAGGTCAACATTAACCCCGTGAAAAGCGGGTTACATGCGCCGCCTAACCACCCCAGTTGCTGCGCGGAGAAGTAGCTCGCTTTCAGTCCTGGCGGTGCGATGTTATCGACCAGCATATATTCGCCCGGTGCGAAGATAAGCTCGCCAATGGTAAACACCGCGGCCGATAACCCCCACAAAAGCAGGTTGTCGCCCGAAATCATAAAGCCTGCCAGTCCAGCCATAAAAAATAGCGTGCCGTAAAACATCAGCTTTTGGATGTTGTCCGGGCGAATGCGTTTGCCGACCATATACTGGAAAACCACCACCACAAACGCGTTGACCGGAAGGACTACGCCGACCACTTTTTGTGCCAAATCTGAATCCGAGATAGCAATGGCATATTGCGATAAACAGGCGGCAAAAGAGCCAAAAACTAATGAGCCAAGAAATGCCGATAAGGTGAAATACATCAGCGCCTTATCTTTGAGCATCAGGCTCGGAGAAAGCCTGGTGCTGCTTTGCTGTATTTCACTTACCGGAACGCTGTGTACATAACGGCTAATGACGATAAACGGAATGATCGCCGTCAGGCCGGATAGCCAGAATGGCAGGTTCGTGCTGTAGAGTACGGCCAGCGTGCCAATCGGTGGGCCAACCGTCCAACCGATATTGGCAAAGGTATAATTGAGAGAGAAGATTTTTGGTTTCTGGTGAGTTTCCAGCGTATCGGCGAAATAGCCTTTTAGCACGGTCGCAAAGACCGAATAAGCGCAGTTAATGAGCGAGTAAAACACCACCACCAAAATGGCATTACTGACCAGCGGGATCGCCACAAATCCACCCAGGAAAATAATAATCGCCAGCAGCATGCATTTTTTCTTATCGAACTTATCTGCCAGGATGCCAAACCATAAACTGAAAACGACCCCTGTGGTGAGCGCAATGGTCAACGCCATACCAATTTCGGTGAGCGGCATGTTGTAGTTGCGGGAAAGGTAAATGGTCATGAAGGGGAGCGTCAGCCCACGCCCTACCGTAAGCAGCAGGGAGGAGAGCAGTAACACGCTGATGGAGAGATGTTTGCCAGAAAATCGCGATGCTAAAGAAACCATTTTATCGTTTGTTTTTATTAATGATTAATCGGGGGAACTCAGATTTATCATGAAGATTTGGCAAAGTATAGATGCAGTTTTTAAGGTGTTGCTTTCTGTACTGAAGCTTAAATGTGTCATCTGTATCTATTCACGCTGCTGATTTAGCTTTAAGTTTTAACAAAAATGCAATAACAACAGGGGAAGCAAAATGACGCGTAAAGATGGACTGCTGGCGATGCTCGTCGTCGTGGTGTGGGGGCTGAATTTTGTCGTGATTAAAATGGGGCTGCATAATATGCCGCCGTTGTTGTTGGCTGGCCTGCGCTTCCTGCTGGTTGCGTTCCCCGCGTTACTGTTTGTCGCCCGTCCGAAAATTCCCTTTCGTTTACTGGCCGCATACGGGCTGACGATAAGCTTTGGGCAGTTTGCGTTTTTGTTTAGTGCCATTAAGTTTGGCATGCCCGCAGGCCTTGCTTCGCTGGTGCTTCAGGCGCAAGCATTCTTCACCATTATCCTGGGGGCGTGTGTCTTTAAAGAACGTCTGCAGGGAAAGCAATTGGCGGGAATTACCCTTGCCGTTATCGGCGTTCTGGTACTGATTGAGGGCAGTCTTGGTGGGCAGCATGTGGCGTTGCTCGGTTTTATGCTGACGCTGGCCGCGGCGTTCAGTTGGGCGTGCGGCAATATCTTCAATAAGAAAATTATGCAGTTAGAAGCGCGTCCGCCGATTATGTCTTTGGTGGTGTGGAGTGCGTTAATTCCTGTGCTGCCATTCTTTGCCGCCAGTCTCTTTTTCGATGGCCCATCTTTGATGTGGCAAAGCCTGATTGCCATTGATATGACGACTATCTTGTCGTTGGTCTATCTGGCGTTTGTGGCAACGATTGTGGGCTATGGGATTTGGGGAAGTTTGCTGGGACGATACGAAACCTGGCGTGTTGCGCCGCTATCGTTACTGGTGCCGGTGGTTGGGATGGCGAGCGCCGCATGGCTTTTGGATGAAACGCTTTCTCTGACACAGCTAGCGGGGGCGTTGCTGATTATGGGCGGCTTGTATATTAACGTCTTTGGTTTGCGGGTACGCAGGACGGTGGTGAGTTAATTCTGGCGGGATCGGTGAGATGATCCCGCCGCAGCGATGATCAGTTGCTGTTATTTTGATAATAGGGCGTACCCAGCCATTCAGACTTTTCACCCATCATGTGGCCGTTGTCGCCAGCGTTGTCAGCGGCTGGGATAATCATGTTGCCTTGATTAGCTTGCGTGGCACTGAATGGGCTCGATTGCTCTGCCAGAGCATTAGCGGAGGCCAGAATCAACAGCAGGCTCGCGCTCGAGATAAAACGTTTCATAAATCCTCGGTGCCTGAATCAACAGGCGGTTGCATAGCATTTGTTAATAATATTAATGATTTAGCGGGTGAATATACTTTCCTTCACCACCTGAACACGCAACGCGGAATCGATGAGGTGGTACAGAAAAATAATTCTTGAACGTGCGGGTGAGTGTCTGTTGTGACTCAAACCCGTATTGTTCTGCTAAATAGAGAATCGGCTCGTCACTTTGTTTCAGTTTGAGAGCGATCTCAGTCAATTTGCGATTGCGGATGTATTGGCCTAATGAATGGCCGGTTTCTTTTTTAAACATCCTTTGCAGGTGCCACTTTGAGTAGCCTGAACGCTGCGAAACCTTCTCAAGCGAAAGAGGGTTTTCCAGGTTCTCTTCTATCCAGTCCAAAATACTTTGAATTGTTACTGAATCATTGTTCCGTCTGGACATGGTTTCACCACTTATCAGGTTTGCGGCAAGACTTTTGTCAGGAGTTGATAAAGCATATCCACTTCGTCTGCCTTTAGGTTTTTAGTCAGTTCTTGATGCAGGTTTTGTCCCACCAGCTGGTGGCATTTCTCACACAACGTCTTCCCTTCGGGAGTCAGCCGTATCAGTACGCCACGTTTATCATTGGGATTTGGTAAGCGTTCGACCCATCCTTTGCACAACAGGCGGTCTAACATGCGCGTTAGCGCGCCGAGGTCGACTGACAACGCTTTTTTCAGCTCCACTGGTTGTACGCATGCTTCGCAATAGATAGTGCATAACACCTTAAATTGCGTAGCAGTAATATCCAGCGGGGAGAGATGCTCGTTTAGCAGGCGGTCTTTATGCTGGTTAACCATGTGGATCAGTCTTCCGAGGGGAATCACTTCGTTAAACAGATCGTTTGTATTTTTCACTATGATTGCCCAGGCAAGTATATTTAATCACGGTGGATATTATTGCTCAGGCAAGCATAAGTCAACGTGATGAATCGGTGATGCCACAAATTGCTAAAACGGTTCAGTTTTAACATTAAGACGCATCCTTTAACGAAAGTCGCCAGGGTTGGCTGCTATACTCAGCAACGCATAAGCAACCGACGTTAAGGACTGAAGATGGTGGAGTTAGTTAAGGCCGTAGGGTTGGGGCTGGTGGTATTGTTGCCGCTAGCTAACCCATTGACTACGGTAGCATTGTTCCTTGGTCTCGCCGGAGATATGAACAAAAAGGCCCGTGATAAAACTGCGTTAATGGCGTCAGTCAACGTATTCATTATCATGATGGTCGCGTATTACGCAGGTCAGGTTGTGATGAATACCTTTGGTATTTCCATACCTGGCTTACGTATTGCGGGTGGGCTGATTGTTGCCTTCATTGGTTTCCGCATGTTGTTCCCACAACAAAAAGCGCATGAATCACTGGAAGCAAACACCAAAGCCCAGGAGATGGAAGAAGAACCGGATACCAACATTGCCTTTGTACCTCTCGCCATGCCGAGCACTGCGGGGCCAGGTACCATAGCAATGATTATCAGTTCGTCGTCGACCATTGAACACGGTGTCGATTTTGCCAATTGGGTTGTGCTGGTGGCCCCACCCATTATTTTTGCCCTGGTGGGGATAATCTTGTGGGGAAGCTTACGCAGTTCTGGCGCGATTATGCGGATGGTGGGTAAAAGCGGTATTGAAGCTATTTCCCGCCTGATGGGGTTCTTGCTGGTTTGTATGGGCGTGCAGTTTATTATTAACGGCATACTGGAAATTATTACTCATTTCCCAGCCAGTTAATCAGACGCCTACGTAAGGAAAGGGATGTCGGGTGAGCATTGCGCCGCCCGACATCGCTACATTAACTGTGCTGCGGCTTCTCTTCTAACGACACCGGCCAGCGGCGGAAGATTAACACCGAGCCAATAAGCGCAACCAGTGCAGGAACCGCACCGACCAGACCGATGCTGGACATATCAAAATGCAAACTCACCTGATTACCCACCAACGCCCCAGCTCCAATCCCGATATTAAAAATCCCCGAGAATAACGCCATTGATACATCGGTTGCATCAGGTGCCAGCGCCAGCACTTTAACCTGCATGCCGAGGGTGATGACCATAATCGCGACACCCCAGAACAGGCATAACAACGTGAGGTAAGCGGTACTTTGTGCGGCAGGCAACAGCAACGCAAGGCACAGCACTAATAAACCGACAGAGCCGCTGACGAGCGTGGATGAGTGCCGATTCCCCAATTTACCAAACATCACGCTGCCAATAATCCCCGCGCCCCCCAGTACCAACAGCAGGAAGGTAGCCATATTGGCGCTCAATCCGGCCACGGTTTGCACAAACGGCTCAATGTAACTGTAAGCGGTGTAATGCGCGGTAACGACCACCGCAACCAATGCGTATAAGCTGACTAACGCTGGTCGCTTGAACAGCAGCGGTAAACTTTTAAGTGATCCTGAATGCTCGCTGGGTAATTTAGGCAACAGTTTCATTACACAGAACAGCGTGATGGCCGCGATAACGCCAATGGCGAAGAAGGTGGTGCGCCAGCCGAAATACTGCCCGACAATACGCCCAAGCGGCAAACCCAGCACCATCGCAAGCGCTGTGCCGGTGGCAATCAAACTCAGCGCCTGCGCTTTTTTGCCTGCGGGTGCCATACGAATCGCCAGCGACGCGGTAATCGACCAGAAAATCGCGTGGGCAAATGCGATACCGATGCGGCTAATCACCAACACGGTAAAACTCCAGGCCACAAAAGAGAGCACGTGGCTTACGATAAACAAGATAAAAATGCTGATTAATAGCCGCTTTCGTTCGACCTGGCTGGTCAAGAGCATAAACGGCAGGGACATCAGCGCCACTACCCAGGCGTAGATAGTCAGCATGATCCCGACTTGCGCGGTTTGCATGCCAAAACTATCGGCGATGTCTGACAGCAAACCGACTGGGACAAATTCCGTGGTGTTAAAAATAAAGGCCGCGACAGCGAGCGTAACGACGCGTAACCACGCCGTTTTGCGTGATACGTTGCTTATGGTCATAAATGGGTTTCGCGCTGGTCAGTAAAAGTATGGAGAGGAGGCGATCATAAAACCATCGATCCGGGTGTACAACCGGTATTGTGATTTATATCTCGTTTTTTGTGCTGATATCGTATGAAAGGCCGTTGTTAATTCAGGGGGAATACGGGGCAGATGCACCGCCCCGTAATACTTTAGGGTTTAGAAAACAGCGTGGCGTTTTTGCATGGAGAGTTGCTCTAATCTCTCTGGCGTCATAATGCTAAGGGCATCGGTCGGGCAAACGCTCACACAGGCTGGGCCTTGAGGGTCATGCTGGCACATATCACATTTTAATAACGCGATTTTTTGTGGCGCTACCGCTTCCCCAACCACATCTACAGCACCGAACGGGCAGGCCATAATGCAGCTTTTGCACCCGATGCACAGTGCTTCATCCGCTGCAATTATCCCATTTCGCTTGCTCAACGCCCCGGTAGGACAGACGCTTGCGCAGGGCGCACTTTCGCACTGGTGACATACGGCAGGGGAACTGATGTCACTCGTTTTGTAAACGCGCAGGCGGGGAGAAAATTCTTTGCGCGCGTCGGACTGATGGTTAACCGCACAACTCACTTCACACGTGCGGCAGCCAATACAGCGCTGTGTCTCAACATGAATGTAAGCTGTTTTCATGATGCTGCCTTCGTCGCTTTCGCCTGCTCGCAGTCGAGCATATCAATAATATCCGTCGCAGCGCGGCGGCCATCGACCATTGCTGTTACGACCAGGTCTGCACCGCGCACGGCATCTCCTCCGGCAAAAACGCGTGGGTTTGTGGTCTGCCCTGGGTAGCGTGAGTTTGAGCCGATACGAATTTGTCCCCACTTATCGCATTCTACGTGGCCTTCTTTCAGCCATGGCATGGCATGAGCCTGGAAACCAAATGCGACAATGAGTGCATCGGCTTCAATAATAAACTCTGAGCCTTTGATGATTTTAGGGCGTCTGCGTCCACTGGCATCCATTTCGCCAAGTTCGGTCAGTAGCATTTCGATTCCCGCTACGGCCCCTTTTTTATTCAGCACGATGCGTTGCGGCTGGATGTTAAACTGAAATTCCACGCCTTCTTCACGCGCATTTTTTACTTCTTTACGCGAGCCTGGCATATTGGCTTCATCCCGCCGGTAGGCGCAAGTTACCGCTGTCGCGCCCTGACGCACGGCGGTTCGCAAGCAATCCATTGCCGTGTCACCACCACCGAGCACCACTACACGTTTGCCTTTGAGCGTAACAAACGGGTTTTCAGGATCTTCGGCGATATTCATCACATTGCGGGTATTGGCTATCAAATAGGGCAACGCTTCTAGCACACCTGTTGCATTCTCATTCTCAAGCTCTGCAATCATTGACTGATAAGTGCCTGGGGCGATAAACACCGCGTCGTTTTCCTTAATCAACTGGCTGAAGCTGATATCCCGACCAATTTCACAGTTGAGCACGAACTCAATGCCCATGCCGGTGAATATTTCTCTGCGCGTTGCTAACACGTGCTTATCAAGTTTGAAGGAGGGGATGCCAAACGTCAGCAGGCCGCCAATTTCTGGATGGCGATCGTAAACCACCGCTTTCACGCCGTGCCGCGCAAGTACGTCTGCGCAGGCTAATCCCGCCGGGCCCGCGCCAATGATTGCAACGCGTTCTGATCGTGGCCGAACACCACTAAGATCCGGGCGCCAACCCGCCTTTAACGCGGTATCAGTGATATATTTTTCTATGCACCCAATGGTGACCGATCCACTGTTGCTCTCAAGCGTGCAGGAACCTTCGCACAACCGGTCTTGTGGGCAAACGCGCCCACAAACTTCGGGCATGCTGCTGGTTAGGTGCGAAAGCTCCACGGCTTCGTTGATACGCCCCTGTTTTGCCAGGCGAATAAGTTCCGGGATGGCATTATGCAGTGGGCATGTCCAGCGGCAGTTGGCATGGTCGGCGCATTCCAGACAGCGCTCACCGGCCTGGCATGTTTGTTCCGGTTTAAAGGGCTGATAGATTTCCTGGAAATGGTGGCGTCGCTCGTCGGCCGGTAATTTATCTGGATCGCTTCTTTTTGGGCTGAGCAGCAGTTTGTCACGGCCGGTTTGCCGTGACGCGCGTAGGCCTGGGAGTGTCTCTTGCTGCCGTTTGTGACGAAGTTGGGTTAGCTGTTTCTGGGTGACAAGCTGCAAGGCATTGGTCGGGCAGACGTTGACACAGGCAGGGCCGCTGGCACTGTTTTTTTGTTCACATAAATCACATTTTTGGGCGATGGGATGGTCGTTGGTCGTCAGGCTTATCACGCCAAACGGGCACGCGAGGATGCAGCTTTTACACCCGATACAGTGTTTCTCATCAAGAACGACATGATCATTTTGATAAACCAGCGCGGCGGTAGGGCAGCTCGCTACACATGGCGCATTATCACATTGATGGCACATAACGGCAGTTGACGCGCTACCCGTATTAACCACCGTGACGCGAGATTGCAGATGCTGCCCAGGTTCAGGGTAACGTTGTTCATTATGAGCCAACATGCAGGCTATTTCGCAAGATTTGCACCCAATACAATCACAGGTATTCGCAATGACAAAACGGTTCATGTTTTCTTCCTGATTTGCGTTTTGCCAGGATGATGCAAAAAAGATGCACAAAAAATTAAACAATCGAAAGTAAAAACGATAATGAGAGGTGCTTCGCAAAACTATATTTATTCACCTTTATTAACCGCCAGGTTTTACCACCCGCTTGATGATAATTATCAGTTTGATAATTATCTGATCCTCTGCATGTTATTTATTTAATACCCACCGTATCGCCTGCGTGATTTCACAGTAGATGTTTTCAATTTTTGAATTCAGCTCGCAAAAATTACTCGTGTTTTTATTTCTTACCTGTGCTGGCACAGCCTTTGCTTATTTCTAACCGTTTAAGATACTCACATTAGTTCTATTCTTATTATGGAGAATGGTATGGATACAACGCTGGTAGGCACTGAAGTCCCGCGCGTTGACGGTGTAGCAAAAGTCAAAGGAAGCGCTATTTACGGCGATGATATCGTCATGCAGGGTATGCTTTACGGGGTTTGTCGTTACGCGGATATTGCTGCTGGCCGCCTGGAAACTCTCGACATCAGTGAAGCACAAAAAATCCCCGGCGTGGTGTATATCGCCACCGCTAAGGATGTCAAAGGTGTCGAAAAAATAGGCGTCATTATTCCAGACTACCCGCCGATTGCGAAAGATGAAATCGCCTTCCGAGGGGACGTGATTGCGATTATTGCAGCTGAAACCTACGAGGCCGCATGCCTGGCGGCTGACAAAATCAGCGCAACCTACACACAATACACCCCGATAACCGATCCACAAGAAGCCCTCCAACCGGGTGCGCGGTTGATTCATAGCGACAGTGAAAGCAACGTTATCAATCGTCATCATACGGTAAAAGGCGATATTGACGCCGGGTTCGCTGCTTCTACACATATATTTGAGCGTGAATATGAAGTGGGTTTTCAGGAGCACGCATATATAGAACCTGAATCGATTATCAGCTATTTAGATCCTAACGAACAAATTATTACTATTGCAGGTTCTATTCAGAATGCGCACCGCGTTCGTGGCCTTGTCGCTAAATATCTTGGATTGCCGCAGTCTAAAGTTAACGTTAAACGCTCCGTGCTGGGTGGTTCATTTGGCGGCAAGGATGATATTATCGATCATCTTTCCTGCCGAGCGGCATTATTAACCACTCTGACCGGTCGCCCGGTTAAATTCACATATAATCGCGAACAGTCGATGCGCGAAAGTTATAAGCGCCATCCTTATAAAATGAAATACAAAATAGGGTTGGATGACGATGCGCGTATTCAGGCGATAAAAATAGATATCATTGCGGATGGCGGCAGTTACGCAGGCCAAACTATTTTTGTGACCTGGCGGAGTTCAGTGCAGGCCGCAGGCCCATATAATATTCCCAACGTCAGAGTTGATGTCACAGGCGTCTATACCAACAACAATTACACTTCCGCATACCGTGGCTACGGCGCGCCGCAGGTCATTTTTGCCAACGAATCGCTGATGGATGAAGTGGCTGCCACCTTTAAAATTTCGCCGGTAGAACTTCGCCGCCGAAATGTGCTGAAGCAAAACGATACCAGCATGGCCGGGCAGGTCTTTAGCGAACACACCGTTTCTGCCGAAGAGGTACTGGACCGGGCGCTGAACAGTGCAGAGTTCTGTGCCAAACGGGATCACTACCAGCGTCTAAACGCCCAAAACAACCCCGTAAAATACGGTATTGGCCTGGCTTTAAGCCACCGTGGTTGCTCTCTTGGTGCCGAAGGGATGGATGCCTCATCCGCGCTGATTCAAATAAACGCTGATTGTAGTCTTAACATCTCAACTTCGGTGTCAGAAAACGGCCAGGGGTTGCAAACGACCATGTCGTTGATTGCTGCTGAAGCCTTCGGTCTACCGCTTGAACAAGTGATGTTTACCGATCCCGCGACGGCAATGATCGCCGATGGTGGCTCTACGGTTGCATCGCGCGGCACGCTGATGGGAGGGCAGGCAGTGCTGAGTGCTGCCAATAAGCTGAAGTGCAGAATGGTAAAGGTGGTCGGCAAAGCTTTAAATGCCAGCTCAGTGGATGAACTGAATTGGGAAAACGGTGAGGTCTATAATCGGCAGCAACCGGACCTGCGTCTTTCATTTAATGAGGTCGTTGGTAAAACCAAAGCTGCGGGAGAAAATCTTTCTGCCTATGGCTGGCACGTGGCCCCGGACATTCATTGGGATGAGCATAAAGGCTCTGGTAGCCCGTATTTCACTTGGGTCTACGGTTGCCAGATTGCAGATGTCGCAGTGGACACGCGCATTGGCAAGATAACACTCAACCACATCACTGCAGTGCATGATGTAGGTAAAGTGATCAATCGCGTTGGCATTGAAGGGCAAGTCTACGGCGGCGTAGTTCAAGGGATGATTGGCTACGGCATGCTGGAAGATTTCAATATTACCCACGGTGAAGTGAAATCTGAAAACTTTGATACCTACCTGCTGCCAACCATCAAAGATGTCCCACCGATAACGGTTATTACCGTGGAAAACCACGATAAAGCCGGTCCTTATGGCGCGAAAGTGATTGGTGAGCCCGTGCTGGAACTGGGGGCGGCTGCGTTGAACAACGCGGTTAGCTTTGCACTGGATCGCTGGAATCGCCAGATCCCACTCACCCTCGAGCAGGTTCGCCTGGGCTACAACCTGAAAAAACCAGAGCGCCAAAGTGAACTTCAGGGCGAGCAAGGTGAGAAAAAACAAACGTTACGGCTCAACAATCTCTCCGTCTGTACACCGTCTTCACTCAATGATGCCCTGCAAGCTATGCAAGAGCCCGGCGCAATGGCGATTGCCGGGGGAACTGACCAACTGGTGCAGGCAAGGATGCAGGTCAGCAATCTTAAACTGGTGAATATTTCAGGCCTGAAAGAACTTAGCCAGATTGTAGAAGCTGACGGCGGCTTAGTGATTGGCGCTGCGGTCTGCTTTAGCGATCTTGTCGCCCATCCAGCCGTTCGCGAACGTTATCCCGTGCTGGTCACCGCCTGTCGCACGATAGGCTCGCTGCAATTGAGAAACCGCGCAACCATTGGAGGCAATATTGTCAATGCCGCACCATGTGCGGACTCAGTGCCTCCGTTGATCATTCTGGATGCTGAGGTGGAGCTGCAATCCTCATCAGGAATTCGCTATCTACCGTTAAGTCACTTTATAGAAGCGGGTTATCGCACAAGTCTTCAACCCGGAGAATTGCTGACGCGGGTGCTCATTCCCAAGCCACAGCCTGAAATTCAGCAGTATCGCTATCTGCAATTGGGCCGCCGAAACGCGCTGAACATTACTCGCCAGAGTTTGACTGGGCAATTCAGCCTGGATGGACAAGGTAAACTGACGTTTTGCCGACTGGTGGATGGCGCGCTGTTCAGCAAGCCACAGCGGTTGCACGAAGTCGAAAATTGCCTCACGGGTAAAGTGCTTTCTGCACAGACCATCGAAGATGCGGCGGAAGTCCTTAATCAGAAGATGGAGGCTGCAATAGGCAAGCGTTGGTCAGCGGCATACAAAATGCCGGTCTATCTCGACATGTTCCGCCAGATGTTGGGCGAGTTGCTGAACGAAAGAAAGTGAGCAGGATAAAAAAATGAAAACGATAGAGCTGAAAGTTAACGGTATCCGTGTGAGCCGTGAAGTGAGCGATAACCGCCGTCTAGTTGATTTTTTACGTGAGGATCTGCGGCTCACCGGCACCAAAGAAGGATGTTCGGTGGGTGAGTGTGGAGCCTGCACCATCATTATGAATGGTAAAGCTGTCTGTTCGTGTCTGGTGCTGGCGGTCCAGTGTGAGGGGGCTGAAATCTCAACCGTCGAAGCGCTGCATCATGAACCTATTGGCTTGAAACTACAGAATGCCTTCGTACGCCACGGGGGGACGCAGTGTGGATACTGCACCCCGGGAATACTGATGAGCAGCAAAGCGTTGCTCGACAGTAACCCTAATCCTTCAGACGATGAAATTTGTGAAGCGCTTGAAGGCAATCTGTGTCGCTGTACGGGTTACCACCCCGTGATTAAATCTATAAAAGCTGTCCTGAAGTCTGTTGGATAATTCATTGGCCCCGTTTCTGGGGCCTTTTTTCGAGGTGTGCGATGGAAGACAAACCAGAGTGCGTTATGTTGGCTGCAGGGCTTTCGAGCAGAATGGGCGCGTGGAAAATGATGCTCCCATGGGACGAGGGCACAGTACTGGATAGCGCGATTGAACATGCTCTGGGGTTTTGTGAACGAGTGATTCTGGTGACGGGCCACCGGGCGGATGAACTTCATGTTCGTTATGGCAATCATCCCGGCGTGACACTGGCCTACAATCCCGATTTTCAGCAAGGAATGTTCTCTTCGGTGCAATGCGGAATCGCTCAGACGCGCGGACAGCATTTTTTCCTGGCATTAGGTGATATGCCGACGATCAGTCCTGCGGTTTATGCCACGTTGTGGGAATCACGTGGGCCCGATTGCTGTGTGCCCGAATTTGCAAGCTACCGCGGCCATCCTGCGTTATTGCCTGGTGCTATGCGCGGAGCCATTCTCGCAACCCCAGACAACGGGATGCTAAAGTCGTTAATGCAAACTTTTGGCCGGCGGAGTATCGCGGTGGATGAACCGGCTATCCACGAAGATGTGGACACGCCGGTACAGTATCAAAAGCTTGCAGCCGAATGGTGCAAGCCAGAAAAAGTATACGGTTAGAGGCTATTGCTTTTCGCATCCAGCGCTTCAAGCCCATATTTCTTAATTTTACGGTATAACGTGGCGATGCCGATTCCCAACTCTTCGGCAATCAGGCGCTTGTTTGTTTGGCGAATCAACGCCTCTTCGATCAGCGTCTTTTCAATGGATTTCAGATTTGCACCATTGCTGGCCGTATTTTCCTGATTATGGGTATGAGCAGGAAGCCTGACGGGAGCTGAGTGAAAAGAGGGGGGAAGCATCGCACGATCGATAACCGAGCCCGTAGGGACAATATTGACCAAATACTCCATCAGGTTACTCAATTCGCGTACATTTCCAGGCCAGCGATAATGCAAAAATGCATTAATGACTTCTTCGCTAACGCCTGGGTAGGCCCGGCCAATACGTTGTGTATGCAAATTAAGGAAAAAGTGCATTAGCATCTCTATATCACCCCGTCGTTCACGTAGGGGAGGTAAGGGAACCGGGATCACATTCAGGCGGTAAAAGAGATCTTCACGGAACTGTCCATCCTGTATTTTTTGATCCAATTTCTGATTGGTGGCGGAAATAACGCGAATATCAACCTTAATATATTGACTGGAGCCTACAGGCTGTAGTTCGCGCGTTTCTAACACGCGCAATAGCTTGGCCTGTAATATAAGTGGCATGTCGCCAATTTCATCCAGAAATAAGGTCCCACCGTTGGCAGACTGAATAAGGCCTATTTTCCCTCCCGGTGCCGCTCCGGTAAATGCTCCTTTTGTGTAGCCAAATAACTCACTTTCGAGCAGGTTTTCGGGAATAGCCGCGCAATTTATGGCAATAAAAGGATTTGCCTGACGTGGGCTTAGGCGATGAATTGCTCTGGCAACCACTTCTTTTCCCGTGCCACTCTCTCCTGTCACCATAATACTCGAAGGACTATTCGCCACTTGAGTAATCAGGCGTTTTACTACCTGCATTTGGCATGAGTCACCGATAACATGTTCGATATTTGTTTCTTTATTTTGTTCGTTTTCGTTGTCTTTAAGATGAGACTGGTGGAAAGCAAATAACAATAATCGGTGATTTTCAATAAGGTGAAGTTGGCAGGTGACGGTTTTATGGAGCTGGTTACATTGCAAGCGATACTGCACATAGTCGAATTCAGCATTTAAAGAGCTAGTCAGGGGTTGTAGATCCATTTCCCGTCCGACCAGATGCTCTTCTGTAATCGCCAGGTATTTCAGCGCATTTTCGTTACAGCGTACAACACGGTTTTTATCATCCAGAACGACCACACCCTGATCCATTGCCATGATAAGCCTGGAGAAAAGGCGAGTATCGCTTTCGTTTATCACATTGGTTTTGGCCAGGTTATTGATAACCAACGTTGAGATATGCTTGATGTACTGGATAAACATCTGACTGTTATCACACAAACGTTGATGCTGATCCTGGTTGGTGGCAATCAGGCTAATGACCCCCAGACAGACATTGTCATGCAGAACAGGAACGCCGATAAACGCCAGTTCATGGCAACCGTCGCGGCCTTTACACTCTGAACAAAGTGGGTCTAGTTTCGAGTGGAGAACCACTTTTTCTTTCCCGGTTTCAATAACGGAACGCAACAACTGGTTATTCGTTTCGGGAATTTCACCCAGCCCGCTGCCGTATATTCCTGTTCCGGCTACGCGAACGAAATGATTATCAATAACTTCAACTTCCAGCAATAAAACCCGGTGTAATAACTGGGTGAAATGAGCCACCGTGGGCTGTACCCGCATTAATGTTCCCATGTTTTTATGGGCTGCTTTCTTCTCTGACATAAGTGATACCTGTATTTCAGGGTTGAACTCGTCACATTTCAGGTTCCGCCAGGCGAATCTGAACATTTGATACATATCACATTGAGAAACTTTTTTTATTTATCATTTTGAGCGGGTTTTTAAGCTCCCTTACCCCTGTGCTCCACCCTTAATTCATCATGTCTTCTACCATTCAGTTTTATTTCTTCTCAATGAATCAGCGATTTCTTTGAATTACATATTAAAACTCGATCTTCTTCACATATTAAAACGGGTCGTTCATTAAAACCCGAGATTGGCACGAATGTTGTTAGCTCTCTATCAGCGCCAGAATGCGGCGAAATTCGCACCTATTTTCAATCACAGAGGTCAAGTGTCATGAACTCAATTGCAGGGTTAATTGAAACAATTAATGGACTACCGTCAGATCTTCACAGTAAAGATTTTCTACTTACCTGGGAGCAGAAACACAGCGAATTGCAGCAGGTGCTGAGCATTGCTGAGGCGCTGAAGGCGATGCGGGCAGAAAATATGGCGACCCGCGTGTTTCAAAGTGGCCTGGGGATTTCCGTTTTCCGTGATAACTCCACCAGAACGCGTTTCTCTTATGCCTCGGCGCTGAATTTGCTAGGCCTGGCGCAGCAAGACCTGGATGAGGGCAAATCTCAAATTGCTCACGGTGAAACGGTACGTGAAACCGCCAATATGATCTCCTTCTGCGCTGATGCCATCGGCATTCGTGACGACATGTATCTTGGCGCAGGCAATGCCTATATGCGCGAAGTGGGTGAAGCGCTTGATGATGGCTTTGCACAAGGCGTGCTGCCGCAGCGTCCGGCGTTGATCAACCTGCAATGCGACATTGACCATCCTACTCAGTCAATGGCGGATCTTGCCTGGCTGAAAGAGCACTTTGGTGGGTTAGATAAGCTCAAAGGCAAGAAAATCGCGATGACATGGGCGTATTCGCCTAGCTACGGCAAACCACTTTCAGTTCCACAAGGCATTATTGGTTTGATGACCCGCTTCGGTATGGACGTCACCCTGGCTCACCCGGAAGGCTATGACCTGATACCCGATGTGCTGGACGTTGCGCGTAAGAACGCAACTGAAAGCGGTGGTAGCTTCCGCCAGGTGAGCTCCATGGAAGAAGCCTTTAGCGGTGCGGATATCGTTTATCCCAAATCCTGGGCGCCATGGCAGGTCATGCAGACACGCACCGAGCTTCTGTATGCCAATGATGAACAGGGTCTTAAAGACCTCGAAAAATCGTGCCTGCAACAAAACGCTCTGCACAAAGACTGGCACTGCACGGAAGAGCTAATGAAGCGTACGAAAGGGGGCAAGGCGCTGTATATGCACTGTCTGCCAGCAGACATTAGCGGCGTGTCCTGTGAGGCCGGCGAAGTAGAAGAAAGTGTGTTTGAACGCTATCGCATTGCCACTTACAAAGAGGCGAGCTGGAAGCCATACATCATCGCGGCCATGATTCTGGCAAGAAAATACGCACGCCCTGGTGACGTTCTGGCGCAACTGTTGCGTGAAGCACAGCCACGAATCAAATAATGCGACGATAACAAGGAGCACGAGATGTCTCGGTTTTCGATTCCGATGAAGATTGCTGATAATTCCCGGTTTAACGGCGAAAGCATGGCGCTGTTTTCCCGTGAGCCTGCCTTGCAGGCTAAGGCTTTTCATCAGCAACTGCCTGGTTATCAACCCACGCCCTTGCATTCGCTCAGTGGCTTTGCCAACCAGCTCGGCGTAGCGAATGTGTGGGTAAAAGACGAGTCCCAACGTTTCGGTTTGAACGCGTTCAAAATGCTAGGTGGAGCGTACGCCATCGCTCGCCTGTACTGCGAAAAATACCACCTCGACATTCAACACTTTTCTTTCGAAAAGTGCCGAAATGCCAAACAAGAAAAAATGACCTTTGCTACCACAACTGACGGTAACCACGGTCGTGGGGTGGCCTGGGCAGCAAAAGAGCTTGGCCAACATGCTGTGATTTACATGCCTAAAGGCTCTTCCCAGGAACGCGTCGATCACATCACCCGCCTGGGTGCTGAATGCATCGTCACTGACATGAACTATGACGATACGGTACGTCTGACTATGCGTACTGCTGCCGAACACGGCTGGGAAGTCGTGCAGGACACTGCATGGGAAGGTTACACGCAGATCCCAACCTGGATCATGCAAGGTTACGCCACGCTTGCCGTCGAAGCGGTAGAGCAAATGCCTCAGCCCCCCACACATGTCTTTTTGCAGGCCGGTGTCGGGGCTATGGCGGCTGGGGTATTAGGCTATCTGGTTGATGTGTATGGCGCGCAAGCGCTGCATAGCGTCACCGTAGAGCCCGAACGTGCCGATTGCATTTATCGTTCAGGATGTAGTGGAACCCTAACCGCGGTAGCCGGCGAAATGAACACCATTATGGCGGGACTGGCCTGTGGTGAGCCTAATCCACTAGGGTGGCCATTACTGCGTAACTGTTCGCACCAGTTCATCTCGTGCGACGACCGTGTCGCCGCTCTGGGCATGCGCGTTTTGGGTAATCCGCTTCGTGGTGATGCTGCAATCATCTCTGGAGAATCAGGCGCAGTCACTATGGGCGTTCTGGCTGCGGTGATGTTCCACCCAGAAAAAAATAGCCTCATGCAACGACTCGGTCTCAATGATCAATCCCGCGTTCTGCTGATAAGCACCGAAGGAGACACCGACGTTCAGCATTACCGGGAAGTCGTATGGGAAGGGAAACACAGTATCTCAGGTTGCAACAATCAGGAGCATCAAAATGACTAAAATTCCATTCAGTGACATCGTCGCGAAAGCCGAACATTACAAAGCGGATATGACCCGTTTTTTGCGCGATATGATTGCTATCCCAAGTGAAAGTTGTGATGAAAAACGCGTCGTTCACCGCATTAAAGAAGAAATGGAAAAGGTGGGCTTCGACAAAGTTGAAATTGACCCAATGGGCAATATTCTCGGTTATATCGGCCATGGGCCACACTTGATTGCCATGGATGCGCACATCGACACCGTTGGTATCGGCAATATCAAAAACTGGGACTTCGATCCGTACAAAGGGATGGAAGATGACGAAATTATCGGCGGTAGAGGTTCGTCTGACCAGGAAGGTGGAATGGCGTCCATGGTTTACGCCGGGAAAATCATTAAAGATCTGGGGCTGGAAGGCGACTACACCCTGTTGGTCACCGGGACCGTTCAGGAGGAAGACTGCGACGGTTTGTGCTGGCAGTACATTATTGAACAATCGAAAATTCGCCCGGAATTTGTCGTCAGTACCGAACCGACAGACTGCCAGATTTACCGTGGGCAACGCGGACGCATGGAGATTCGTGTTGATGTGCACGGGGTGAGCTGCCATGGTTCCGCACCAGAGCGTGGCGACAACGCTATCTTCAAAATGGGGCCGATTCTTGGCGAGTTGCAGGAACTGAATAACCACCTTAAATACGACGACTTCCTCGGCAAAGGTACGCTCACGGTTTCAGAAATATTTTTCACCTCGCCAAGCCGTTGCGCCGTTGCAGACAGCTGCGCCGTGTCCATTGACCGCCGCCTGACCTGGGGCGAAAGCTGGGAAAACGCGTTAGAAGAGATCCGCGCTCTGCCCGCCGTGAAGGCCGCGAAAGCCACCGTTAGCATGTACAACTACGAACGCCCGGCATGGACTGGCCTTGTCTATCCTACCGAATGCTATTTCCCAACCTGGAAAGTGGAAGAAGACCATATTACGGTCAAAACCCTCAGCCAGGCCTATCAGGGATTGTTCAATAAAGATCCTGTGGTAGATAAATGGACCTTCTCGACGAATGGCGTTTCTATTATGGGCCGCCACGGTATTCCGGTTATTGGCTTCGGTCCAGGCAAAGAGCCAGAAGCGCATGCCCCGAATGAAAAAACCTGGAAAGCCCACCTGGTGACTTGTGCTGCCATGTACGCCGCGATTCCTCTGATGTATCTGGCCGAGCGTAAGCATTAAACAAGAAGTGCCATAGCGGGTGGGTTTCTCACCCGCTTCATGTTTATCCAACACGGCAGGGTTAAAGATGAAATGCTTAATCCAGGGCGGGACCGTTGTAGATGAGTGGGGCGAGTATCGCCAGGATTTGCTGCTGGAAGATGGCAAGATAGCCAGGCGCGAAAGCCATATTACGCCTGACGATGACACAGAGATCATCGACGCCTCCGGTTGCCTGGTCATGCCCGGTGGCATAGACGCACATACCCATTTTAATATCGATGTCGGTCTTGCTCGCAGCTGCGATGATTTTTTTACCGGCACCCGCGCTGCCGCCTGCGGTGGGACCACAACCATTATCGATCACATGGGTTTTGGCCCCAAAGGTTGTAGCCTTCATCATCAACTGGAAAAGTACCACGAGTACGCGGCAGGAAAAGCCGTCATTGATTATGCTTTTCATGGCGTTATCCAGCATATCGACGCGGATATTCTCAGTGAAATGGCCTCGATGGTGGTGGATGAAGGCATCAGCAGCTTTAAAATTTATCTCACCTACCAGTACAAACTTGACGACACCGCCATCTTAAAAGCGCTCAGTGAACTGAAGCGCGTCGGTGCGCTGGTCACCGTTCATCCGGAAAATGATGCAGCCATTCGCTACCGTGTTGAGCAATTTGTGCAGGAAGGAAAAACACAAGCTATCTGGCACGCCCGTAGTCGGCCCATTGCCTGCGAAACGGAGGCCATTTCGCGAGTCGTTCATCTTGCGCAACTGGCAGGAAACGCGCCGCTTTATATTGTCCATCTGTCAAATGGCGCAGGGCTGGATGTATTGCGTGCTGCTCGCCATAAAGGGCAGCCTGTTTGGGTTGAAACCTGCCCACAATATCTCCTGCTGGACGAAGATGAATACCGCCAGCCGGATGCTCTGAAGTTTATTCTCAGCCCACCGCTGCGTGATAAAGCCCAGCAGGAACAGCTTTGGGAGGGGATTTGCGATGGAGCCATCGACACTGTCGCCACCGACCATTGCACCTTCCCATATTCCCAGCGTGTTGCGCTTTCCAACGGTGATTTCACTCGCTGTCCAAACGGTTTGCCCGGCGTTGAAAACCGTATGTCGCTGATGTTTACCGAGGGTGTTGCCACGGGTCGGATTACCCCGTCTCGTTTTGTCGAACTCTGTAGCAGCACCCCTGCCAAATTATTTGGCCTGTGGCCGCAAAAAGGCTCACTTCAGGAGGGCGCCGACGCGGACATCGTGTTGTTTGACCCGAACAGGACCGGCATCGTTCGCCATGAATCCCTGCACGACAACGTGGATTACTCACCCTATGAAGGAATGGCATTGCGCGGCATTCCTGTCGTGACACTGTCACGCGGTGAGGTAGTGTGGCGCGACGGCGTGTTCACAGGTTATGCGGGGCATGGACGTTTTTTACATCGTAAGCCATTTACCACAAGGAATTTAAAATGAAAAAGAGAATTGTGCTGGCGCTGGGTGGCAATGCCCTCGGTGAGGATCTTCAGCAGCAGATGCACGCCGTCAAAATTACCGCAAAGGCGATTGTCGATTTGATTGCCCAGGGGCATGAACTGGTCATTACTCACGGGAACGGCCCACAGGTAGGTATGATTCATCAGGCTTTTGAAGCGGCGGCTTTTCAGCATGGAAGCCAGACATTACCCATGTCAGTGTGCGTGGCACTCAGCCAGGGGTACATCGGCTACGATCTGCAAAATGCGTTACGTGAAGAGTTGCTGAACAGAGGTATCAACAAACCGGTGACCACGCTGATAACTCAGGTGCTGGTAGATAAACATGACCCGGCCTTTATTGAACCGAGCAAACCCATTGGCTCATTCCTCAGCAAAAGTGAAGCCGAGAAACTGATGGTGCAGGGCGTGGACGTTCGCGAAGATTCTGGTCGCGGATGGCGGCGCGTTGTGGCCTCTCCGAAACCGAAGGATATTATCGAGAAAGATTCGGTGAAAGCACTTCTGGATGCCGGTCACGTGGCGATTACCGTCGGCGGTGGTGGTATTCCGGTTGTCAGCCAGGGCAACCATTTAAAGGGTGCCAGCGCGGTGATTGATAAAGACTGGGCAAGTGCGGTTCTGGCTGAAATGATTGATGCCGATATGCTGATCATTCTGACAGCGGTGGAAAAAGTGGCCGTTAACTTTAATCGCCCTGACCAGAAGTGGCTGGACAACATTACCGTTGACGACGCTAAACGTTATATCGAACAGGATCAGTTTGCGAAAGGGTCCATGTTGCCAAAAGTGGAAGCCGCTATGCACTTTTCCGCATCGGCTCCAGGGCGTGAAACGCTTATTACGCTTCTTGAAAAAGCCAGCGACGGGATTGCCGGTAAGACCGGCACCCGCTTGCGCAATATGTAGATTGATTACATGGCGACGCGGGTCGCCATTTTTAGCTCATCAGCATGAATAGCCTCAGGCTTGCCGGACGCCACCTTTTTAGCTCCTTTTATGTCCAGCAACAATTCTGCGAGCACACTGATCGCAATTTCTTGTGGCGTTTCGGCGCCAATATCTAACCCCACAGGCGAACGCAAACGCGCGATCTGCTCCTGCGCCACACCTTCCTGCTGTAATTGTTGTTTAAAGTGATGCACTTTGCGGCTGCTGGCCAGCAGGCCAAGAAAACGGGCAGGGCGCGGTAATAATGCGTCGAGGGATTCTTTGTCCTGGTGATTGGTGGCGATAATCACCAGGCTTTTATCATCCAGAGGCAGGTCAGATATCAAAGTGGTAAACGAATTTCCATAGATGCGATGACAGGTTGCTGGCATGTCAGGGTGATCAAGGCTTTCCTGCCAGGTATCGAGCACATGGACATCAAAATTCAAAGGGACTGCTGCCTGAGCTATCGCGCGGTTAACGTGGCCCCCGCCAACAAGTATCAACGACGGTCGCCTGGGATAAACCGCGATATGGACTGTCATCGCGCCACCGCAGTCAGAACCTACGGCGTGCTCGCCCTGTCGCGCCATTCTGCCTTGAAAAACGCAGGAACACTCGTCGGCCAGCGCCTGCCGCGTTCTATCCAGCACCAAGCGTTCCATCATGCCGCCGCCAATGGTACCGATGGTTTCCCCCGTTTCGGTGACCAACATGCTTGCCGAATGGCGTGGCGTGGAGCCTCTGGACTCAATAATGTGGATCAGCGCAAAACTGCGGTTTTCGTTTTCACAAAGGCATGCCTGCTGAAAAATACTCATGACGACTCCCGTTTCAGAAACCATTTGCTTTCATTCATGCAATAACTATGCCCTGCAATAAATAGCGTTATTTCAGCGCGATGACTCTCTAAACGTCTCATTACGATAAAACATTTCTTAATTTGAAATTAAACGTTCGATAAATATCAAAGTGGCATTTGAATTTATGCCATATCCACCCAGTCATGCGATCCCCTTCACATATTCTGCACTGCGCAGCAAAGATGCTGCGCAGTGGCGCGGTTGTTGCTTCTGCTGTTGTAAAAAAATGCCCGTAAGGCGAAAGGCCACATTATTAAGGAGCAATGACTATGAGTGATATTATGCGTCCGATTCCCTTTAGCGAACTGCTACAGCGTATGTTCGCCGAATATGAAGCGAATCGCTCTATTTTTGGCATCCCGGAAAGCGAGTTTTATCCACGCGATCCCCGTAAACAGCTCACTATTTTTGGTGAAACCTGTGACACCCCGGTCGGCCCCGCAGCCGGGCCGCATACCCAACTTGCCCAGAATATCATCACCTCCTGGCTTACAGGCGGCAGTTTTATCGAATTGAAAACCGTGCAAATTCTGGACAGGCTGGAGCTGGAAAAACCCTGCATCGATGCAGAAGACGAAGCCTTTAATACGGAGTGGTCGACGGAGTTCACGCTGCTAAAAGCCTGGGACGAATATGCCAAGGCGTGGTTTGCGCTGTGGCTGCTTGAAGAAATATTTTCCCCTCGTCATGGAATAAGCGGGCGCTCATTTATATTTAACATGAGCGTAGGCTATAACCTTGACGGTATTAAGCAGCCTGCGATGCAAAAATTTATCGACGAAATGATTGATGCCTCAAATAACGCGAAATTTGCATCTTATCGTCAGCAGTTAAAAAATTTGCTCTCAAGCGATGCCTTTATTTCGCTGATGGGCCTGGAAGCGCGGCGTGAAGAATTAACGAAATTGCCTGAACGAATTCCTGCCACGATGGTAAAAGGCGTCACGCTTTCTACGATGCACGGCTGCCCGCCGGACGAAATAGAATCGATATGCAGCTATATGCTGAACGAAAAAAAATTACATACCTTCGTGAAACTTAACCCAACGCTATTGGGCTATTCACGCGTACGCGAAATTCTGGACGGCTGTGGGTTTGATTATATCGGTCTGAAGGAAGAGTCTTTCGCCCACGATCTTAAGATCGATCAGGCGCTGGAAATGCTACAGCGTTTGATGGCGCAAGGGAAAACGGTGGGGCGCGAATTTGGCGTTAAACTCACTAACACACTGGGTACTATCAACCATAAAGGCCACCTGCCAGGTGAAGAGATGTATATGTCTGGCCGCGCCTTGTACCCTTTATCAATCAACGTGGCTGCGTTGCTCTCTAACGCTTTCCAGGGGCTGTTGCCTATCTCTTATTCTGGCGGCGCCAGCCAGTTTAATATTGCCGATATCTTTGCCACGGGTATTCATCCCATCACGATGGCGACGGATCTGCTCAAACCGGGCGGCTATCTGCGTCTGGCGAAATGTGCGGAAATTCTGGCTACAGGAGACGGCTGGGAACGACACTCCGTTGATGTGGCAAAGCTCGAAAAGCTTGCCGCAGATGCATTAACACAAAAATGGACGCAGAAAGAGTGGAAGAGTAAGGAGCAGATTAATGCGGGCGGGCCGCTTCCTTTAACCGATTGTTACGTCGCGCCTTGCGTGACCGCCTGTGCTATTCACCAGGACATCCCGGAATATCTAAGCCTTGCGGGTGAAGGTCGCTACGCAGATGCACTTGAACTGATTTATCAACGCAATGCGCTGCCCGCCATTACCGGCCATATCTGCGACCACCAGTGCCAGTACAACTGCACGCGTCTTGATTACGAAAACTCGCTGAACATTCGCGCCATTAAAGATCTGGTGGTGGCTAAAGGATCGGCTGAATACCGTAGTCGCTGGCATAAACCTGCCGGTTCCGGTGAAAAACACCCTGTTGCGGTGATGGGTGCTGGTCCTGCCGGGCTTGCTGCGGGTTATTTCCTCGCCCGTGCCGGCCATAAGGTGACACTTTTCGAGCGTGAGGCCAATGCCGGCGGCGTGGTGAAAAACATTGTTCCACAGTTCCGTATCCCGGAAGAGAAAATCCGCCACGATATCGATTTTGTTGCCGCCCATGGCGTGGAGTTTGTCTTTAACTGTGAGCCAAATCTGACGGTTGAAAAACTCAAGGCGAAGGGTTTCCACTACGTTTGCATCGGGATTGGTGCGGAGAGTAACAATGGCATCCCTCTGGAGGGTGATAGCCGTCATATTTATAAATCATTCGATTTCCTGCGTGCTTTTAACCAGGGCAAAGCACTGAACGTAGGTCGTCATGTGGCGGTTGTCGGGGCCGGGAATACGGCGATGGACTGCGCAAGGGCCGCTTTGCGTATTCCTGGTGTGGAAAGCGCCACCATTGTTTATCGTCGCAGCAAAAATGAAATGCCGGCATGGCCTGAAGAGGTGGAAGAGGCCGTAGAGGATGGCGTGCAGTTCCGTTTCCTCGCCAATCCGGAACGCCTTGAAAATGGCCAATTGCAAGTCAGAGTGATGCAACTGGGTGAACCAGACGAAAAGGGCCGTCGTAAACCAATTACCACAGATCAAACCGAAACCCTGGCCGTGGATACGCTGATCTCCGCCATCGGCGAAAGCCCGAACTACACGCTGCTTTCTCGCATGGGCGTGCCTTTGGATGATAAAGGTTATCCGCGTCTTAATTCGCAAACGCTGGAAACCACGGCACCTGGAGTCTTCCTGATTGGTGATGTGCAAAGTGGACCGTTGTCTATCGTCTCCGCGATTGCCGGGGCGCGCAAAGCGACGGATGCCATTCTGGCACAAGAGAATATCCGTAGTGATAAAGGCGATAAACGCTGGCTGAATAACGATCCTGTTGCCACTTATGCACGTAAAGGGCGGGTCGCCGTTAAACAGATTGAAGCTGACGCGGGTGATGCCTTTGCGCAACAAGAAGCGCAGCGTTGTCTGGAGTGCAACTATGTTTGCGCCAAATGCGTCGATGTTTGTCCTAATCGCGCCAACGTTTCCATTTCCATCCCCGGCTTTAAAGATCGTTTCCAGACACTGCATCTGGATGCTTACTGCAACGAATGTGGCAACTGCGCACAGTTCTGCCCGTGGCAGGGCAAACCTTACAAAGACAAATTCACCATCTTCAGCCTGGAGAACGACTTCATTAACAGCACTAACTCCGGCTTCCTGTGGCGCAGCAACGAATGCCTGGTTCGCCACCAGCAGGAGATCTGGAATCTGTCTGTTGAGGCCGATGGCTCATTAAGCGATATCCCTGCGGAACTTGCAGAAGTCAGCGCCATTATCACCCACATCAAACAGCATCACAGCTATCTGCTGGGTAGCGTGGAGGAATAACGATGTTAATTCTAAAGAATGCCACGGCAGTGCAGTTTGCCCGGCAAGTGTGCTTGAAGGTGTTGATATTGCTGTTGAAGGTAGCCTGATTGTTGATGTGGGCAATAACTTATCGGCTCGTTATCCGGCAGCTAAGTGTAAAGATATGCACGGGCGCATCGTGATGCCTGGCCTGGTTTGCGCACACAATCACTTTTACTCGGGGCTAGCTCGCGGAATTATGGCGTCTATTGCGCCATGCCCGGACTTTATCTCAACGTTAAAAAACCTCTGGTGGCGGCTGGACCGCGCATTGGATGAGGAATCTCTCTATTACAGCGGCGTAATCTGCTCGCTGGAAGCCATTCGCCACGGCTGCAGTGCTGTTATCGACCACCATGCTTCACCGTGCGCAATCCAGGGATCTTTAAGCATCCTGCGTAAAGGGTTTGTTGAGGCGGGATTGCGTGGCATGACCTGCTATGAAACCACCGATCGCAATGGCGGGCTGGCTGAGTTGGAAAAAGGCGTGGAAGAGAACATTGCCTTTGCACAGCTTATCGACCAGCAGAAAGTGGCATCTTCTGGCTCGTACCTTGTCGAGGCACATATCGGCGCACATGCGCCCTTTACGCTGCCGGATGCGGGCATGCAGATGCTGAAAGAGGCAATAGATCAAACCGGACGGGGGCTGCACATTCACGTGGCGGAAGACAGCTACGATGTTTCTCACTCCCATGATAAGTACGGCTGCGACCCCATCGTGCGCCTGGATGAAGCCGGTTTAATCGGCAAGAAAACGCTTATCGCCCACGGCCTTTATCTCAGCGATACCGAAATCAATTTGCTGAATCAGCGCGGTGCGACGCTTGCCCATAATGCGCGTTCGAATATGAACAACCATGTTGGGTACAACCGGCAACTCACCGCGTTGCAGCGTGTGGCATTAGGCACAGATGGTATTGGTGCCGATATGTTTGAAGAGCTGAAATTTGCGTACTTTAAACATCGCGATGCCGGAGGACCGCTGTGGCCTGATAGCTTCCTTGCCATGTTGCAGCAGGGGAATTCCATCCTCGAAGAGAATTTCGGGGCTCGTTTCGGGAAGCTGGCTGCGGGTTATAAGGCTGATCTCACGATCCTGGATTACACCTCGCCAACGCCGCTACAGGCTGAAAACCTCGCCGGGCATTTTGCCTTTGCGCTCAACAGCAGCCACGTGGATAGCGTGATGGTGGAGGGGAAAATGGTGTACGAAGATAAAGCCTTCCCGCAAAGCGTGGAGAACCTTTATCGCGAAGCACGTAATAGTGCGCAAAAGCTGTGGGCAAGAATGGATAGCCTGTAAGTCACACGGAGAGAACACAATGAACAGTTCTTCGCAATTGGCCGCCCGGCGGTCAGTCGAGCCAGTAGACGAGATTTTGCCGCTGGGGTTGATGATTATTTATGGCTTTCAGCATGTGCTGGTGATGTATGCCGGGGCGATTGCTGTGCCGCTTATCATCGGTAAAGCCGTTGGGTTTACCGATTCGCAGATCATTTTATTGATCAGCACCGATCTGTGTATCTGCGGCTGCGGCACCATTTTGCAGTCAATCGGTATTGGTCGTTGGATTGGCAGCCGCTTGCCCATTATTCAGGGGTGTACCTTTGCCGCACTGATCCCACTGAGTCTAATCGGGCAGCAGTATGGCATGGGGGGGATTTCCGGCGCGGTTATCGTGGCGGGGATTTTCACTATTCTATGCGCTCCATGGATCAGCCGCCTGGTGCGGTTTTTCCCGAAAGTGGTGATGGGCACCATCGTCACGCTTATTGGCCTGTCGATTTTACCTGTGGCAGGTGGCTGGATAGGTGGCGGCAACACCCACGCTGCCGATTTTGGCAGTTGGGGCTCACTGGTGATGGCGGTCTTCACCCTGGTGGTGATTCTGGTTATCTACACTTTCTCAACGGGTATGCTGAAAAATATCGCGGTGCTGTTAGGTATTATCGTGGGCAGCCTGGTGTATGTCTGTATGGGTAAACTCACGCTTACCCCGCTTGATGACATCGGCTGGATAACTTTTCCCACTGTAATGCGGTTTGCAAAACCAGAATTTCACCTTGTGCCTGCCGTACTGCTTTCGATGGTGATGATTGTGGTGATGGTAGAAACCATGTCTTCGATGATGGCGATGGGGGAAATCGTTGGGCGCAAAGCGGATAAAGACGTACTGAAACGTGGGCTTTATGCCACTGGCGCTGCAACCCTGGCTGCCGGTTTTTTCAATATGTTTCCTTATGCAGCTTTTGCCCAGAACGTCGGGCTGGTGAGTATGACAGGGGTACGTAGTCGCTTTATTGTCGGTGTGGCTGGCTGCATTCTGATCGTCATGGGGCTATTCCCGGTACTGGCCGCGATGGTCGTTGCCGTTCCCAAGCCGGTGCTTGGCGGGGCGGGGATCGTGATGTTTGGTATGGTGGCCGTGGCGGGAATACGCACGCTGGGGCAGGTGGATTATCGCAACAATAATAACGGCATGGTTGTTGCGTTAACGCTGAGTATCGGGCTGCTGCCGGTGCTGGTTCCACAACTCTTCCAACATTTACCCGAAGGCATTGGTATGTTCTTACACAGTGGCATCACCATTGGTACTGCGGTGGCGATAGTGGCCAACCTGGCACTTAACGGTGGGCGTCATCATGAACCGGTCTGTGACTGTAACGACAACGAGGTGGATAACACCACGACCGCTGCGCGTAGTGCGGCTATTCGTACGGTACGAGTCTGGTTACTGGTCAGACGCGCAAGGCAAGAACGGGCAATGGGTATACAAAAAGGGCACTAACTACGCGGGGTTACGGGCATATATCTGCATCACAAGCGCTGGCTCTGTTATACTCGCGGCGCTTGTTATTCCGTACAGGAGTCTGTGGTGCCCGTCTTTTTAAATAATCAATTGCTCGAAGATATTCTGGCGCAGGTTCGTCCACTCATTGGCCAGGGCAAAGTCGCTGATTACATTCCGGCGTTGGCTGAAATTCCTGGAAACAAACTGGGAATTTCAGTTTGTACGGTCAACGGCGACATGTTTAGCGCCGGGGATGCGGCAGAACGGTTCTCCATTCAATCCATTTCAAAAGTGCTGAGTCTGACGCTTGCCATGGCGCGTTATGATGAACACGAAATCTGGGCGCGCGTGGGTAAAGAGCCTTCAGGGCAACCCTTCAATTCATTACTCCAGCTGGAACTTGAGCAAGGCAAACCCCGCAACCCGTTTATTAATGCCGGAGCACTGGTGGTGTGTGATATGTTGCAAACCCGCCTGAGTGCGCCGAAACAGCGAATGCTGGAAGTTGTGCGGGCCATCGCGGAGCAGCCCGATCTGGCATACGACTCCCGCGTAGCGAAATCTGAGTTCGAACATTCGGCGCGTAATGCGGCCATCGCCTGGCTGATGAAATCATTTGGTAATTTTGATAACGACGTCATTACCGTCCTGCAGAATTATTTCCACTATTGCGCACTGAAAATGAGCTGCAATGAACTGGCGAAAACCTTTCTATTTCTGGCCAATCAGGGGCGCGCATTGCACCTTGATGCGCCAATAATCACGGCTCAACAAGCCAGACAAATCAACGCGCTGATGGTCACCAGCGGGATGTACGATGGTGCCGGAGAGTTTGCGTATCGGGTAGGAATGCCGGGCAAATCAGGGGTAGGGGGTGGCATTATCGCCATCGTTCCACAGGAAATGTCGATTGCAGTTTGGTGCCCAGAGTTGGATGCCTCGGGTAACTCGTTAGCTGGAACCGCCGCCCTCGAAATTCTGGCACAACGGATTGGACGTTCTATTTTTTAAATAATTACGGATGCTGTGCATTAGCCTGGTAGGCCGCAGGTTGTACCAGATTTAATATGCTAAACTAGGTTTTATTTTTTGCACACATCCCGAATATCAATGTGTAAATTCTTTACGCAGTGCATGCATAATTATGAGTCAGAACAGCATGTCTAATCAAAATTACATTAAGTTATTTTCGCCAGAAAAATATTTGTTAAACGCCGTTATTATATTTGTCATTACCACTTTGTTCTATTTTTTTGGTGCGTCACTTCGTCTGATTGACGAGCTGTCGCTGTTCTGGCCGCTCAACGCGGTGCTGGCGGCGGTGTTTGTACGCAATCCCTTCCTCAATCGGTCTGTGTATTATTTTGTCTGCTACAGCGCGATGGTGGTTTACGACGCTTTCACCACGCATTGGGGGTGGCAGTCGGCGATAATAAACTTATCGAATATGGTATTTATTATTGTCGTTGCGCGATTATTACTGCGCTATTCCAGGACACAAGATGAAAGCAATTGGGCGCTCAATGCGTTTAATCTTTTTTATACCTGTTTGATTGGATCAATTCTCAGTTCTTTATTAGGTTCAATAGGTTCCACTGGCCCATCGTCAGATTACCGTCAATTCCTTTCGTTATTTACTGACTGGTTTGGCGAGCAATTTTCGACGGGTGTTTTGATGATGCCGTTCTTGCTGATGGCAACATGGCCGCAGTGGAAGACATTGCCCGACTTCCATATATCTAAAATCTATCCACTATTGGGTGTTATCGTTTCGGTTATCGCATCGGTAGCCATCGGCGGTGCAGGCAGTCTTGCGTTTCCGTTGCCCGCCCTTATCTGGTGTGCGATTCGTTATCCTTTGCCCGTGACCGCGTTAGTGACGTTATTAACCGGAGGGATAGAGATTATTTTGCTGTCCAACTCCATCATCGCTATTCACCCGAATAAACCGTTGGTGGTGAGCGAGATGTTCTCCGCACGTCTGGGGATTGCCACTATGGCGATTTGCCCGCTCATCGTTTCCGTCAGTGTGGATGCCATTAACCGCCTGATTAAACAGACCTCGCTGCGAGCCGATTATGACTATCTCACGGGGATTTACTCCCGTTCGGGTCTTTATGAAGCGCTGAAAAACAAAGCGCCACTGATGCATCAACCCGATCAAAAGATCTGCGTCATGTTGCTGGATATTGATTACTTCAAACGTATAAATGATAACTATGGTCACGAATGTGGCGACATCGTGTTGGCCGCGTTTGCCAGGCGCTTATCGCAAACCGTGGGCAATGAAGGGCTGGTGGCGCGTCTTGGCGGCGAAGAATTTGTGGTGGCGTGTAGCACCCGCTCCGAAGAAGAGGGTTATGCCTTCGCCGAGCAAATCCGTAAGGATATTGAGCTCACGGCATTTCGTTACCAGCAACAAACACTGTTTATCACCGTGAGTATTGGTCTTGCGGCAACCTCGATAGAAAACCAGACGCTGCTGGATACGTTTAACTCGCAACTCGCACAAGCTGATAAGTATCTGTATTTGTCTAAGCGCAATGGGCGCAACCAGACCAGCATGGCGTCGCTTAACGAATGTGTCATCAAGGTTTAGCCGATCTTGGCGAGAGTTGTTGTACCAAAAATAATTGGTATAACAACTCTTGTTTGATCAAAACGGGGTTTCACTTCTTTGAGTTCTGATAGTTTGTTCAGGATATTTGTGGTCGTTCATCCTGTACACACCAAGGAACAACATAGTGAAAACACTTAATCGTCATGATTTCCCTGGCGCTCAATATCCAGAACGTATTATCCAGTTTGGTGAAGGCAACTTCCTGCGTGCTTTCATCGACTGGCAAGTCGATTTACTCAATGAACATACGGACTTAAATGCGGGTGTGGTTATCGTACGTCCGATAGACAGTGCATTCCCACCGTCGTTATCCACTCAGGATGGGCTTTACACTACGATTATCCGTGGCCTGAACGAGCAGGGCGAAGCGGTAAGCGACGCGCGTCTGATTCGTTCAGTGAATAGAGAAATCAACGTCTATCAAGAGTATGAAGCCTTCCTTAAACTGGCACATAACCCAGATATGCGTTTTGTGTTCTCCAACACCACCGAAGCGGGTATCAGCTACCACGCGGGCGATAAATTTGAAGATGCGCCAGCGGTAAGCTATCCGGCAAAGTTGACCCGTTTACTGTTCGAACGTTTCAGCCACTTCAACGGTGCTGCTGACAAAGGTTGGGTGATCATTCCTTGCGAACTCATCGACTATAACGGTGATGCGCTACAAGAACTTGTTCTGCGCTACGCGCAAGAATGGGAACTGCCAACCGCCTTCACTCAATGGCTGAACGACGCCAACACATTCTGTTCAACGCTGGTAGACCGTATTGTTACGGGTTATCCGCGTGATGAAGCAGCCGATATCGAAAAATCTTTGGGTTACAAAGACAGCTTCCTGGCAGCAGCGGAACACTTCTACCTGTTCGTGATTCAAGGGCCGGCATCGCTTGCGCAAGAGTTGCGTCTGGACAAATTCCCGCTGAACGTGCTGATCGTTGACGACATCAAACCGTATAAAGAACGTAAGGTTGCGATTCTGAACGGGGCTCATACCGCTCTGGTTCCGGTTGCGTATCTTGCTGGTTTAAACACGGTTGGCGAATCCATGAACGACGCTGAAGTTTGCGCCTTCGTAGAAAAAACCATTGCTGAAGAGATTATTCCGGTACTGGATTTGCCGCGTGACGAATTGCAGTCATTCGCCCAGGCAGTCACCAGCCGTTTCCAGAACCCGTATATTCAGCACCAGTTGCTGTCTATCGCGCTCAACGGCATGACCAAGTTCCGCACCCGCATTCTGCCGCAACTGTTGGCGGGCCAGCAGGCGACTGGGACTTTGCCTCCGCGTCTGACTTTCGCCCTGGCGGCACTGATTGCTTTCTATAAAGGTGAGCGTAACAACGAAAGCTATCCTTTACAGGATGATGAGCATTGGTTAGTGCGTTATCAGCAGTTGTGGACGGCACTTGGCGATAAGCAAATAACCGAACAACAACTGGTTGAGACCGTGTTAAGTGACAGCGATCATTGGGGCCAGGATTTGACTCAGGTCGCAGGCCTGGTGGCTAAAGTGAGCGAAGACCTTAAGACCATTTTGAACCAGGGAATGCGCGCGGCGGTTGCTCGATACTGCTAAGCGATACGTAACTGAGTGCCTGTGGTTGTTGTACACAGGCATTTTTTTAGCTTTTAAAAAGTGACAACGTCACCAGGTGTCGACTATTTATCGTCACCCATAATGACTTTCATGGTTGCTTCGTCGGGCAGACCCTGATGTTGTTGCAGGCGGCCTTCTTTATTCAGGTAATAAATAGATGGGGTCGCACTGCCACCCAGTTCGTCCATCAACGCCAGATTGGCTTCCAGCGCTTTGGTGATGTCTGGCTTGATGGTCGCAGGAATGGCTAACGTCATTTTGCCCTTGCTGTTCTCATACTCGGCCAACGTTTTAGCCGGATTTTCAGACATCATTATCGCAGCAGCTTTTTGACCGCTGTCAGGGCGAAGCATCCCGACCATCAAAACGCGCAGTTGTACCTTGCCGGAGTTCAGCCACGGCTGTGCATTTTGCCAAAACTGGGTGCAATACGGGCAGTAAGGATCGGCAAAAGCATAAACAATTTGTGGGGCGTCGGCTTTGCCCGCCGCAATCCATTTATTCTTCTCGAGCTTTTGCCACATCTCTTTGGCCATCGGCGCATAGACCCATTTTTCTACCTGAGCATCACTGAGATTCTTACCTGCGGCATCGACCAGATTACCCATGATCGCGTGTTGTTTATCAGGCGTCAGAAACACGGTTGTGCCTTGTCCCTGAAATTGCATCACGTAACCCGGCATATCCCCTGGGCCTTTAAATTCACCTTTCAGTTCAAATCCTTGCTGCTGTAAGGCGCTAATCGGTGCAGGGATTTTTGCGTCCGCTGCCAGTAGCGAAGTACTGGTAAGCAGAGCAAGCGACAGAGTCCATACGGCATGTTTCATTATGTCATCCTTATTATTATCTTGATGAATGTATGCTCGGGTAGGCTACATGTCGGACGCCCGGAAGGAAAGTTTCGGGTATAGAAAGATGAAAGGGCGTTATTTTGCTATCGTATGCTCAATTATTCAGATTCATTGGACGCATTATGACCCACTCATCAAAAGACCCTCTGCATGGCATGACACTTGAAGCCATTGTGAATGCACTCGTTGCGCGTTTTGGATGGGAAGAACTGGCGAAACGGATCAATATCAATTGTTTTAAAAGTGACCCAAGCGTTAAATCCAGCCTCAAGTTTCTACGCCGCACCCCGTGGGCGCGTAAAGAAGTCGAAGATCTGTATATCGATATGATAGAGACAGCAAACGAGGTGTCGAACGATGTGCCTGCTGACAGCCCGTGGGCAAACTGGCAGGGTAAAAAAGAGTAGAAGAGACAGCCTGGGTGGATAAGCGAGGCTAATCCACCCAGGGTATCGTGTTATTATTTACGTGACAGTGTCACTGTTACACAAACGGCGCTAACGGATCTGCCGCGGCAAAGGCCACTTCTTTCTCGGCTTTTGGCGGGTAGATCAATTCGCTGGTGATAGCGATTTTAATTTTCTTCGCTTCTGCTCGCGTCGATTTAACCACTTGATCCCAACCTTCGGTATAAACCGCTCCCCAGCCACCCAAATCCAGGCAAGTCACATAATTCACCTGGCTGTAGGGTAATGGAGCCACGCCCAGCATGTCAGCGGCGACGTTGTTACCGACAAAACGCCCCAGCATAATCGCGTGCTGGCAGGTCATTAAAGCCGTATTGCCTTTTTCATCGGTGCGGGCATAAGCCACATCTCCGGTCGCGTAAATGTCCGGTTGGCCGACGACTTTTAAGCTTTGGTCAACGTGCAAACGCCCCTGTGCATCGCGTGTGGCAGGAATTTGAGCGGTAAGCGGGCTGGCCTGCACACCCATGGTCATAACCACGGTGTTTGAAGCAATAAAGTCGCCGTTTTTAAATGTAACGCCGCGTTCGTCAATGGCTTCAATTTCAGCATTGAGCATCCATTCCACACCCAGTTCGTCACTGGCCTGTTTGATGACATGGCACAATTCTTCGCTATAACGCCCACCGACGACCGGGCTGCGGTCAGCGATAACCACACGTATTGGCGCAGCATCTCCCAAAATAGCGCGTAAGCGTGCCGGTAATTCGGTTGCTAATTCAATGCCGGTGAAACCGCCGCCGCAAACGACCACGGTGTTGCGCGCTTCGCTGGCAGGTTGTTGTGCTAGCTGGTTGAGGTGTTTTTCCAGGCGAGCGGCGCTTTCCAGTTGGTCTACATCGAATGCGTGTTCTTTAGCGCCAGGGAAAATGGGGTTGATATGGCTGCCGGTCGCTAATACCAGCTTGTCGTAGTTAATGACGGCCAGTTGATCTTGTGTTGTGTGGTACCAAACCTGCTTGCTGGCGACATCAATTTCACGCGCGGAACCGGCAATAAATTTCACCCCTGTTGCAGCAAACAGCGGCAACAGCGGGGCGGCAAAACTCTCCACTCCGGCTTCATAAAAACGCGGGCGAATACGCAATTCAGGCTGTGGAGCCAGCACGGTAATTTCAATATCACCACGATCGTGAAGATCTGTTAAGCGTGCCGCGCTCAATGCTGCCCACATTCCTGCAAACCCTGCGCCCAAGATAAGTACTTGCTGTTTCATGCTTTATAGCTCCGATGTTTTGGAAGTGACTTGATTTATTAACTACGATCATATTGGTCGTAGTTAATAAGATCAATAGCTTTAAGACGCATGATAAATAAAACCAAAGTAACCAATTGAATTTTATTTATATTTAAAAGTTAATTAAGAATGAGCGTGCGCGAGAATTGCTTCACGATAGGGAAGGAATTATCATCTAACTAAGATTTAACTGGGCGGAGAAGTTATGGCATTTTACAGTTCTGGCGTGGAGTACGGCATCCATAGCTTAATGTGTTTGGTTGATAGCAAAGGCGATGGGCGCGAGATGAGTGTGCGCGAAATAGCAGAATTGCAAAACGTGCCGTATGACTATCTGGCCAAGATTTTTACCAAACTGTCTAAAGCAAACCTTGTGGAAAGTACCGAAGGAAAAGGCGGGGGATTTCGGCTGGCGAAACCGGCTGACCAGATTACCGTGTTGGATATCGTCGCCGCCATTGATGGCGAAAAATCGATTTTCGACTGCAAGGAAATCCGCCAACGCATGGCGATATTCGATGAACCAGCCCCCGCCTGGGCTTGCGAAGGAATATGCGGCGTGAGGCAAGTTATGCTGGTGGCTCAACAACGCATGGAAGAGGCGCTTGCGCAGCATACCGTGCTGGATTTAGCGCGGCGTATGTTCAGAAAAGCACCGGAAGCGTTGCCTATACAGATTGAAGAGTGGATTGGCCGTCGTCGAAATGATGCATGAAAACTAGTTCGCCCGTCGCAGCAGAATAAACAGAACGAACAGACCGCCGACACCTGCGGTGATGATCCCAATCGGCAGCTCCTGGGGGGCGGTGAGCGTTCGGCTAAGGATATCCCCGGCAGACAGCAAAATTGCCCCCAGGACGCCCACCAGGGGTAACAATCTGCGATGCCGTACGCCAGAAAATGGCCGCGCCAGATGGGGCACCATCAACCCGACAAAACCGATAACACCGGTAAGCGAAACCAGGATTGCAGTGGCGATTGAGCAGCAAAGAAAGACTTCGGTTCGTAGGCGCAGAACGTTAATGCCTAACGATCCTGCCGTCTGTTCACCCGCCAGCAATCCATCCAACGAACGCCAGCGTAACGAAATTAAGGTCGTCAGCAACAGCAGTGCGATGGCCGCAAAACCAAGATTATCCCAACGGGCCAATCCCAATCCCCCCAGAGCCCAAAACAGCGCGTTACTGGCCGCGCGTTGGTCACCGGAAAAAATCAGGTAGTTGGTAAGAGCCCCAAACAAAAATGACACGGCCAGGCCGCAGATAATCAGCTTTTCCGTTCCTTTATGTGACTGAGACATAAAGATTATCATCACGGCTGCCGCAGATAGCATCCCACCGACAAAGGCGGCGACAGGCAGTGTCCAGGCCCCAAGGCTGTCACCCAGGCGCGTGATCACCAGCACCACGCCAGCAGAAGCCCCTGAAGATAAGCCAAATAAAAAAGGGTCAGCCAAATCGTTCCGCGTGGTGGTTTGTAGCAGCGAACCCACTAACGCAAGGCCCGCTCCCGCCATCATCCCGAGTAGCGTGCGCGGCAAACGCAGCTCCAGTACGATGCTTTTTATCATCGGCGAAACGTCTCCTGGTATGACGTTCAGCGCGGTCAGTACGTCGGAAAAAGAGAGCGGAACACTGCCTTTCGCAACGCTTGCCAGAGTCAGTCCCGCCAGTAAAAACGGGGCCACAAGCCACACCAGTAAAAAACGTTTATCGGCGATCATCCGTTAAACGCGTCCGGATAAAGCGCACGGGCGATTTTAGTGATGGCGGTGATATTGGCAGGGCCGGGCGTCATCTCCTGATATTTAAGTCTCAGGTAACGGTGATGAAGCACCGCAGGGGTATTTTTCATTAACGGATGCTGCTCGAGGAACCGTTCCAGGCCGTCTGCGCCGCCGTTAAAGTCCGACTGATAATCCATCAGAATGATGAATTCTGGCTGCGTTGCCGCGACACTTTCCCAGTTGGTGGTTGTCCAGCTTTTATCCAGCGTATCCATGACATTTTTACCACCCGCCGCTTCGATAATCGCGGTTGGCATGGCGTAAGCACCGCTGGTATACGGTTTATCTTCGCCTGAGTCGTAAAGGAAAACCCGCACCGGTTTGCGTCCTGCGGTTTTCTTATTGATATCGGCAACCTGATTTTTCCAGCTATCCACCCGCTTGAGCGCATCTTCTTCTTTGCCAAAGACTTTGCCCAGACGTTCCATATCGCCGTACAGCAAATCCATGTTGGCCCGTGCGCGATGGTTATTAACGTGATTACAGCTTTCGGTGAGAATAAGCGTTTTGATACCGAATTTTGCCAACGCCTGTGGCGTTACATCGCCGCGTAAACCGTAGTTCCAGCCGGAAAAAACCAGATCAGGCCTGGCGGCCAGCAGTGTTTCCATGGAGGGATATTTGGGCGCGAGTTCAGGGATGTTGCCCTGTAAACGGGTAAAGTCCGGGATATTTTTGTACCAACCGGAAATGCCCGTAATGCCGACAATTTCAGGTTGCAGATGTAGCTCAAACGCCATCTCTGACATATTGATGTCATGAACGACCATGCGTTTTGGGGCGGCGTTAAAGGTCAGCGGTTTTCCGCAGTTATCGACCGTTACCGGAAAACCGGAGGCACCGGCACGGAAGGTCATCGCGGCTAAGAGTGCCGCAACAAGCATTAATGTTTTCATACAAACTCCTGATTCGTGAGGCGTGGCTCCTCACTTACCGGCTCGCGACATTCGCCAGAACGGTATCATCCGGTGGCGGGGAAATCCGTCCCCTTGAGACCGCCGCACCTTACAGGAATTGATGGTGTGAATAGATCCGACCAGATCAATTAATGGTTAATTATTTGTATATCAATCAATTTCAGAGGCCAGTGCTTCAAAGATGCGCACTGTTTTGCCGCTTTTGGGATGAATCACGTGCAGGCTTTGCATACCGAAAACCTTCTCAAGCCAGGGAGAATCCAACACCTCCGCAGGGGTACCACGACAAACCAGACGGCCTGCATTCATCATGATCACCTGGTCGCAAAACGGTTGAATCAATTCAAGATCGTGCAATATCGCCACGGTGGTGATGTTTTTGCGCTTAACGAGGCTGAGTAACTGATGGCGGGCGAGTGGGTCGAGATGATTTGTCGGCTCATCGAGTAAGAGTAACGTCGGTTGTTGCGCCAGCACACGGGCAAAGCCCGCGCGTTGTCGTTCGCCGCCGGATAATTTCCCCAGCGCCACCTGTTTCAGGTGAGCGATGCCAACATCATGAATGGCATCGGCAATCGCGTCGTCATGTTCCGTTTTCGGGCGTTCGGCCTGCCACGGAATGCGCCCCAACGCCACATACTCATTTACCGTCAGCCGTAAATCAGCATTGTCATGTTGGGTTAGCAGCGCAACGCGACGCGCGCGTTCCATCGGCGTCATGGTGCGCAGCATTTTGCCCTGAAAGACTATCTCACCGCAGGCAGGCTGCAACTCATTGATGATGAGTCGCAGGAGTGTCGATTTCCCACTGCCATTTGGACCGATAATCGAGACAAACTCTCCGGCGTAAACCTCAAAAGAGACGGCATCGACCTGCGGCGTTTTACCGGTAAAAAAGAGTGTGAGATCGCGAACGGATAGCACGTTTTCAGAGGTTGGCGCATTCATTAGACAAATCATTTACAGAATCAATGGTTCCCAGGATATCAAAATTTAAGTGAATTTTCTCATGCACTCAGGCGGTCGCTTCCGTGGGTCTGCGTGTACCCAACATCACCAGAGGAATGGCTATCAAATAAACGGCTACGACTGAAAGCCAGATAGCGCCGGGCCACTGTTTCTGTACTGCAAAATAGAATGCAGAGAAGAACAGCGGGGCGATGATGGACGCGAGACTCACGGCGGAGGCCAGAACGCCCTGGAATTGCCCCTGACTTTGCGCATCGACTTGCCGGGTTGCCAGAGCCTGAAGCGCTGGCGTCCCGATGCCACCTAATGCAAATAGCGGCATAATTGCGAACACCATCCAGCTTTCACGTACAAAGGCGATGCTAACCAGTGCAATGCAGGCGCAGCTGATCCCAACGAATACAGCACCTCGTTCACCAAATAACCTTGCCGCAGGGCCGGGCAGAAACACCTGAACCAGTGCCTGGCACAAACCAAATGCGCCAAGCGATAAACCTATCCAAAAACCATTCCAGCCAAAAGCATCAAAACCCCATAGCGCCCAGCAAATCCCGTACGCCTCACCTGTGGCACTGAGAATAAAGAACGTCAGCACCACCGGCATCAGTCCTTTCATAGAACACACCCAGCGAAACGGGAGCAGAGGGTTAAGTGCTGAAAAATTCAGTTTCTTGCGTTCAGGCTGATGGGACTCAGGCAAAACCAACAGCGCGAGCAGGAAATTAGCCCCGTTGAGTACCGCTGCGGCGATAAAGGGCAGACGGACCCAATAATCACCAAGCATGCCTCCCAGAACCGGGCCGATGATAAAACCGATACCGAACATTGCGTTGAGTAGACCGAAATGCCGGGCACGCTTGTCTGGTGCAGATATATCGGTGAGATAAGCGGTAGCGACGGAGATATTGGCGCTCGTCATTCCTGCAATGGCGCGCCCCACAAACAGTAATGCCAGACTGGGCGAGAAGGCGAGAAACACGTAATTTACTGCCGCACCGCCGAGGGACAACAGCATGACGGGCCTGCGGCCAATACGGTCGCTGAGAGTGCCGAGCACAGGTGCAAACACGAACTGCATCACGGCATACAAAGCAGTCAGCGTGCCGATATAAATGGCGACGTTCCCACTGTGCGTTATCTCTTTTAGCAGCGAAGGAAGAATCGGAAAGATTAGCCCAATGCCAACCGCATCAAGGGCAATAGTCGTGAAAATAACGATAAGTGGTTTATTCATAAAGCGTTCCCGTCGGTATTCAGGTTGTGCACTGAGATGCTGAACCTGTGACAAACCTGAAAAGTGTTCAGGCATTTAAGGACGCTGGTCGAGAATGGCGCGGAGCGCATTGTAGACGTGTGTGGCGACCATCGAGAGTGTAGTCAAATCGGGGCCGCTTTTTCGCGAGGCCATCTTTATATCACACACGTCGACAAATTAAAGGTCCTCAATGACAATTAATCATGTGGGTTCTCGCCACTTTTTGACCGGGTTAAACCTTTTTATATGGCGGCGGGTTTATGGTGATAGTCAATTGATTCATATTGATAAACCAAGTCCTCCACAGAATCTGGGGTGGCTTCGCACTGAGGAGTAGATGCATGGAAAAGTACGTTTTTTATGTTAAAGATGAAGCCACTAAAATTTTTGCCCGCAGTATGCTGTCGAAAGAGGAGATCAAAAAGTTAAAACAAGATGGCTTTAAAAAATACCCGCTGGAGTTTGAAGCCGAAAGCAAGCAAGAAGCCATCGATAAACTCAACGAGAACACCCGTGACAACATGGATGCCTTAGGGGGTTTTTCCGCCTCTGTCGTTTTTATATCAATCTTCGCATTCATCGTATTTGCGCTGATTTATCTTTTTAATTGATGTCCGGACGGTTGAGAGTGTATAGGGATAAAAGTTAAACAATAAGAATGGCTAATGATATTTGCTCAAAGAATATCCACGACTTTTTGTTCATTGCACTTAAACTTAAACAAAATTAATCAACATTTTATTAATTTAAAATTAAACAAAAAAAGTGACTCATAGCACAAAAAAATTAACCAGAACCTCTGCTGTGTCATAACATCCGCCCCCTTAATTCGGAATTTAATCAATTTTGTTTGTTTAATCACCGATTGTTAACATGGGTTAGGATGCACATGCAGTTTAAAAAAATACTTCTTATTGCCATTCTGGCAATTGCCGGTTGTAGCGCTAAAGGCGATACCGCGAGTCAGCAACGTAACTCTATCCAACATATGCGTATTGATACGTTATCAAAGTTGTATAAAGCTCATCCTGAAGCGCGTAAACAAATCCTGAAATCTAAAGGCTACGCGGTATTCTCCGCCAACAGCAGCAAAATTCTGACATTTGGATTTGGCAGTGGCTATGGCGTTGTGAAGAATCACAAAACAGGCAAAGACACCTATATGAAAATGGCTCAGGCTGGAGCCGGTGTGGGTCTGGGCGTTAAGCAACTACGCACGATTCTGATTTTCAATGACAGCAAAGCGCTGAACGATTTTATCAAGAATGGCTATATTGTCGGCGCGGATGCGAATGCCGCAGCTAAATATGACAATCAAGGTTTGCCAGCAGTCAATGCTTCGGCCGGCGCTGTAGCGCCTAGCTCAGTGGAGCTGCCTAAGCCGCTTTACACCTACGAGCTTACCGAAAAAGGCCTTGCTGCACAGGCCATGATTAATGGCTATAAATACTGGCCGGATGATGCGCTAAACGGTAAATAACACATTTTAAACGGTGCCTTGTGCACCGTTTTTTTTATGCTTTTTTTGTCCCTCTGCACCCGGCGCATGATGTAAGGAAGTGTAAATGACTATTTCATTTGCTTATGTCAGTATTTAGCTTCGATTTTATTTGCTCACTGGATTTCTCATCAATATCACCGATAAATATAGGTACCCGTGAAATATGTTATAGGTTGAAGCATGTTTAAAGATTACAGCGTAAGAACCGTGATTGTTGTTTTTACAGCAATATCAATTGCGTTAATGAATTTAATGGCTTTCTTGTTATTAGCAAATACTAACGTTTTACTTATGCTGAATGCGGTTGGAGCGGCTTTGCTTCTCATCTTGTGGGCTTACATGACTCGCTATCTTGTTAAACCGATAAATGAAGTTAAAAGAAATATCGATGAAATAAACACCGGAAATTTGTCCATATCGATAGCCGAGTTCGGGAATAACTGCGCAGGAAAGTTAATTCCAGGTATAAACAGCCTGGCGAAAGAAATATCCAGTTTGGTGATAGATATAAGAAAGTCTTCAAATTCAGCCAGCGAACTGTCCGGCACACTGGCGAATCAGAGCGCGGATCTCTCGGTAAAAACGGAACAACAATCGGCCATGTTGATGCAAACCGCAGCGAGCATGGAAGAGATCTCCGCTGGAACGAAGAGCAACGCAGAAAACACCCGTCAGCTAAACACCATCACCAGTGAAGCGCATAAGTCAGCAGGGCATGGCAGTGATTTAATGCAAAAACTCACTGAGAATATGGTGTCGATAACTGACTGCTCAAAAAAGATGACCGAGATTATTAGCATAATCGACGGGATCGCCTTCCAGACAAATATCCTGGCTTTAAATGCCGCAGTCGAAGCGGCCAGAGCGGGCGAGCACGGTAAAGGGTTTGCCGTGGTTGCGGGTGAGGTCAGAGTGTTAGCGAAAAAAAGCTCAGAGTCCGCTAAAAATATTAAGTCTTTAATTGAACAAACGAATATTAATGTGATGCAAGGCGCGAAGTTGGTTTCTGAAGCAGAAAAAAATATGCACGATATTGTTTCGGGTTCAGACGATCTAAATCTGTTGATGGAACATATTTTCTTGTCGACGAATGAACAGGAGAAGGGGATCCAGCAAATTACCATCGCGCTGTCAGAGCTGGAAAAAGTCACCCACAGCAACGCAGCTGTGGTTGTCGAACTGGCTCACTCTTCTGATGTGCTTAAAGACCAGGTGGTTGAGTTGCAAAAAAGAACCAACAACTTACGTCTGGGTGATGAAGAGCGTGTGGTCACTTCTGTCGTATCACGAGCCGTTCGCGCTAAGCCGTTAAAGCAGGCAGAAGAAGGGCAATGGCAAACGTTTTAATTCAGCGTTTTTGAATGCCCAATTGCCGTTGTTGTAGCCATATCCGCCCGAAGACAGATGGCACAGGATAACTTGTGCGCTATTTGTTCAGGGCGTGATACGATGAACCTCATTCATTGAAATGGCTAATCATCATGTCCCTCTTAGATTACGCAATGAAGCGCTTCGGTAATGCGGCAAATAGCTCGGTGACATGTCCTATCTGCGGAAGCAAATCCTCACATCCCGCAAACAAAGTCCGACTGGGGCAAACGCTGCTCTGCCCAAAATGTAAATCGCTGTTCGTTATACCGCGCTAATCCCTCTTGTCAGAGACGGTATTCGGCAAGCTATTCCCGCAAATCTGTACAAATCTTAACCTATACTGTAAAGAATCTTGCAGCTGTTAAATCCCTGATGCCTGTCACTTCATCCTGAGAGAACGTTTCTGATCTGATTGAACAACTGCTCCTGCGCGTTCACCTCGCCCGATGAGCATATTCATGAAATTAAATTTTAAACCGTGGTTTACCTCGAGTAAACCACGGGAGCTTCATCCTGAAACGCCTGGCTGGCTGTCCGCTGGCTCCACTAATGAAAGCCCAATAAAAGCCGAGCTGTTTTCTGCGGCTCAAATGGAACGTTATGGCCAAAAACTGGCGCGTTCCCATAAGTTATCTCCCGCTAAGATGCCTTACTATTTGCTCAAGCGTCTGGAGGATAACGAAGCGATCATTACCCGCAACTGCTACCTGCTCAATGCTGGAGAGAAATCGGGCATTACCCCTGCGGGTGAGTGGCTGCTGGATAACTACTATCTGATTGAAGAGCAGATCCGTGTGGTCCGCCACCATCTGCCAAAGAACTTCGGCAAAGGCTTGCCGCCGCTGACTCCGCCGCATAATTGCCCACGTATTTATGATATTGCTTCCGAAGCCATTGCTCATGCCGACGGGCGTTGGGATGCCGCGAGTCTGACGAGCTATATTGCAGCTTATCAGCAAGTGACTCCTTTAACGCTGGGTGAACTTTGGGCTCTGCCGGGTATGTTGCGCCTGGCACTGATAGAAAATTTACGTCGTGTCAGTATCGAAGTCGCGGAAGCACAAAAAGAGCGTAACCTGGCCGATGTTTGGGTGACGCGAATTTTTGAATGCGCCGAAAGCACGCCAGCGGATTTGATCATGGTGATTGCCGATATGGCGCGTTCCCGCCCACCTTTGAGCAGTGCCTTCGTGGCAGAACTGGTGCGTCGCTTGCAGGGGCGGGGCAATATGCTTTCTTTGCCCCTGACCTGGGTCGAACAGCGGCTTGCAGAAACAGGCGTCACCACCGATTACCTGATTCATCGTTTCAACCAGCAGCTTGCCGCAAGTCAGCTTTCCGTCAGCAACAGCATCGCCGGTTTGCGCCTGCTAAGTGAAACTAACTGGGCTGATTTTGCCGAAGCCATGAGCCTGGTTGAACAAACGATGCGGGAAGACCCGTCGGGAATTTACCCGGCTATGCATTTTGATACCCGCGATCACTATCGACATATTATTGAGATCCTCGCGCGCCACAGTCGCTCCAGTGAACCAGAAGTGGCGCGGCACATCCTGGGAATGGCGCAAGCGGCAGACCCGGCAACGCCCGCTCAACATGTTGGCTTTTACCTTATTGGTGAAGGGCGGCCAGAACTCGAAGAGCAACTCGCGGCCAATACGTCGTGGGTCGTTCGTCTGCGCCATGCCTTTAATCAGACCCCGTTGCTGAGCTGGCTGGGAAGCCTAAGCCTGTTGACGACGGCGTTCTGCGCCGACATTTTATCGCGCACTTATGAACATGGGTTGAGCTGGCCACTGTTACTCCTCCTTGCTTTGCCGCTGGTGGTGATCGTAAGCCAGTTAGCCATCAATTTACTCAATGAGACAACGACCCGTTTCCGCTTGCCGATGCCGTTGCCGCGTATGGATTTCTCAAGCGGTATCCCTGCTGAATTTTGTACCATGGTGGTGATCCCTTGCTTGCTGACCAGCCGAGCCGGAATCGACAAACTGCTCAATAGTCTTGAGATTTGTTATCTCGGTAATAAAACCCCCCATCTGTACTTCGCACTGTTAACCGATTTTGCCGATTCGACGGATGAAAACTCTGCCGGGGATAACGACCTTCTGCACTGGGCTGAAGCACAAATGCAGAATCTGAATCGCCGTTACGCGCCCGTTGCACAGCCGCTTTTCTTCCTGCTCCATCGCTCGCGCCAGTGGAATCCACAACAGGGCGTATGGATGGGGTATGAGCGAAAACGTGGCAAGTTATCGCTGTTGAACAATTGGTTACATCAGCCTGAGACTCAATTCCGCGACGTGCACAACACGGCTATTAGCCCACCGGCAGGGGTTAAATATGTCATTACTCTCGACAGTGACACAGTGCTTCCCCGCGATACGGCACATAAACTGGTCGCGACCATGGCACATCCGCTTAATCATCCGATCTACGACCCGATTAAACAGCGTGTTGTGAAAGGCTACGGCATTTTGCAGCCTGGACTGGCGGAGGAGATCCCGCGTAACGGGCAGGGGCGATATGCCGCCATGTGCAGCAGCGTGCCGGGCAATGATCCGTATTCGATGATGTCGTCGGATATTTATCAGGATCTGTTTGGTGAAGGCTCGTTTGTGGGCAAAGGGATTTATGATGTCGGCACATTTGTGCAAGCCACTCTGAATACTTGCCCAGAAAACTTAGTGCTGAGTCATGATTTGCTGGAAGGTTGCTATGCCCGTTCGGGTTTACTTAGCGAAGTCCTGCTCTATGAGCAATATCCCAATAATTATCTGACGGATACTGCGCGGCGTACCCGTTGGATTCGCGGAGACTGGCAACTGCTTAACTGGCTGAAAATTAACGTCAGAAGGGCTGATGGGACTCGTGATAAAAACCCGCTAACCACGCTTTCTCGCTGGAAACTGCTGGATAACTTGCGCCGCAGTCTGGTGGCTCCATCACTGCTGATAATATTGTTTTGCTCCCTTTTACTGGTGCCTAATCCGCTTTTCTGGCTCGGCGTGCTGGCGGTTGTGCTGCTGCTCCCAACCGTGTTGGTGATTGCCCAGGATCTGATTAACAAACCTGCCCGCAGACCTTTTCTTCAACACTTGTTATTAGTCGCTTCGGGAGGACTTAAACGCCTGATGCGTATTGGCCTCGGGTTTGCGTCACTTCCCCATGAAGCGGGTTATTCCTTGCAAGCCATTGTGGTGACGCTATGGCGGCTCGGGGTGAGTCATCGCAACCTCAATCAATGGGCCAGTTTTGACCAAAGCAACGAGGACAGCAAAACGTCAGCATTACGCTTCTATAAGGCGATGTGGCTGAACGTGATTTCAGGTGTCGCGCTGATTGTGCTCGTGGCATTGCTGGCGCCGATGATGCTGTTTTTTGCTCTACCGATTGGCTTGCTGTGGTGCCTGGCTCCCGCGCTGCTGAGCGTGTTAAGCCGCGAGCCAAAACGTAACACTGTCACTTTTAGCGCCGCTCAAAAACGTCTGTTGCGACAAAGTAGCCGCGAAATTTGGGCCTTTTTTGAAACGTTTGCCACTGCGAAAGAAAACTGGCTACCGCCGGATAACTACCAGGAAATCCCACAACCGGTGATTGCGCATCGCACGTCACCCACCAATATCGGTCTGTCGTTGATGTCCAACCTGACCGCCTGGGATTTCGGCTACATCCCGCAAGGGGAGATGTTGCAGCGGATCACGCTCACCCTCGACACGCTGGATAAAATGGAGCATTTCCGCGGCCATTTGTATAACTGGTACGACACTCGCACCCTGCAACCGCTTAACCCGCGTTATATCTCCAGCGTGGATAGCGGCAATATGGCAGGTCATTTGCTCACCCTGAGTGCCGGTTTAACTGAGCTGCGCAACCAACCGATTCTTGATTGCACCCAGGTGCTGCTGGGCATCGACGACTCGTTGCAGATACTTGAAAAAATTTGGGGCAGAATGCGCCAACGTCTTTGCGCCAGCTACGTAACCATTGCAACACGGCCCTGACGCTGCAACCGTCATTACTGTTTGCTGAACTGAAAAATATGCGGGCGCAATGCAATCGCCTGCATGCGCTGTGCAGCCATGAGAGTGCGCAGGTGCGCCGCTGGGTAGACATGCTTCAGCACCAGTTAGTCCTTGTTTGCCATGAATGGACGAGTTTTCTCAGTTGGCTTCCGCCAGATTGGGACACGAAACCATTGCCGGGGGTAACCTGGCTTGCTCAGGCCAAACATACCGGCGAGGGATCGCCGTCGGAGTCGGCTATCCGTCAGGCCCGCACCCGTCTGGATATCATTACTGAACTGGAACTGCGCTTGCATGAACATGCGCGGATGGATTTTGTCTTCCTGTACAACGAAGTGACCAGCCTGCTGAGCGTCGGGTACAACTGCGACAATAATAAGCTCGACAACAGCCATTACGACCTGCTGCCATCGGAAATTCGACTCACCAGTTTTCTGGCGATTGCCACTAACCAACTGCCGCTGAAAAGCTGGTTCGCGTTAGGGCGGTTGTTCACCACCATCGATAACGAAACCGCGCTGATGTCCTGGAGCGGTTCGATGTTTGAATATCTGATGCCGAACCTGGTCATGCCCACTTATCCCGGCAGCTTACTTGAAGAGATGAGCCAGTCGGCGGTAAAACGCCAGATTGACTGGAGCAAAGAGCGCGGCGTGCCGTGGGGGATATCGGAGTCGGGCTACTACTCTTTTGACGCCTTGCAAAATTACCAGTATCACGCGTTTGGTGTGCCGGGACTGGGCCTGCGACGTGGGCTTGCCGATGATATGGTTATTGCGCCTTATGCGACGATGATGGCGCTGACCATTGCGCCACACAAAGCCTGTGAAAATCTGCTGAAACTGGAGAAAAGCGGCGCTCGGGGTGAGTACGGTTTTTACGAGGCGCTGGATTACACACCGTCGCGCCTTGCCAGTGGCCAGATGTATGCGGTTGTTCGTTCATGGATGGCGCACCATCAGGGAATGGCATTCCAGGCATTATCTCATGTGCTACTGGGAGCACCGATGGTGGATCGTTTTATGTCCAGCCCCGCGTTTCAATCGGCTCGTCTGTTGTTACAAGAGCGTGTTCCTGATGCTATTGAGCTTTATAGTCCGCGCCGTCACTTTGAGTCCCATGAAGGGGTGCTCCAGCCTGTCCAGTATGAAACCCGTGAATTTACTGACGTTGATAGTCTGATCCCAGAAATTCAACTGCTGTCGAATGCGGATTATCACTTGATGGTGAGCCAGTCCGGCGGCGGTTACAGTCGCTGGAAAGATGTGGCGCTGACACGCTGGCGCAGCGATGCGACATGCGATAACTGGGGCGCATTTTGCTATATCAGCGACCCGGCAACTGATGAAGTATGGAGCAATACCTGGCAACCGCTTGGCGAACCGGTTAGTCAGTACGACGTCATCTTTACCGACGCAGGTGCGGAATTCAAACGGGTGGCCGGGACAATCAATGTGAAAACGCAGATTGTTGTCTCACCTGAAGATGATATTGAGCTACGCCGCGTCACGTTGCTGCACCGTGGACGCCAGCCGCGCACCATAGAATTGACCACTTACGCCGAAGTGGTTCTCGCGCCATTTGAGAGTGATTTGGCGCACCCTGCATTCAGCAATTTATTTATTCAGACCGAACTTGTTGCGCAGCAGAATGCCATTCTTTGCCACCGTCGCCCGCGTTCACCCAATGAGAGTTGCCCGTGGATGTTTCATACCCTGGTTGTACATGGGCAGACGCAAAACGAAAGCACATTTGAAACTGACCGGGCAAAATTCCTTGGGCGGGGCAGAACGCCCGCGAATGCACAGGCGACGGAACAAAGCGGTTCACTCAGTAACAGTGTTGGGCCGGTGCTGGACCCCATCCTGTCCATTCGCCAGTCGATTGTGTTGCAACCCGGCTTACCGGTGACCGTCGACATTATTTATGGCGTGACGGAAAGCCGTCAGCATAGCCAGGCGCTGATTGAGAAATATCACGACCATCCGATAGCCGATCGCGTATTTGAACTGGCGTGGTCACATAGCCAGATTGTGTTGCGCCAGATTAATGCCAACGAAGATGACGCCACGCTCTTTAACCGCCTTGCCAGCGCAGTGCTGTTCCCCGGTCCTGAACTGCGTGCGGATGCCAAAACCCTGGCGCGTAATCGTCGCGGGCAGTCTGGCCTGTGGGGATGGTCTATCTCGGGCGATTTACCGATTGTCATTCTTAATGTCACCAGCGATGAAAGCATCTTGCTGATTACCACCCTGATCCAGGCGCACCATTACTGGCGTCTCAAAGGGCTTGCGGTGGATCTGGTCATCCTCAATGACAGTCTGGGCGGCTACCAACAGGAGCTACAGAATCAGATTGTTGAGCTGATTGTCGCAGGCTCAGAAGCGAGCCAGATGGATAAACCCGGTGGCATTTTCGTGCGTAACGGCGAACATATGTCGGCGGAGGACCGGCTGCTGTTGCTGAGTGTGGCGCAAATCGTACTGGATGACCGATCTGGTGGCCTGAAAGAGCAGCTTAACCAACGGCTCCAGGCCACAACATCCTCGCAACAGCCCTTTGTGCCACACGTTGGGTTGCCCATGAATCAACACGAACCGTGGCAACCGGATACTGGTGATCTGGTCTATTTCAATGGTCGCGGCGGGTTCTCTGAGGATGGTCGCGAATACCAAATCACGCTGGGTGAAAACGACAGGACACCTGCACCGTGGGCCAATGTGCTGTCTAACGCCAGTTTTGGTTCGGTGATTTCAGAAGCCGGGCAGGCCTACACCTGGTCTGAAAATGCCCATGAATATCGACTCACGCCATGGGAAAACGATCCCATTAGCGATCGTTCCGGTGAGGCGTTTTATCTTCGTGATGAAGAGAGCGGGTTAGTGTGGTCGCCGACCACGCTACCCGTGCGCGGAACGGGACACTATCTTTCGCGTCACGGTTTTGGTTACAGCGTGTTTGCCCATCGCGAAACGGGTATCGACACGGAGCTCACGGTGCTGGTGGCGGAACAAGCACCCGTAAAAATCGCCATCCTGACGCTCAGTAATACCTCGGGGCGTACCCGTAAGATATCAGTGACCGGCTATGTGGAGTGGACGCTGGGGGAATCACGCAACAAATCAGCGATGCATGTCATTACGCGGGCGTCCACCACCGGACGCGGCTGTGGCGTGCTGGCGAATAACTTCTACAGTAGCAATGGCTCAGAGCGGACGGCCTTCTTTGCGGTGACGGGCGTGCATTGCTCAGTCACCGGCGACAGGCGAGAGTTTCTGGGGCGTAACGGTTCACAAAGCGAACCCGCCGCAATGAAAATGCGCACATTGTCAGATAAAACCGGTGCAGGGCTGGATCCGTGTGGCGCAGTGCAGTCGGCCACCACGCTGATTGATGGCGACCAGCGCAGCTTTATCTTTGTGCTGGGGATAGGTCAAAATCCGCAGGACGCGGAATCAATGATTAACCAGTATATGAACGAGGAGGCGGCCCGCGCTGAACTGGCGAATGTGCACCGCTACTGGCACAAAATGCTGGATAAAATCGTCGTGTCCACCCCGGACCCTGCGGTCAATTTGCTGGCCAATGGCTGGCTGCTCTACCAGACCATCGCTTGTCGCATTCTGGCGCGTAGCGGTTACTACCAGTCCGGCGGGGCGTTTGGTTTCCGCGACCAGTTGCAGGACACCCTGGCCCTGAGTCACGCCGCCCCAGAACGACTGCGCGATCAGATTTTACTCTGCGCATCACGCCAGTTTGTTGAAGGCGACGTGCAACACTGGTGGCATCCACCGTTAGGTAACGGCGTGCGCACCCGTTGCTCGGATGATTATCTGTGGCTACCGCTCGCTATTTGCCATTACGTCGAGACAACCGGTGACATCGGCTTGCTTGAGCATCGTTTGCCATATCTGGAAGGGCGTGAATTGCTGGCGGGAGAAGAGTCGGCTTATGAACAACCGGTGATCAGCGCCCTTGAAGAGACACTCTGGCAGCACGGCGTTAAGGCCATACGGCATGGTCTGCGCTTGGGTCAGCACGGTTTGCCATTAATGGGCGCGGGGGACTGGAACGATGGCATGAACCTGGTCGGGCTGGAAGGAAAGGGCGAAAGCGTGTGGCTCGGCTTCTTCCTCTACGATGTGATGCAGCGTTTCGGGAAGCTTGCCGGGCAAATCAATGAACATGAAACCGCGATGTTATGTCGGGAAGAAGCGGCAAAACTGCAAAAAAACCTCGAGACCCACGCCTGGGACGGAACCTGGTATCGTCGTGGCTATTTTGATAGCGGGGAAGCGTTAGGTTCGCACCTTGCTAAAGAGTGCCAGATAGATGCCATCGCCCAGAGTTGGTCAGTGTTATCCGGCGCGGGAAGTGCCGATCGTTGCACGCAAGCGATGCAAGCGCTGGATGCTCGCCTGGTCGAACCTGAAGCTGGGTTGATTAAATTGCTTACCCCACCGTTTAACGGTCATGGGCCAAATCCGGGTTATATTCAGGGCTACCTACCCGGTGTACGCGAAAATGGCGGGCAATATACCCACGGTGCTATCTGGGCGGTGATGGCTTTTGCTCGCAGCGGCAATATTGAACGCGCCTGGCAGCTTTGGGCGATGATAAACCCCATCAATCACAGCCTGACGCCGGATGCGATTGAGCGTTATAAAGTGGAGCCGTACGTCATGACTGCGGACATTTATAGCGTTGCACCTCATACCGGACGCGGCGGCTGGAGCTGGTATACCGGTTCTGCTGGTTGGGCATACCGGCTAATTGTCGACACGCTGTTGGGCATTGAGCGCCACGGCGACGCCATCTCCGTCCATACCTTGCTACCACGCGACTGGCCGTCTGTCAGCCTCGTTTATCAACATGGCAACAGCTATTACCGCATCAACGTCATGCGCAGTGACGGGGAGTACCGGGTCTTGCTTAATGGTGTCGAGCTAAGTGGGGACACTATCCCGTTAATTGATGACGGCAACAGCCATGACGTAGAGATAAGACTCGGGGCAGAATCATGAAAGCCCCCAGGCACGAAGATGCCAGCCATCTTCAGTTAGGGTTAACCTGTCGGTTAAATTCAGGTTTTGTAGAAATACCGCATCATGCGAAACAACCACTAGCGCGCCCTGGTAACGACAAAGCATGGCTTCCAGCGCCTGAATTGAAGGTAAATCCAGGTGGTTACTGGGTTCATCCAGCAATAAGAGTTGTGGGGTAGGATCGGCATACAGCACACAGGCCAGCGCGGCTTTCAGGCGCTCGCCTCCGCTCAGCAACCCACTGGCGGTCTGGATTTTGTCAGCATCAAGGCCCAGTTGTGCCAACCGCATGCGTAAATCAGCTTCACCCGCCGAGCGGTTGGCGTCCAGCATCTGTTCCAGAACGGTACGCTCAGGATCGAGGTTTGTGAGATGTTGATCAAGCCAGGCGTGACCGTGTGAGACACGTGACTCCCCGGACAATGGCTGAATCTGACCTGCCAGCACTTTGACTAATGTCGACTTACCACATCCATTATTCCCGACAATGCCAATGCGCTGCTGGGCGGTAATCGTCAAATTCAAAGGGGAAGGGAAGTTGGCTACGAAGGGCAGTTGTACATTCTGGAGCTCGGCAACCCGGCGCTTAGAAGGCGAATTTACCGCCAAAGCGTGCACCACGATCGTCGCATTTTCATCCACTTGGTTCGCTGCTTCCTGCACCCGTTTATCGAGTAACGCCTGTGCGGCAAGATGTTGCTGATTCAGTTTCCCCGCAGACGCTTCACTGCGTTGCTTTTGCCCACCGAGTAAAATGTTGGCTTGATTGGCCTCGCGTCCTTGCCGATTCCCTCGCGATTGCCGCTTCTCAAGGCGCTCCTTCTGCTCGCGCAGGGCTTTTTGTTCGCGCAGGCGCTCGCGTTTGCGTTGCTCAAGCAGTTGCAGGGCATTTTGCGTCTCTTGCGCCTTTTGCTGTGCGTAGAAAGAATAGTTACCGCCATAATGACTCAAGCCTAATGATGACAGTTCAACAATTCGCTGCATGGATCCCAGCAACTCCCGATCATGGCTTACCACCAACAATCCGCCGGACCAGCGCTGTAACTGGTTAATCAAAGTTTGCCGCCATGTACTGTCGATATGATTGCTTGGCTCATCAAGAATTAGAAAATCAGCCTCAGATAACCAGGCGCCGACCAATGAGACACGCATCGCTTCGCCTCCGCTTAACTGGCTAACCGGGGTCGATGCGTCAAGATGCCCGAGCCCGGATTTTTCCAGCTCAAGCTGTAGCTGCTGGCGGATATCCCAGTGATGGCCAACGATATCAAAATCGTCCTCAGACACGCTGCCCATTTCGATGCGATCGAGCGCGTCAATCGTGGGCTGCACACCGGCAAGATGTGCAACAGTGGCCTCTGCGGGATAGTCAATCTGTTGCGCCAGATACCATGTGGAACCCGAACGGGTGCAACGCCCGGACGAAGGCTGAATTTGCCCGGCTAAAATCTGCGACAGAACGCTCTTGCCTACGCCGTTTCGCCCAACGAGGCCAGTACGACGAGTGTCAAAAGTTTCATTGAGCTGCGAAAACAGCGGTGTGCCGTCAGGTAATGTGAAATCAACGCATTCAAGCGCGATAAAAGTATTCGTCATTGTGTACTCCAGAGATGCCAGAAACTGACCCGAACAAACGGGGCAATAAATTGACCGTCAGACAGACGGCAGCATCAATGGCGCATTGGCGTAATACCTATAGAGGAGAAATGAAGTGAGTCATTTTAAATAAGGGGAGCACGAAGTAAAGCGGTTAGCGGCAACATTGCGTCAGTGCTCCATATCTAAAGGGGGTAAGCTGGTGGACGGCGTGCTACGTATACCATCAGGAACAGTGACTTAACGGGATAACCATGTTTTAGCATCACGTTTCATGTCTTGTTCCAGCACACTGCCTCGTGTGGCAAACACACGTTGAACAGGGAATCCGCTCTTTTCCAGTATGTAGGCAAGCGTTGCGTATTCGCGTGGATACTTCGCCACGACGCTCTGATCTATTTCCACCAGGCCCATCGGGAAGGTAAATGTCCCCATATCGTAAATACTCTGGCGGTGAGACAGCTTCCACACCCCATCGCGTTTTTCTACCCTATCGTAAAACCGGTTATGGCATTCACAGCCCAGATTCAGTTTTACATTTTCAGCAATGATCATCGCATTGGTTTCAAGAATCGCTTTAGTACCGGTGGCGTTAAATGTGATGGTCGGCGTCGCAATAAGGTGTTTGGTTCGTACATCTGATTGCCCCATACGCATTGAACCTTCAACGAAATCACTGCCCAGCCCTTCAAACCAGGTAATTTCAATTGTGCCATCGGGATGGAATAACTCGCGGAGTTGTTCCCATTCACCGAGATCGCGGTGCATCCAGCCATTTATAAGGTCGTTAAGTGCCTGGCGATCCTGAAGTTGGTTTTGCATGTTCTGACTCCTGTTAGTTGACTGGATTCAGTTTGGTCGCGAAAGACGTTAAACTCAAATATATTGAATTGAATGATTAATCATTTTTAATGATGGATGGAGCGCTTTATGGAATTACGCCACCTGCGATACTTTTTAGCGGTCGCTGAAGAAGGGCACTTTGGTCGGGCTGCCGAGCGCCTGAATATTGTTCAACCCGCATTGAGTATGCAGATAAAAGCGCTGGAAACGGAGCTTGGTGGCCCTTTGTTTATCCGCACCAGTCGCCGAGTCGAACTTACTGAGGCTGGATTACTTTTGCAGGTTGAGGCAAAACGTACGCTGGATAGCGTTGAGCACGCGCGTCTGGTTGTAGAGCGTTCAATGCGTGGAGAAACAGGACGGGTGCGGGTGGGGTTTGCGGGAAATGCGGTGTTCAGCGGAATATTGATGAAAGATATGCGTTCATTTCATCATGCCTATCCTGATGCCGAATTGCTCTGTCAGGAAATGGCTCCGCATCTGCAAAGTGAGGCTATCCTGAGCGGAACGCTGGATGTGGGTTATATGCCTGATTACCAGCCAGAGCATCATTCTGCGCTTATCTATGAATCAGTGGGGGAATGGGAAAGAGTCGTGGTGATGTGTAGCGATCATCCGCTCGTGGCTGAAAATAAGCTAACAATTGATATGCTGGCGCATGAACCATTGATTCTCTACTCAGTCGATGATGTCGAGTCGCACTTAGTCGCCGGGCTGCATAACTTGCTGGGTGATAAATTACATATTGCTTATCGAATTTCCAGCACGCTGAGTGTTCTCGCAATGGCCGGTGCAGGGCTGGGAATCGCACTGGTTCCTGCGCCGTTAGTTCAGGTGGCTATTCCTGGCGTTGTCTATCGGGTTTTAGATGCACCAGAGTTGTCAGCGAATTTAATGATGGTCAGCCGTATAAATGAGAGCAGTGGTGCAGTACTGGCTTATCTTGGTCAGACTCGTAATCTTTAGTGTTTTGAGTTTTGGATATCCAATTAACTTCCAATAAAAAAGCCAATATAAAATTCATATTGGCCAGTTAACTCAATTACTTAATGATTTCGTTATCCTTCAGGCTGTTATAAGGGATGCTCGCCTCGCCATCATAAATTGACACGTTTTCATCTGAATGTTCTATGGGTGATAACGGCTTAATTTTATTTGAATTAAAACCTGCCAACCACTCAAAGATTGCCATGAAATTATTTGCGCTCAGGTAGTTATAATATGTCTTGTGCGTGAGTATATCGCTGGCAATGATAAAGAAGGGGACATTATAGTTTTGTTTTGATTCTCTACCATGCAGAACTGAGCGAGAATCCTTACCAAACAAGATATACTGAACATCCTGACCTAAGATTAAATGACGAGACGTTTGCCTGACAGTCAATCCATGGTCTGAAAAATACACAAGAGAATAACTCTCTCCTTTATTCTTCAGGATTGACACTGCGCGTTCGATAAAACTATCAAGTTTTTGAATGCTTGCCAGATAACAGTTTATTTCTTTATTGTTTTTTACATTGAAGTTGACCGGGAAACCATTCAGTCGTTCACACGAATCAGGATGAGAACCTATCATATGAATAAAGATAACTTTTTGATTGTGCTCATTATCTACAATTTGTTGTAGACCATCCAACAGTTGCATATCATCGGCATTGTTTGAATCAAAATCCCCTTTTTTTAAGAAGGTTTTATGCTGTGCATACTCTGCAATAACGGTTGATAGCGTATCATATTCACCAATATAACCCTGATTGGAAATCCAGAAAGTATTGAAACCTGCTTTATTAGCCAGAGCGACGATATTGTTTTTAATATCAGTGTGATCACCATTAGTCATGGCCATTGTTCTCGGCAGAGAAAGATAGGTATCAGGGGCCGCAGAGATATAATTTGCGAAGAAATAACCGGGTGCATTTTTTAGCCATGGAGTAGTGTCATGCTGATAACCATACAATGACATGTAATCTCTACCAGCGCTTTCACCTATAACAACGACAATATTCTGATATTTTTTCTTAATGTCGGAAGTCGTAAAGTCATCAGGGATGTTTTTCTGCGATTCAAGAGACTTTAATTCCGTCGTATACTGGTTTGAGTAACCAATAGTCGAAACCAGCATTCTGGCTGGAATTGATTTTACATTGACAATGCAAAATAAAAGAAGATAAATAAGACTTGATTTTTGACTAAACCCTTTACCTTTAATAACATATAAAATCAAAAAGAAGATGCTTATAGAAAATATCAGCAAAGCATTAGAGCTCACGCTTTTTATGAATTCAGTCATTTCACCTTTATTCGTTTGAAACGCAGAGGCAATATAACCAAAGCTAATCTGCCCAAAATCATGTCCTATAGGGATGTATAAGCAAATAATAAAAAAAGAAATTATCGTCAGATAGAAAGCAATTTTGTTTTTTCTTGCAATACATAGCGATATAAATGTCAACACCATGTTTAAGGGTTTTTCATACCCGGTATTCAGTGGAATAAGTATCGATAAAATTAACGCTGGAATAACCCATGCTAAGTTATCCTTTAATATAATAAACATATCTTTTCTGCTATATAGCCATGACGGTTTATACATTTTTATTATCTACTTATTCTAAGATGCATCGTTGTTGGTGACCGCCATCACCCACATGCAGAAATTGCTGACCGTGGGTGCGGATGTACTGTTTATTGATCCAAATGTTAGTGTCAATTGGATGTACTGCTGTGGCTATTTTTCTGTTTTATGATCCATGTCAATATAATTCATGCAAATTCAGGGGAGGGGGCCACTTTATTAGTAGCCATGTTTGTTCGCATAATAGCCCACAACCTTGTTGTGCAATTCGGTGGATTCTGCGCGTTAAAGTAGAATTTATGGAACATCTGTTCGGAATATACAGATGTTCCCTTACGGCATCACAGCAACCATTATTGTTCTTTTATTTAAAGGAGATAAAAATGGACAAGCTGTTTACCCCCTTCAAAGCCGGGGACACCACACTGCGAAACCGTGTCGTGATGGCACCAATGACACGATCACGAGCAACGGTAGGTGATACCGCTGACGAACTGACGGCAAAATACTACCAACAGCGTGCATCGGCAGGATTGATTATCACGGAAGGGGCTCAGATATCCGTGCAGGGGCAGGGTTATCTCTTTACTCCCGGAATTTATAACGAGAAGCAGGTTAAAGGTTGGGAGCTGACGACGAAAGCAGTACACGACGCTGGCGGGAAAATTTACATCCAGCTCTGGCATGTTGGCCGTATTTCTCATCACAGTCTGCAAATTGACGGACAGTCTCCGGTCAGTTCAGTTGCGGTGAAAGCTAATAATTCAACCTGCTATGCCCGCAATGACGCAGGGCAGCCAGGCCCTGTGCCGGTCTCTGAACCACGCGCATTGTCAGTCGCTGAGATTAAGGACATCGTTCACGATTACGTCCGGGCTGCGAAAAATGCAATGCGGGCAGGTTTTGATGGCGTTGAAATACACGCCGCTAATGGATACCTCCTTGAGCAGTTTATCAATGGAGGGTTAAATACCCGCCAGGACGAATACGGTGGTGCAGATCCTGAAAATCGTCTTCGCTTTGTGCTTGAAGTGACTGATGCCGTCTCACAGGCGATTGGTGCAGGTAAAACGGGTATTCGTCTGGCACCGTTTGGCCGCTTGTTTGATATGCATGCCTTTGATGGTGAAGAAGAAACCTGGCTACTACTGGCAAATAAACTCAATCAACGCTCTCTCTCCTATGTTCATCTGAGTGACCAGCAAACACTTGGCGAACAGGCAATTCCGGCCGGGTTTATTGAGAAATTTCGCGCCGCATATGACGGCTCGTTGATTATTGCCGGTGGGTTTGACAAGCAACGCGCCGAGGAATATCTACAGCAAGGAAAAGCCGACCTGATCGGCTTTGGTCGCCCTTATATTGCGAACCCGGACCTTGCAGAACGTCTGGCAAATGACTGGCCACTGAATGAGGTCAACTGGGCGACTATGTATGGCGGGGATGAAAAAGGGTATACAGACTATCCGTTCTGGTCCGATACCCAACAAAACCTGGCTTAATTAATCGAGCAAGCCGTCTTCTGCAGCCTTAACTAGCGTATCCACAACATAGCGTATAGAAGTGGTCATTTAATCTTGCCGTTACTGTGCTGTAATCAGTTTTCATATTACGTTCAGTTGCTTCTGGGTAATTAGGATCGGTCAGGGCAACTGAACTGGAGCCTAAATTAGTGTACATATTTGCGCATACGTAAATCTGGAGGGCTGTGATGTCAGATAAACAAAGTCATGACTGGCTGTCGTACAGCGCCGTTGATAAAACGGACGCAGATTTTCTGGCAGAACGGCCAGTGATTATTGAGGAAAGAAGAACGATGCGTACAGTCGAAAAAATTGAGTATGACCTGGAACGAGCTCGCCGGGAGCGTGATGCCTGGAAAAACGGTCGTGGTGACCAGTCGAACGATGAGATGGCCAAAGTGACGGTATCAATGCTGGAGAAGGAACTTTCGGAGGCTATCAGCAACCAGGGCAATGAGGCTGATTAATCACTGGATTCTGTCTTACCTTACCTTGGTGCGCATAATGTATATTATGTTAAATAACAGAATTGGTAACCATCCTCTATGGTCACTCAAAGTCATTTGTCTCTCCTTCCTGTTTTGCAGAGCAACGGTAACTGCGTCATACGTAAACATTCTTCCCGCTGCTCGTTTGCTACCAGGTATAGCCGACACCGGCAATGACATATAACTCGCCGTTATGCTGAACGATAGGACTGTCAGCAATACTTTTGTCGTACAGTTCATAGTTGGCGGCAAACAGGCCCATCCAGTGTGGGCTGAAACGATAACTGGTGACCACCGCCGCCATCGGTGAAAACGTGGTCCCGGTGTCCCAGGCCTGACGCTGTGGAGTCGCTTCCGCTGACGAGACGCCACCGAAGTAGTAATTCGCCATTTTATCGCTGCGGATCATCATCCCCATGCCCGGCATCACTAGCAGATTGCCTTTGATAATCGGAAAATCAGCCCACAACAGCAGCTCTTGTCCGTTGCTGCGCCCGGTGATATCCGTGGCAAAACGGGCGCTCAACAATGCATAAGGCGTAATGATCGTGCCACCGACGCCGGCTTCCAACTCCCCTTTTCTCTTATGCATTCCATGCAGAGAATCAGCGTCACTCGGGTCGAGATTCCCGAAGCGATAGCGTCCGTAACCATACAGCGCCACGTTATCATCCAGATGAAAATAGTAGCGAGCGCGGTCGCCCAGATACATCAGTTGGTCGCCAAAATAGAGGCCGCCAGGAATCAGGTAGGTACTGTTATCCTGCCCCTGATAGCGAGCCTGCCCGCCCAGTCCCGCAGCACCGACGACAAAGCCTTTCGGCACTGGGCTTTGCGGATTATCTCTCGCCAGAATATCTAAAGAGCCGAGATCCATGTCGGCGCAAACAGAAGTACTGAACAACAAAAATGCGATCATCGCAGCCACAGCATTGCGGTTTACTGTCATTATTTTCCCTGAATACAGCCAATTAGCATAAAATTTCATCGACCGATAAATGTAAGTTTTCGATCGATATCAATTGATTTGATAATTCTACCTCATAAACGTCATAAAGAGGTCTAACCCCCTTTTGGACAAAGCCATTGCAAGTAACTCATTGATTTAGCATCAGTGGCTATCCCGATAATGGCAATTGATGAATGTTACTAATAAGCCCTAGCGGATTACCCTATCTAATCGAATAAATCACTTTGCATTATGCTTCTCCTGAACAACAGTTGAAGGATAACGTCATGCAAACAGTAAAACTGAACAACGGTATTGAAATGCCCCTTCTGGGCTTTGGTGTGTTTCAGATGACGGATGCTGCCGAATGCGAGCGTGCTGTAATTGATGCCATCGAAACGGGTTATCGCCTGATTGATACCGCAGCGTCCTACCAGAATGAAACTCAGGTCGGGAACGCACTGAAACGCAGCGGCATCTCACGTAACGAACTCTTTGTAACGACTAAATTGTGGCTGCAGGATACAAATTACGACGGCGCTAAAGCGCAGTTCGAACGTTCCCTGAACCGGCTGCAACTGGACTATGTTGACCTGTACCTGATTCACCAGCCGTATGGCGATGTCCATGGTGCCTGGCGTGCAATGGAAGAACTTCAGCGCGCAGGAAAAATCCGCGCCATTGGCGTAAGCAACTTCCACCCTGACCGACTTGCCGATCTTATCGCTTTCAACAACGTTACCCCTGCCGTAAACCAGATTGAAGTAAACCCCTTCAACCAGCAGCTACACGCCGTTCCGTGGATGCAAAGCCGTGGCATTCAGCCTGAAGCCTGGGCGCCTTTTGCTGAAGGCAAAAATGGTCTGTTCCAGCACCCCGTATTAACAGCGATGGGTGAGAAATACGGCAAAAGCGTGGGTCAGGTTGTCCTGCGTTGGATCTTTCAACGCGGCATCGTTTCGCTGGCAAAATCAGTTCGCAAAGAGCGAATGGCTGAGAATATCAACATCCTTGATTTTGAACTCAGTACTGAAGATATGCTGCGAATTTCCGCCCTTGATACTGCAACCAGTGCATTCTTCTCCCATCGTGACCCGGCGATGGTGGAATGGCTGACTGGCCGCAAACTCGACGTTTAAGTCACGACAAAAGAGGTTACCTGACGGGAGCGATTAAGGCGGGAACCACGTTTGGTGAGGATGATTTCCGTAGCAAAGTGCCGCGTTTTGCCGCACAAGCGATTGAAGCCAATGAAAAGCTGATCGTATTACTGGGTGAACTGGCAGCCGAAAAAGGTGTGACATCTGCGCAAATTGCACTGGCATGGTTGCTGGCACAAAAGCCGTGGATTATTCCCATCCCAGGCACCACCAAACTTCACCGACTCGAAGAAAATTTGGGAGCGACTGAAATCATTCTTTCTCAGGATGATTTACGTAAGATAACGCAGGCGCTTGATACGGTTAAAATTGTCGGCGATCGTTACTCAAAGGAGCATCAGGCTCGTGTAGGCCGTTAAGACTCAAACGGGTCTGCCGTTCAATGCAGGCCCGTTATTCCGAGTATCGCAAGGCATCTATCATCAGAGCAAAAGCAGGCGGATGCTGTTTGCGGCTGGGGTAGTAAAGGTAGTATCCGGGGAAAGACGGGCACCAGTCTTGTAGAACCTGAATAAGTTCTCCTGATTCTACATAATCCTGAACCCTATCTTCAGGTACGCAGGCAATGCCAAACCCGGATAAAACAGCATCTATCCTTTGCTCCAGGAGATTTAACGTCAGTTGCCCCTCAACTCTGACACGCAATGGCTTCCCTTCCCTCTCGAATTCCCAATGATACAGGCCACCGGCAGTTGGCAAGCGCATATTGATGCACCGATGATTTTGTAGCTCGTGCGGCGTTTCAGGAGCTGGGTTGGCGGCGAAATAGGCTGGTGAACCGACCACGGCCATCCGCATATCTGGGCCGATCCTCACGGCGATCATGTCCTTATCAACACTTTCACCAAGGCGAATCCCGGCATCAAAACGCCCTTCGACAATATCGACAAAACCATTATCAACCACCAGTTCGACATTGATTTCCGGGTATTCCCTGAGAAAGGGTTTTAGCTTCGGCCACACCAGACTACGTGCGGCATGCTCCCCAGCAGATAAACGTATATTGCCTGAAGTTGTCCCATTCAGTTGAACAAGCGACTCCAGCTCCTGCTCAAGATCGGCAATTCGGGGCTCGAGACAGGCAATAATTCTTTCGCCCGCTTCCGTTGGCGCAACGCTTCGGGTTGTCCGGGTCAAAAGACGGAGGTTTAAGCGTTCTTCGAGCGCCTTGATCGCATGGCTAAGTGCTGATTGCGAAACGCCAAGCTTAGCGGCTGCTTTGGTAAAACTACGCTCTCGTGCAACCACAAGAAAAATTTGTAGTTCATTGAAGTTTTGTTTGAGCATGAGTTATCTCCTTATTGAAGCGTTCTCCCTCAAAGAGAACTCATGAAGGATGCGTGCGCTACGTGAATTCTGAGCATTTGGCAGACCATCAACCCTGTCAAAATTCACGTAGCATCACGATTTTCAGCACGTGATTTTACCGTGTTACTGACTCAATGCCACGATCTCTTCATATAACGTCAGGGGTAATTCCACACCAAACTGCTCACTGTGCTGACGCGCCTTAAAGCGCCGTTCACCAGGGATGCGGGCTCCTTGCGCGGCCATATCGTTGAATAGCACTTCCGCTTTGGCTAAATACGCCTCTTTATCCGCGCCCAGAAAACGCTCAGGGTCCATCGCAATAATCAGCTCTCCGCCATAAGGCGAAGAACCTGTCTGTTGGTCGTATGCCAACGATTCTTTGCTGGTCATATCCCCAATCAATGGCCCGGCGATCAGTTCCACCATTGCTGCCAGTGCTGATCCTTTATGTCCACCGAACGTCAACATTGCACCTTGCAGTACGCTGGCGGCATCGGTAGACGGTTTGCCATGACTATCAATCCCCCAACCCTCTGGCAGCGGCTTATTCGCGCGGCGATGAAGTTCAATCTCGCCCCGTGCGGCGGCACTGGTCGCCATATCAAACACAAACGGAGGTTTCCCCTGACGCGGCCATCCAAAAGCGATTGGATTGGTGCCAAATAAAGGTTGGGTGCCTCCAGCGGGTGTGACCCAGGCATGGCTTGGGGTGCAGGCCAGCGCAACCAACCCCTGTTCGGTAAGCGGTTCGATATCCGCCCACAGCGCAGAAAAATGAACGCAATGATTGATTGCCAGCGCGGCAATGCCACAGTGACGGACTTTGGCGACAAATTCAGGCAGCGCCGCCTGATAAGCCAATAGCGAGAACGCGCCATGCGCATCAACACGTAACACTGCCGGGGCGCTATCGATGAGGGTCGACTCAGCATCTGCCGCCACCTTGCCAGCTTGCAGCGAACGAACGCAACCCAACACACGATACAAACCATGAGAATGGCAGCCATCGCGCTCTCCGGCGGTGACATTTTTTGCCACCGCATCGGCCTGTCTGGCACTGAAACCATTGCGATACAAAGCTTGATACGCCAGCTGCCAGGCTTCTTGCAGCGTAAGATTGACGGTATTTTTCACAGCCATTTCTTCCTTTAGCATCACTCTTCCTCATCTCCGACAAAATTGGCCTGAGGCAAACAAGTGTAAGCTCCCCAGTAATAAATCAGCAGCGCGATGCTGGCCACCAATAAGGTATCCCACGGGTGGCCAATCGCGTTGATGCCACCAAAACTGCCCAGATACGAAGCCACGATAATCAATGCGTAGAAAGCAATCAGCCACAGTGACGACCAGACTTGCTGTTTCAGGCTGACAGTGTGAGTCGGCACTTTGTTTTTAAACAGGATATAGACAAAGAACATCACAATTTGCAGGCCAAGCAACCATGAGACGGTGTTCCAGCCAGACCAGTAAACGATCAATGCCGAGATGATGAACGACACTGGCCCTAATACGCTAAAACCCCTGACAAAGAACGGTCGCGGCATGTCCGGTGCGTTGCGGCGTAATCCGGCTGCGGTAACCGGAGCAATGGCGTAGCTCAGAACCAGCGCGGCAGAAACCACCCCAATCAGCTTTTCCCAGGACGGGAACGGCAATGTCCAGAAGATAGAAAGTCCGAATGTTAACCACAGCGCCGGACGCGGAATACCCGACTCACCATCGACACGGGTAAAAATTTTGAAGAACGTCCCTGCCCGCGCCCATCCGTATACGACGCGTGGCGTAGCATTCATATAGATATTGCCGGTGCCACTTGGCGAAATAATGGCATCGCTCACCACCAGGAAGGCCAACCATCCCATCCCCAGCGTGACGGCAATATCACGGTACGGCAGCGAGAAGTGTTGGCTGATGTTCTGCCAGCCACCGCTCAGCAATTCGGAAGGTATGCTGCCGAGGAAGGCCAGTTGCAGCAGCACATAGATAATGGTGGAAAGCACCACTGACAAGATCAGGGCTATCGGGATAGTACGCTGCGGGTTTTGTACTTCGCTGGCGACAGAAATAATGGGCGTTAACCCCAGATAGGCGAAGATAATCCCACCGGCAGAAATAGCCGCTTCCACCCCGGCTGAACCAAAGGGAGCAAACCCCTGGCTGTGCAAGTTTTCAGGTTTGAAGAACGTGAACAGCACCACGATAACCAACACCGGCACAATGAACTTTAGAATACTTATCAGGTTATTGGATTTAGCGAAGGTTTTGACACTGTAGTAATTCAGCGTAAAGAAAATGCACAGCAAGATGAATTGCACCACCCAGCCTATCAGGGTGGGATCGCCTGATCCCGGCTTGCTAAGTGCCGGGAACCAGGCCGCTGCATATTGCCGTGCAGCCACGATTTCTATCGAGATCAGGCTGGAAAACGCAATCAGTGTGATAAACCCCAACAGGTATCCCATCAATTCCCCGTGGGAAAACACCGGATAACGAATGATGCCCCCGGCGCGAGGAAGTGCGGCTCCCAGTTCGCAATAAACAATGCCGAGCAACAGCACCGCGACCCCGCCGATCAACCACGAATAGATCCCGGCAGGCCCCGCGATAGACGCCACGTGGCTTGCGGCGAATAACCATCCGGAACCAAAAATTGCGCCAAGGCCGATAAACGTCAAATCGGTAAGTGTCAGCTGCTTTTTAAATTTGCCCTGTGTTGTCATATGGTTAGCTTTCCAGTTTTTTAATGAGTGGCAGGCGAATGCAGGGCTGCGCGAGTGTATTCACCGTTAACTAAGCGCAGCAGGTTCAGCGGGTTGCTGTCCTGTAGTGCTGGAGGTAACAGTGCGGCGGGATAGTTTTGCAGGCAGACGGGACGCAAAAACCGCTCGATAGCCAGGGTTCCGACCGAAGTTCCACGTGAATCACTGGTTGCCGGATAAGGCCCGCCGTGAACCATCGCCTCGCAGACTTCCACACCTGTTGGGTAGCCGTTAAACAGCACTCGCCCCGCTTTACGGGTGAGTAACTGCGCCAATGCACTCGCCTCGCCAAGGTCTTCCTCATCGGCTAACAGCGTGGCGGTCAACTGCCCTTGCAAGTTTTCCAACGCAGCAAGCAACTGCTGCTGGTCTGCGACTTCCACGACAATCGCCACCGGGCCAAAGACTTCTTGCTGCAAAAGAGGATCGGCATTGAGCAATAATTGGCAATCGGCCTGATAGAGCTGGGCGACCGCCAGGTGAGCGTGCTCTGCTCTGCTTCCGGCCAGATGATGTAGCTGTGGATGTTGATCCCATGCCTGCAAACCGCTGAGATAATGGTCCCGGGTTCCGGCATTCAGCATGGTCTGCGGCGGGCTGGCATTAACACGCATTTGCAAATCAGCGATCAACTGCGTGAAAGCCGCACTACGCTTACCGATAATGAGACCCGGCTTAGTGCAGAACTGACCGCAGCCGAGCGTAAAAGAAGAAACCAATTCCTGGGCAATCTTTTCGCCACGCTGAGCCAGCGCCTGCGGCATGACAACGACCGGGTTGATGCTCGACATTTCGGCAAACACGGGGATCGGTTGTGGACGTTGCATGGCTAAATCAAATAATGCCCGGCCACCTTGCAATGAACCGGTAAATCCCACGGCCTGAATCGCCGGATGTTGCACCAAATCGGCGCCGATGCTGCCACCGAATACCATATTGAAGACACCCGCAGGCATCTGCTGTTTTTGCACGGCACGCTCAATAGCCAGCGCGGTTAATTCAGCGGTGATCATATGGCCACTATGAGCCTTGAATACCACCGGACAACCCGCGGCTAACGCGGCAGCGGTATCCCCACCGGCGGTGGAAAACGCCAGAGGAAAGTTGCTGGCACCAAACACAGCTACAGGACCGATAGCGGTGCGATACTGGCGTAAATCCGGTCTTGGCAGCGGCGTACGATCGGGTAATGCGCTATCAATCTTTGCCCCGTGCACGCGACCACTGCGTAACAATTCGGCGAATAAACGCATCTGCCCGCTTGTTCTTCCTCGCTCACCGGTCAGACGTGGGAGAGGCAGTGCCGTCTCTTGTGCGGCAAAAGCAAAAAAATCGTCCCCCAACGCATCCAGTTCATCAGCGATTGCGGCAAGAAAATCAGCTCGCTGCTCGGCACTGGTTTGTGAATAGACGTTAAAGGCTCGAGCCGCAGCCTGTGCGGCGGCATCAACTTCTGTAAGGCTTGCTTGATAGAAACGGTAGCCTGTTGGCTGTTGATTATCGGCCCGTAGGCTGATGAGTTCGGCGTCACCGCTGGCAATGCGCTGCCCGCCAATAAACTGTTTGCCACTTAGGGCGTAAGTGCTGTGTGTCGACATCGGTTTCCCCTGTTCGATTGCCCGATAAAGCCCGGTAAAATGCCGGGCCGTTATGGTTGATTACAGGCCGACGTCTGGCAGCGCCGGACGGTTTGCCAGGGCGGTATCGATGATCGCCGTCACTTCTTTCAACGTTTCTCCCTGCAATGCCAAACGTGGCGGACGGGTCACCGCACTGCCACGGCCAACGCGCTCTTCACACAGCTTGATGCACTGCACCAGATCCGGGCGAGCATCCAGATGCAGCAACGGCATAAACCAGCTATACAGAGCCAGAGCTTCTTCGAAACGTTTTTGCTTAGCCAGGCGGAACAAGGTTTCCCCTTCGCGTGGGAAAGCATTGGACATGCCAGAGATCCACCCTTCTGCGCCCACGGCGAGGCTTTCCAGGACCACATCGTCCAGGCCTGCGAATAACACAAAGCGATCGCCGACCGCATTGCGTAAATCGATAAAGCGACGGGTATCGCCAGAAGAGTCTTTGAAACAGACGATGTTGTCGCAATCGACCAGCGAGGTCAGGATGTCCGGCGTGACATCATTTTTATAAATAGGCGGGTTGTTGTAGACCATGATCGGCAAATCGGTGGCGCTGGCCACGCTGCGGAAATGTGCTGCCGTTTCATGCGGTTTCGAAGAATAAACCAGAGCAGGCATCACCATCACGCCATCAACACCGGCTTTTTCCGCTTCACGCGCCATGTTCTGCGCAAAGGCGGTAGTAAATTCGGCAATCCCTGCGATGACAGGCACTTTGCCTTGCGCGGCGTCTTTCGCCACTTCAATCACCGCCAGTTTTTCCTGCGTGGTCATCGAGGTGTTCTCACCCACCGTGCCACATACCACCAGGCCAGAAACACCGTCTTTGACCAGGTTTTTAATCACCGCATGGGTCGCATCCAGGTCCAGAGAAAAATCTTTGCGGAACTGAGTACTGACCGCAGGGAACACACCACTCCAGTTAATCGCTTTATGGCTCATCGTTTTTGTCCTATCGCCTGAGTTGTTAATTGATGGTTAATATTTGGTGAAATTCGATAACAGATTGACCTGTATTCTCAGTAGCGGCTTGACGGTTTTCACCGAATGCGAGGACGAAATTGGCATAATGATGGAGAGCGGCGCGCAGCAAATACTCTGACGCAGCCGCATCATAAAACGAATAACTTCAGGTAATTAGGGAACTAACGTGGCACGGAAATCGCGAGGGGTAGCGCCGGTCATGGCTTTAAACTGGCGGCTAAAAGCGCTGTGGTCTGTATAGCCACACTGTATGGCGATATCGGTAATGGGCAAGTCGCTTGCCAACAGTTCAGTGGCTTTCTCAAGCCGAACTTTGTGGATCATCTGACGCGGTGTCAGGTGGAAAATACGTTTGCAGTAACGCTCAATTTGCGCAACGGAAAGCCCGGTCAGCGTGCGTAATTCGTCCATCGCAATCGGCCTGTCGTAATGCTGGCGGATGTAAATATCCAACGCCGCCAACCGTTGATAAGCCGGATGATTCGCTTTCGCTTCCTGCAGGTCATGTGAGATCCCGGCCATGCCGATAATCTTGCCCTGCCGGTCATACAGCGCCAGCTTTTGCGTCAGACACCAGCCCGTTTCACGGCCGCTATAAAGGTGCATTTCAAGCTGATCCTGAATCTGCACGCCCTGGTGTAACACCCGAAGATCTTGCTCGGTGTAGCCTGAACCCAACTGTGTCGGAAACACGTCTGCCGAGGTTTTACCTAACAGCGGCGTCACCGTTTTAAAACCACAACGTTTGGCTAATGTGAGATTCGCCAGCAGATAGCGCGCCTGCCGGTCTTTGATAAAGAACACCACATTGGGAATGGCGTTAAGTAGCGGTGCAATCAATGCCAGTGAATTCAACATACTCCGTAACGAACTGGGGCGCTGTTGTGCCAGGCCATCACAGAGCAGTTTGAGTTGATCGACAGCAAATGACTCCTCCGCTTCCTGCTCAGCGGTACAGGGAGTCAGCGGAAGGGCATCAAAGCTTTGGGTTAATCGCATAGAAATACCTTTTCCCGCGAATGGCCATAGTGGGTTGTTTTTAACTCACCTGGATCAATATTAACTTTTTATTAACTTATCAAGCGCGTTCGATTGATTATGCGGATTGCCGCATACTTTTTGCATTGTGCTAATTTCGGCATTTCCTTTGCCGAAACAGGTCAAGCCGTGATAGCAAGTTTTCGGTCAGTCTACATCCATTGGTAACATTTAATTAACCATTGAGAGACTCCGATGACACCTGCATCCCCCTTCATCGCATTACGCGCGATCGATTCCCACACCGGCGGTGAACCTACCCGGCTGATTATCGATGGTTTCCCTGACCTGGGGAACGGCAGCATGGCTGAGCGTAAAGCGCGCTTCGCCCAACAGTATGATGACTGGCGCAGCGCCGTCATTCTGGAACCCCGTGGCAACGATGTTTTAGTCGGGGCTTTGCTCTGCAAACCCTGCTCACCTGAGGCCGCAGCCGGGGTGATCTTTTTCAATAATACGGGTTATCTGGGCATGTGCGGCCACGGCACGATTGGGTTAATCACCTCCCTGGCATACCTGGGCCGCATCGGAGTTGGCGAACACCTGATTGAAACCCCAGTCGGCACGGTAAGCGCCACACTACATACCGATGGCAGCGTCACTATCGAAAATGTCCCCGCCTGGCGCTACCGTCAGCAGGTCGCTGTGCAGGTTGACGGCTATGGCGTGGTAACCGGCGATATTGCATGGGGAGGAAACTGGTTCTTTCTCATCAGCGACCATCATCTGGCTATTTCCACAAACAATATTGACGCCCTCACCGCCTTTAGTTGGGCGGTCCGACAGGCGTTAGAAAACGCGGGGATCTACGGTGAAGACGGCGGGGTCATCGACCATATCGAGCTGTTCTGTGCCGATGAACACGCTGACAGCCGCAATTTCGTCTTGTGCCCAGGTAAGGCTTACGACCGCTCGCCGTGTGGTACCGGAACCAGCGCCAAACTCGCGTGCCTTGCCGCAGACGGTAAATTACAGCCAGGTGAAGTGTGGCGACAGGCCAGTGTGATCGGCAGTGAATTCAGCGGATATTACCAGCCCAATACGGGTAATCGCGTGACACCTTTTATTCGCGGCCAGGCTTTTGTCTGTGCTGATAGCCAACTTTTGCTGGATGAACGTGACGCTTTTGCATGGGGGATCCGTTAATGGCTACCGCCGATGCGATTGTCATTGGCGCGGGTATTATCGGTGCGGCCTGCGCCTGGCAATTAGCACAGCAAGGGTTAAGGGTGTTACTGGTTGACGATCAACTCCCTGGCGCCACCGCGGCGGGTATGGGGCATCTGGTTTGTATGGATGATAATCCCGCAGAATTGGCGCTGAGCAGCTACTCCCTGAATTTGTGGCGCGGCGTGGTAGACCGTATGCCCGACAACTGTGCCTGGCAAGGTTGCGGCACGCTGTGGATCGCAGAAAAACCAGAAGAAATGGCCATTGCGGAAGTTAAAAAGCAACGGATGGCGGCATTGGGTGTGAACAGTGAAATGCTGAGTTCACAACAGGTTGCACAGCTTGAACCCATGCTGCGTGGCGGATTAGCGGGCGGTTTGCACGTACCGGGAGACGGCATTATTTATGCCCCTAATGCCGCTCGCTGGTTAATTGAAGACGCGGGTGAAGCCGTCCAGCGGGTCTATGGCGAAGTGGTCGCGTTAGAACAGCAGGCTGTGGTTTTAGCCAGCGGGCAGCGACTTAGCGCGCCGGTGATAACGCTCGCCTGTGGATTACAAGCCGATAAGCTCTTGCCAACTCCGCTACTCAGAGCGAAAAAAGGCCAACTGGCCATCACCGATCGCTACCCGCATACGGTGAAGCATCAATTGGTAGAGCTAGGCTACGGAGCCAGCGCGCATGCGGCAAAGGGTACCTCGGTGGCATTTAACGTTCAGGCTCGTCCGACCGGGCAATTGCTGATCGGCTCCTCACGCCAGTTTGACACGCTCGACACGGCAATTGACATGCCATTGCTTGCCACCATGCTCAAACGCGCCACCGATTTCCTGCCAGGCCTTGCAAAAATGAGCATCATCCGCTGCTGGGCGGGATTTCGGGCCGCATCAGCCGACGGGCTCCCCTTGCTCGGTCCCCATCCTGCTTATCCATGGCTTTGGTTGGCACTCGGGCATGAAGGATTGGGCGTCACCACCGCGTTGGGAAGTGCTGCGCTGATCGCGGCACAAATTCAACAACAGCGCACAGCCATTGATGACACCCCTTATCTCGCTGCGCGTATGTTCGCCACAGAAGAGTCCCTCTTATGAAACTGATCTCCTTAACCATCGCCGGGCTTCCCTGTCAGGTACAGGAAGGTATCACCGTGGCCGCAGCCCTCAGCGCAAGCGGACAGGATCACTGCCGGATATCCGTTAGCCAGCAACCGCGTGCGGCTTTTTGTGGCATGGGCGTGTGTCAGGAATGTCGGGTCATCATCGATGGCATACAAAGATTGGCTTGCCAAACCTTGTGCCAGGGCGGGATGAAAATCGAAAGGAGTGGGAATAAATGAATAACGTGCGCTGCGAAGTATTGATTATCGGTGCAGGTCCAGCCGGGATGGCCGCCGCGTTGGCCGCAAGCGAAAGCCAGAAACACATAGTGATGCTGGATGATAACCCTCGTCCTGGCGGACAAATCTGGCGTGATGGGCCTGCGGCTGTATTACCCACGCTCGCACAGTTTTATCGGCAAGCTATTACGGCGTTGGATAACGTCACCTTGCTCAGTGGCACAAAAGTTGTGGCACAAAGCGGGCCACAGCAGCTCCTGTACGAGAACGACAAAGGGTGCGGGACTATCGACTATCAACGTTTGATCTTATGCTGCGGCGCGCGCGAACTGTTACTGCCCTTCCCTGGCTGGACGCTGCCCGGCGTGACGGGTGCGGGGGGATTGCAGGCACAAATCAAAAATGGCTTATCGCTTCAAGGTGAGCGGGTTGTCATTGCAGGCAGTGGCCCGTTATTACTTGCTGTTGCCGATAGCGTCACTCAAGCGGGCGGTAAGGTCACGTTGCTGGCCGAGCAGGCTTCTGTCACAAGCCTGGCCCGTTTCGCCAGCGGGCTCTGGCATTGGCCCGAAAAAGTGCGGCAATCATTACGTTTAATGAACCGACACTATCGAGCCAATAGTTATGTTCTGGAAGCGCAAGGCCAGCAGCGGCTCACGGCTGTCCGTGTCCAACAGGGTGGAAAGGTTCGAACAATAGACTGCTCTCGATTAGCCTGCGGATTCGGGCTGGTGGCAAATATTGAGTTAGCCATGTTAATGGGTTGCCGAATAGAAAATGCGGCCATTGCTGTCGATGATATGCAACAAACCAGTATTACCAATCTGTATGCGGCGGGTGAATGTACGGGTGTGGGTGGCAGTGAACTGGCTTTGGCGGAAGGTGCAATCGCCGGGTATGCCGCCAGCGGTAATATCGCGTCCGCTCGGGCATTGCTGGAAAAACGCAGTAAATGGCAGCGTTTTGCCGCTGCGGTGAGCCAAACGTTTGTGCTTAATCCCAGACTGAAAACCCTGGGTACCGCCGACACCTTTTTGTGCCGCTGTGAGGATGTCTCGCTGGGACAGATAAGTCGCCACAAGGGTTGGACGGCCGCCAAACTGAACAGCCGCTGTGGTATGGGGGCTTGTCAGGGGAAAATTTGTGCCACCGCCGCGCGCTATCTGCTTGACTGGCCCCTGCCGCAACCAAGAGTACCGTTGACTCCGGTACGGCTCGAAACGTTGGTCAACCTTACGCCCCAGCCGCCAAAGGATATAAATTAATTGAGGGTATAAGTTTTAATTATCCCAAAGAAATGTCTGACTGAATCGATTATTCATGCGTACAAAGGGTAAATCGCGAAATGCCCCATCAGGGGCATGAGTGAAACAACAAAAAACCTTTTTTCCCAGAATACAATTAATAACCTTTAATGGTTATTTCCTGACTGATATTTAATCACACCCCCGCAGCAAAACAGTTTTTATGTCAAATCAGAATGTAAAGAAATGAAAAGACGCATCTCTGACCATTGATAATGAGACTATTTCTTATTTGTAACATATAAGAAAACATCCCTCCAATACTGCTTGCCACATAAATAAAAAACAATATTTATCAAACAGGTAGCCATGGAATCACTTGCCGCAAAGCTTGTGTGAATTCATACTTTAACTGCTTAATATTGAAGGTTCTAATAGTCAAAATGGACTGAGCTGTGAAATACATATGACAAAATATGTTCATTTTTACATTTTAATAAAAAAGTATGAGAGAAGTAATGCCGGGAGAAACCATAGTTATGATCATAACAAAAATGTAATGTGAGATGAAAACCTCAATAAACCACCCAGATTGTTAACGTCACTTTCTAAAGCTTATTTGCCTCGAATGCATCCGCATTTTCAAAATGTGGAGGCCGCGTGCACATGCGTAACTCTCGGCAAATACGATAAATAACTTAACCTGCTAATTAATATTCATGGAGAATTACTCAACACTGGATGGCGATAATTTAATTTAAATAATAAGGATTTTAGACACACAACAGCAATCGAATAACCAGTTCTTAGAAAACGGTTCATTCTTCTGCCCTTTTTATCAAAGCGGCAGAAACGAATGATGAAAGATCTTGAGAGTAAAATAGGGGTAATTATTTATGGCCTCACAATATGACTTTACGGTCACGCTCCACGACCTTGCATTTATCCTTAAGCAGATCAAAATATCAGAAGGAGCAACAAACGCAGACGGCAGTATCAATGGCGAAGACCTGCGTGATGCTGTTTCCAGCCCGTTATTGCCTTACGGGTTACGTACAGTAGATGGTTCGTGGAATAACCTCCTGCCCGGACAGGAACTCTACGGCTCAGCCGACCAAACTATGCCAAGACTCACCGCATTGAACTTACAAGATGCGGATAACATGACCAGTTACACCCAAATTGGGGGAATGGTCAAAGATGCAGACCCGCGTATTATCAGTAACTTAATTTCAGATCAGACGGCCACCAACCCCGCTGCGGTTGAAGCACATGAAGATCTGGCTGGTGCGCCAGGGGGAGGCGCAACGTCGGCAAATGGCAGTTTGTCCATTCCTAACCTGTCTCCCGATATTGGTCTGTCCCCTGCTTTTAATGGCTGGATGACATTCTTTGGTCAGTTTTTTGACCATGGACTGGATTTAATTCCTAAAGGGGGCAATGGCATTGTTTTCATTGAGTTGCAACCTGATGACCCTTTATTTGTAGCGCCTACAAAAGACAACCCTAATCCTAATAACTTCATGATATTAACCCGGGCAGAAGTAGACGCTAATCATGAAACAAAAAACCTGACCACCCCATTTATTGATCAAAACCAAACCTACACCTCTCACCCTTCCCATCAGATATTCATCCGCGAATATGTATTAATTGATGGGAAACCCGAACCTACGGGTAATTTATTAGGTGGAGCAAACGGTGGCCTGGCTACCTGGGCAGATGTTAAGAACCAGGCTGAAACCTTACTCGGAATTAAACTTACCGATCAGGATGTGTTTAACGTTCCGCTGCTGGCGACTGACCGTTACGGCAATTTGATCTTAAGTGAAAACGGTAAAGTGCAGATTGTTACCGCAGCCACAGACGATCTCCCTGGTGGTTTGATTGAAGCTAACGAAGGTTTTTTACCGCCAAATACCGTCCGTACCGGCCACGCTTTCCTCGATGACATTGCCCATACTGCCAATCCGAAAGGTCTGGTGGCGGATAGCGACGATGCGATTGGTGGCGTTCAGGCTCCAGGAACCTACGATGATGAACTGCTCGATCGGCATTTCATCACGGGTGACGGGCGCGGTAACGAAAATATCGGCCTGACCGCCGTGCATGCAGTGTTTCACAGCGAGCATAACCGCCTGGTCGAAGAGTATAAAACCACCCTGCTGGCGACCGGTGATGTTGGCCTGATTAACCAATGGTTAATGCCGAATCACCAGATCGAAACACTGCCTGCTGATACCAGCACTCTGGTCTGGAACGGAGAATACCTATTCCAGGCAGGTCGTTTCACTACTGAGATGCAATACCAGCACCTTGTTTTCGAAGAGTTCGCTCGTACCGTACAACCGGCGGTCGATCCGTTTGTCTTCTCCAACAGTGCAGACATCAATCCGGCTATCTTCGCTGAGTTTGCACACGTGGTTTACCGTTTTGGCCACTCGATGCTGACTGAAACGGTCGCTCGTACCGACATTGATATGGAAAATGGCGATATTGGCCTGATTGCCGCCTTCCTCAATCCGGTCGCCTTTAATCAAATTAACGGTGCAACGGTTTCCGATGACCAGGCCATCGGTGCGATTGTTCGCGGCATGACGCGGCAAGTGGGTAACGAAATTGATGAATTTATTACCGATGCCCTGCGTAACAACCTAATCGGCCTTCCGCTTGATTTAGGGGCACTCAACATTGCCCGTGGCCGTGATACAGGAATGCCGACGCTGAACCAGGCGCGCGAGCAATTCTTTGAGTTAACCGGTAACAGCGAGTTACGGCCTTACACCAGTTGGGCGGATTTCACGACTTACCTGAAAAACCCGGCTTCCATCATCAACTTTATGGCCGCCTACGGCCAGCATGAGCTGATTTTGAATGCCACCACCCTTGAAGGGAAACGCGCGGCGGTCAACTTCCTGCTGTTTGGCGACGAGAAAAACCATATCTCACCGCCTTCTGATGCGATGGATTTCTTCAACAGCACGGGTGCCTGGGCGACACAAGAAACCGGTCTGAATATGATCGATTTCTGGATTGGCGGCCTTGCTGAGCGCAAAAACGAGTTCGGTGGAATGCTCGGTTCAACCTTTAACTTTGTCTTTGAAACGCAAATGGAAATGCTGCAAGACGGCGACCGGTTCTACTATCTGAGCCGTGTCCAGGGGTTGAACTTACTCAACGAGCTGGAAGCAAACTCATTCTCCGCGCTGGTGATGCGCAACAGCGATCTGGGTGAAAGTGGTTCCTCTCACCTGCCCGCTAACCTGTTCCAGACCCCGGACCATATTTTTGAAGTCAACCGTGTGTTGCAAACCGAACTCGATCCGAAATGGGGAAATCAATTGAAAGATCTGCTGAGCCCGCTGCTGGTTCGGCGTGAGGCCACAACGGATGTTGACGGCGACGGTGCAAAAGACGGCGGTTACCTTAAATATACCGGTGACGGTCATGTGGTGCTGGGTGGTACTGCCGGTAACGATACGCTCATCGGCGGTAAAGGTATCGACAGCCTGTGGGGTGATGCGGGCGATGACCGCCTTGATGGTGGTGATGAAGCTGACGTGGTCCACGGCGGTGACGGCGATGACATTATTACTGACACCGGGACGCCTGTTGGGGATGCCGACTTCCTGCATGGCGATGCGGGTCATGACGTCATCTTCTCGGGTAACGGTAACGATCTGGTCTTCGGTGGCAGCGGCAGTGATTTTATCGTGGTGGGCGAAGATGCACAGGAAGTCTTTGCAGGTCGCGATAATGACTTTGTACAGGGTGGTTCCGGTGGTGATGCCCTGCTTGGCAATGAAGGTGACGACTGGTTGGAAGGCGGTGACGGGTTTGACTCGCTGACCGGTGAGAACTCCGAGTTGTTCTTCAACAGTACGATTGTCGGTCACGACGTGCTGAACGGCCAGGGTAACGATACTGACTATGATGGCGAAGCAGGTGACGACATCATGGTTCAGGGCGCGGGTATTCAGCGCAATAATGGGATGGCCGGTTTCGACTGGGCAATCCATAAAGGCGACCCAAATGGCGCTAACTCTGACCTCGGTATTCCGATTTTCGTCAACCAACAGGAATTTATCCTGCGGGATCGTTTCGACCTGGTCGAAGGGTTATCGGGCTGGAAACACAACGACGTGTTAACGGGCACTGAGCAACCTCTCGGCACTGCGCCGGTTCAGGGTGTTCCGCTTTCCAATAATCTGACTCAGGAAGGGGCTGACCGGATTGCGGGGCTGCAACAGATCCTCGGCGTTGCACGTTCTTCTGACCCGAATGCCGTGCTGTTTAACCCCGATAACGGCGGCGATATTTTACTCGGCGGCGGCGGCAGCGACCGCATAACCGGTAAAGCAGGTAATGACATTATTGATGGCGACTCATGGCTGAACGTACGCATTGCGGTCAGTGGTTTGCCGGGTATCACCAGTGTGGACGGCATGAACGAGCTGAAATCTTACATGCTGGCTGGCACCTTAAAACCCGACCAACTCTCCATTGTGCGTGAGATCCTGCGTGAGAATAACAGCGGAGACATCGACGTTGCGGTTTATCGTGATATCAGCAGCAACTACGTCTTTACCCGTATGGCGGACGGCAGTCTGCGTGTCGACCATGCCACGCCAAATGCCGCATTGAACCTCAATGATGGTATTGACCGCCTGCTGAACATCGAAAAACTGGAGTTTGGCGACGGCAAGCAGCTATGGGTGACGGCACAACAGGCTACCGGGAATCTCGCCATCAGTAATGCGACACCTCAGGTGGGCGACCTTCTGCGAGTCAACCTGGCTAATTTAAGTGATGGCAACGGTATTGCCGCTAACGCCGCAATAACACTGACATGGCAGGCCTTTATCGGCGGCGAATGGCGGGATCAGGCAACCGGGGCTGAGTTCCGGGTGCCGGGAACAGCCCAGGGGGCAGCATTGCGCGTGGTCGCCAGTTTCAATGACCAGATGGGTGATGCGGAAAGACTGGTTTCAAGCCAAACACAGGCTGTTGTGCCACGAAATCAGGCAACCCAGGGGCAGCCGGTCATCAATGACCTGACACCAACCGAAAGCCTGACGCTTACCGCTGTTGTTTCCGGTATTACCGATGCTGACGGCCTGAGCGGGGGTAATTTTAGCTACCAGTGGAGAATGAGCAACGCGAACGGGAACGGGTTTACCAACATTCTCGGAGCGACTGCTGCCACATATACACCAGGCCAGGCCGCGGTGGGTCGGACGTTGCAGGTGGTCGTCACCGTCGTTGATGATGAGGGTAACCCCCCTGTTGTCCTGACTTCTACCACAACGCAGCCTGTCGGCGATCTGATGGTGGGTAATAACGGTACTGACAACCTCAACGGTACCGCATGGAGTGACATCCTGCGCGGCGAAGGTGGCAACGATACCCTACAAGGACGGGCGGGCGACGATTTGCTGGTCGGTGGTGCAGGCAATGACAACCTGTTGGGTGAAGCCGGTAACGATATCCTGCAAGGGGATGCCGGAAACGACACACTCGATGGCGGCCTGGGTGCTGACAGCATGACGGGTGGTGTCGGTAACGACACTTACATCGTTGATAATGCGGGTGATGTTGTCATAGAAGGCGCGAATGGCGGGACGGATGTCGTTCGAACCAACCTCAGCAGTTACGATTTGACCGATAACGTTGAAGAACTGGTGTACACCGGGACAGGCAATTTCATCGGTACAGGGAATGCCATCGCCAACATTATTACCGGCGGTAATGGTAATGACTCGCTGTTTGGGATGGGCGGCAACGACCAGGTGTCAGGCGGAGGGGGGAATGACTTCCTGGATGGCGGCGACGGAATCGATAATCTTCAGGGTGGAAACGGCAACGACGTCATGATTGGTGGCGCAGGTGCCGATGTTATGGCGGGAGGAACCGGCAACGACATACTCAATGGTCAAGCGGGTAATGACAACATGGATGGCGGCACCGGGGAAGACATCTTCGCCTTCAGCGCAAGCTTTGGGCAGGATCGTATCACCGGATTCGACAGTGCTCCCGCAGGCGGGCAGGATTACCTCGATCTGAGTTTGCTGGGCATTACCGCGGGTAATTTTGCGGCAAACGTTGGGATCTCCGGTAGTGGTGGGAATACCGTTGTCAGCGTCGGCGCTGACACGATTACCTTAGTCGGTGTTAATTCAACCACCGTTACCATCGGTGATTTTATTCTGGAAATACCATCAACCTTTGCCGCTAACAATGGCAATAGTTCATTGATCGCGTAAGGAGAAAACTATGTCGCGCCAGCATACGCCAACAGAACTGAAGAATGCATTAAAGGGAACGAAATCCACATTTATTATGCTGCTGTTTTTTAGTTGTGTGATTAATATGCTTATGCTGGCGCCGGCAATCTATATGTTGCAGGTCTACGACCGAGTTTTAGTCAGTAAAAATACCACGACATTACTGATGTTAACCTTACTGATAGTCGGTCTATACATCGTTATTGCGATGATTGAGTCTGCCCGCTCAAGTGTTATGGTCAGACTTGGCAACCGACTGGACGTAAAATTAAGCCAATTAGTGTTTAATGCCGCGTTTAAAAGAAAGGTTTCAACTGGCGAAAATAACCCTGCCCAGTCGCTGGCAGAGCTGGACCAAATTCGCCAGTTTCTTTCCGGTAACAGTTTATTTGCGTTGCTTGATATACCCTGGACGCCGATTTATTTATTCATTGCATTTATTGTCCATCCGCTGCTCGGGTATCTTGCCCTGGGGGGGATACTCATATTATTTGCCCTGACAGTGGTTTCTGAAATATCAACCAAACGCCCTATTCAACAAGCTCATGCGTTGACCATCAACAACGCCACCAAACTCAATAAACAATTGCAAAATTCGGATGCCATTGAAGCAATGGGAATGCTTTCCACCCTGAAACTCAACTGGCAGGAGCAGCACAGCAAAGTGCTGGTTTTACAAACGCAGATAGCCGATAAAAACGCAGGGTTAAGCAGTTTGAGCCGCTTTGTGCGTGTACTACTGCAATCTGTCGCACTGGGTGCCGGCGCATTACTGGTGATCGGGGGGCAAATTACCCCGGGGCTGATGATTGCCTCGTCCATCATTCTTGGAAGAGTTCTGAACCCGGTGGAGCAAATCATTGGTAGCTGGAAGCAGTTTGTGCAGTTTCGTAGCGCCTGGCACCAGTTATCGACGTTGCTCAAGGATTACCCGGCGCCTAAAGACATCCTGACTTTGCCGCGCCCAAAAGGAAATATCAGCGTAGAAAGCGTGTTTGCTGCCGCCCCCGGTCAGAAAGCACCCCTGTTGCGTAATATCTCATTCCAACTGGAACAAGGGGAAGTGCTGGGCATTATTGGCCCTTCCGCATCAGGAAAAACCTCGCTTGCGAAGCTGCTGGTCGGCGTATGGGCACCGTTATCTGGCAAGGTTCGCCTGGATGGCGCAGATATTTGCCAATGGGATAAAGCGTTACTCGGCCCTGCCATTGGCTATCTGCCGCAAGAAGTTGAATTGTTTGACGGCAGCATCGCGCAAAACATCGCCCGTTTTGAAAAAAATGATAGCGAACTTATTGTGGCCGCCGCGGTTCTTGCTGGTGTACACGAGATGATTTTACGCCTGCCGCAGGGCTACGACACGCTCCTCGGCGCGGGCGGACACCAGTTATCCGGTGGGCAGCGGCAGCGTATTGGTCTGGCGCGTGCCGTCTATAACAATCCCGCTTTCATCGTACTGGATGAACCGAATGCCAATCTGGATGATGCCGGTGAACTCGCCCTGGTTAAGGCGATTAATACCCTGCGTACTCAGGGGCAAACCACGGTCATTATCTCGCATCGCCCGACGCTGCTCGGTGTGGTCAATAAAGTCTTACTGCTCAATGAGGGAGCCATACAGGAATTTGGAACCCGCGACCAGGTTTTCACCAGCCTACGACAAGCCAACATTTTAAAACCCGTGTCAACCGCACCTTCATCAAGTAATGAACAGCAACGTGAGGCCTGATGATGAAAAACAACGAAAAAAACGATAAAGCAGCTGGCTCAGACCGTGTGGATACGCGCATCTGGCCGCCTATCTTGCGCGGAATAATCGTCATTGTTCTGGGCGTTGGTGGCTTCTTGTTTTGGGCGGTACAGGCACCTTTGGATGCCGGTGTTGTGGCTGACGGCACGGTGACAGTTTCGAGTAACCGTAAAACGATTCAACACCTGAGCGGTGGTCGGGTAACCGATATTTTTATTAAAGAAGGAGACGTCGTCAAAAAGGATCAGGTATTAGTTCGCCTGGACAAAATGCAGCTCGACATGCGGTACAGCGCATTAAATGCACAATATATTTCAGCAAAAAGCATTGAAGATCGTTTGCTGGCGGAAAGAGACGGCCTGGATACTATTGCTTTCGATAATACCCTGACCGAGAAATTTGCCGATAATAAGCGTTTGGCCGAAGTGCGAAACCTGCAAGCCAAATTATTTGATACCCGCAAAAAAACGATCGAGGATGAATTATCCATGATTCAGGAAACACTCGATGGCCTTTTGGGGCAAACTGAAAATCTAAACAGAATAAAGGGTTATCGGGATCACCAGTTCAACCTGATCACCAGAGAATTAAGCGCAATAAGAGCGCTCAGTGAAAAAAACTACTACCCCAAAGCACAATTACTGGTGCTGGAACGTGAAGCCGCGGAAATATCCGGCAGTGTATCAGAGGATATTCTGAATATTGCCAAACTAAAATCACAACAAAATGAATTGAAAATCAAAGCGTATCAGGTGCGCCACCAATATTTGCGGGAAGTGGAATCCGAGTTAACGGAAAAACAAAAAGAAGTCGCCATGCTGGAAGATGAACTGGTTTCGACACGTCACGAACTGGATAACACGGAAATTCGCTCGCCGATTGACGGTATCGTGCTGGATGTCAAAGTCAGTACGGTGGGCGGTGTCATTCAGCCAGGCGAGCATTTAATGGATATTATTGCCGCCAGACAACCCTTGCAAATCGATGCCAAAATACCGGTACACGCTATTGATAAACTGGTGCCGGGGTTAACGGTTGATGTGCTATTCCCTGCCCTCAATCACGCTTTATTACCGTCGGTGCCTGCCCGTGTCTTAACCATCTCCGCCGACCGCTTAATTGATGAAGTCACACAACAACCCTATTACCTTGCCGAGGTACAAGTTTCCGCCGAAGGCGTGCATTTACTGGGAGACTACAAGATTAAAGCTGGCATGCCAGCAAGTGTGACGATAAAAACCGGCGAGCGGACATTCTTAAGCTACCTGTTCAAACCGCTGATCGCACGCCTGGAACTGGCGTTTAAAGAGTACTGATAGGGATCAGCCTTGAATGTAGTTATTGTATGGGAATATTCCTGATTTTTGTTTTTTTACAAATAATCACTATCCACTTACAATTTGTATGTGTAATAGTTGATCAGCACTTTTTGCTAAAAGCATTTAAAAGGGATTTTATGTCTAATATCAGAGAATTAAGTTTAGATGAGATCGCTTTAGTTAGTGGTGATAATGTCTCCGATCGTGCCGTTGTAAATAATAATTCTACAAACAATGGATATAGAGAGAAAGCTAATGGTTTTCAGCCGAATTATGCGACTGATGCGACTGATGCGACTGATGCGACTGTCCAAGGCGTGTAAACCTGATACCAAAAGTAATGCGCTCAATTCCGTTAATTTTGACCGGTATATATTATGAATGTGGGTAAGCATCTGAGCACTACGATAGCAGTGATTTTGTCTATTTTTATAGCTTATAATTCCGTAACTATGCTAAATCACTTAGAGGCATGTACAGTCATCCAAATTGCAGTGAAAATATTCACTATATCTAGTGTTATATATACTTGTGGGAAATTAATTCCACCTGCTGTTTCTAGAATTCTGTTAACAATAACTAAATTGGTTAGTTAGTAGCTAAAGGCCAGTCAGGTAATAAATATTATTCATTTGTGGCTAAAGGAATGGTTTAACCCTTGTTAGCAGTAGTGGTGTAGAGGGTGCGGCCAGTAAAAGATAAATAACTATCCGGCGGAAGATGCAATGGCATTAGTAAAATTTATTACTGTGATACTCGGTGTTCTGATTGGTGCATCATTGCTAAGTGGTTCTTCCGTCGCATTTTTAACATGGTATTCTTTGCCTGCTGGATTTTCAAAATTCATCTTGATTGTTTTCACATTTCATTCATCCATTACTATCTTGATGAAGATGCTTCCCTATATATTAAAAGTGATTTCTCCTAAAAGGAAATTGTAAGTGAGTAATGACTCGGCGTTATTGCCTTCTGATAAAATATCGTGTTGCTTTTAGCCCGAGCGCTGTACAAGAATCCTGGTTTTCTGTTGCTTGATGAAGCGACAAGTCATCTGGATGTGGAAAGCGAAATCATCATCAGCCAGACCCTGCGTCAAACGGGAATACCCGTTCTTCTTATCGCCCACAGGCCAGAGACTCTCGCTTCTGCTGATCGGGTTCTGATCATGGAAAATGGACGTCTTCATTTGAAGGAGAATTGAAGACAAATAACAAACCAGGCCATTCTGGGTAGCGGGTTTGATTGACTTAAATTTAAATCATAAGAGAATAATTCTTTTAGCCGCGCCCTGAAAAAACTGGAGTCTATCATCAGCAGCCCTCGCAGCGTTTCCCGTGTTCTTAAATCGAAAAAGTTAGGCACCCTTGTTGCCGCTGTTTTGTTACTCGCCAGTTGTTCATCCAAACCGCCGAAATCGCTGGTAACTCCGTTGCCGTCTGTGACGCCTCCTGCTCATGGGAAAACGGATCAAACGCGTGAACCGATGCGGGGTGTCTGGCTTGCGACCGTGTCGCGCCTCGACTGGCCACCGGTCTCTTCTGCTGATATCAGTGACCCTGATGTTCGCATACGCGTGCAACAAAAGGCGCTCACCGACAAACTTGATAAGCTGAAGAGCCTTGGTATTAACACCGTTTTCTTCCAGGTTAAACCGGACGGTACGGCTCTTTGGTCATCAAAAATTTTGCCGTGGTCTGATGTATTTACGGGGAATATTGGTGAGAACCCTGGCTACGACCCGCTGCAATTTATGATTGAAGAAGCGCATAAACGTGGCATTAAGGTCCACGCCTGGTTTAACCCTTACCGAGTTTCCACCAACACGACATCGTCAACCGTTGCCAGACTCAACCGCACGTTGTCTGCGAATCCGTCGAGTGTTTATGTCCTGCATCGCGACTGGATCCGTACGGCGGGCGACCGTTTCGTCGTCGACCCTGGTATTCCTGAAGCGCGTGACTGGATAACCAGCATCGTGGCTGAGGTGGTCAAAGGTTATGATATTGACGGCGTACAGTTTGATGATTATTTCTACACCGAGTCCCCCGGCTCTGCGCTAAACGACAGCCAGACCTTTAAACAATATGGGCAGGCATTTAACGCAAAAGCGGACTGGCGACGCCACAATACTCAGCAATTAATAGAACAGGTTTCTCGCACGATTAAGCAGTTGAAACCAGGCGTTGAATTCGGTGTTAGCCCTGCCGGTGTATGGCGCAATCGCTCATTCGACCCGGCGGGTTCTGATACGCGAGGAGCTGCGGCATACGATGAATCATTCGCTGATACCCGTCAGTGGGTGCAACAAGGCCTGCTGGATTATATCGCCCCGCAATTGTACTGGCCGTTCGCCCGTGACGCTGCCCGTTACGATGTATTGGCAAAATGGTGGTCAGAGGTGGTGAAACCTACCCATACGCGCCTCTATATTGGCGTTGCGCTGTATAAGGTCGGTGAGCGTTCGAAGGTCGAGCCAGACTGGGTGATCAACGGCGGCGTACCGGAGCTGAAAAAACAGCTTGATATGAACGAATCAATGCCACACATCGACGGCACTATTTTGTTCAGGGAAGACTATCTCAATCAACCGCAGACGCGTGAAGCCGTCAGCTACCTTAAAAGCCGTTGGGGCAGCTAAGGCGAGTCAAAAAATAACCCCGGATTGCTCCGGGGTTTTTAATTAATAACGCACACAAATTGATTTTAATTCCGTGTAGGCATCCAGCCAGTCTGGGCCAAAGTCTCGGCCAGAACCCGATTGTTTCATGCCACCAAAAGGCATATTGGCATCAATAAGCGTATGGCTGTTTACCCAAACCGTGCCCGCCTGAATGCGCGATGAATAACTCATTGCCGCCTGCAAGTTATTCGTCCACAGGCTGGCCGTTAAACCATATTCGGTATCATTCGCCAGGCGCAGCGCTTCTTCCGCATCGTTAACCCGAACCAGATTCACCACTGGACCGAACACTTCCTCATGATTCAAGCGCAATTCCGCCGCAGGATTGACCACAAGTGTAGGCGTGACGTAGTAACCCTCGCCTTTCGGCGCAGCATTTCCGCTGATAATCTCAGCATGATTGCGCTTAGCGTCATCCAGATAACTGGCCACTTTTTGCTGATGCGTTTTAGACACCAACGGATTTATGTGCGTGGTCATATCCATGCCCGCACCGACGGACAGCGATTTCACCGCTTGCTCAAACCCACTCACCAGGGTGTCAAACAGCGGAGATTCAATGTAGATGCGTGAACTGGCCGCGCAAACTTGTCCCTGATTCAGGAAACTCCCGGCCATTAACCCTTCAATCACCATCGCCGGGTCGGCATCTTTGAGCACGATGGCCGGATTTTTGCCGCCCAATTCCAGCGTAACGTGAGTTAAACGATCCGCCGCCGCACGTGCAATACCTTTGCCCGTCGCGGTAGAACCGGTGAAACTCACTTTTGCGATCAGCGGATGTTGTGAAAGCGCGCGCCCGCAGACTGCACCGCTCCCCGTCACGACGTTAAAGACGCCATCGGGTACACCGGCTTCGCTGGCTAATTCCGCAACACGCAGAAGGGTCAGCGGTGTGGTTTCCGACGGCTTGACCACAATCGAACAGCCTGCGGCGAGTGCCGGCATCACTTTCCACATCCCAATCAGCAACGGGAAGTTCCACGGCACAATGCCTGCAACCACGCCGACCGGCTCTTTTCTCGTCCATGCCTGGTAGCGAGCGCCTTCAGGCATCGGAATCGACACATCTAACGTGCGCCCACTGATTTTGGTTGTAAGCCCTGCGGTGTAACGCATCCAGTTAAGCGCACAGCCCACTTCGAAGGCACGGGAAATATTGATGGACTTGCCCTGCTCGAGAGTTTCAAGCTGCGCCAGCTCCTCAGCGTGTTGCTCAACCAGGTCAGCAAATTTCAGCAAGATTCGTTCACGGGCGGCAGGCAGCATATTGGCCCACACACCGCTGGTGAATGCACGCCAGGCCGAGGTCACGGCTTTATCGACATCCGCTTCGTTGGCATCAGCGCTGGTTGCGATTTGTTGCCCGTCCGCTGGGTTATAGACACTCAGGCGTGATGAAGAACCAGAAGACTGCCAGTTTCCGTCAATATACAGCCCATGATTGCGTGCCAGGAAAGATTGAACCGACTCGAGAACAGCAACAGTATTAGCAGACATAGTTTCTCCTTATTATCGTCATGGCGAGAAGCCCTGCCTGAAGTCTAGGGTCTGGCGGCATAAATGGTTTTCATCTGCCTGACAATTACTTTGTTCCCTGTGACAGCCCACACAATTGGCGACAAAGCTCGCCGTTTTATCGCCCAATTTATCTATAGTGAATTCCTATACCAGACGCGAAGACCTTCTCTCGTATCGCGCAAGCTGTAACAATGAATTAACACGTGGCACCGTGGGTGCATTTGGTGAGGTGAACAATGGCTGAATCGGCAAGTAACGAGCGTTTTGATAATTGGCTCGAGCATATCAACCGCGCCTGCGGCCCTTTCTCCGGGCAACTTTTAGATGGCGGATTCCACGGATCTTTGCAGGAGTATCACGCCAATGCCATGAAACTGAGTGTGGTAGAAACCGCGCATTCGCGCCTGTTCCGCTCTCAATATGAAGTCGCCCGCAGCAACGACGCCTGGTTTTACACCGTGTTTCAGCTTGATGGCGAGGCGGTTCTGGAACAAGGCAACAATCAGGCCGTCTTGCACGGCGGTGATATCACCCTTATCGACGCTTCCCGCCCGTGTAGCATTATGTATACCCAGCCCACGAAACAAATCTCGCTGCTGGTTCCGCGTCACTTAATTGAACAAAACCGGCGTTCGGGCGATCTGCCTTGTGCGCAACGGCTGAGTGCCGACATGCCGGTGGTGAAAATGAGCCAGCGCCTGCTCCATGAAAGTATGAAAAACCCCACTCTGAATATCTGTGAAAGCGAAGCCGCACTGGAGGCGATTATCTGCCTGCTCCGTCCGATGTTGCAGATGCGCGATGCCCCGCACTCCAGGCGTGATAAACAACTTGAGCGCGTAATGGGGCTGATTGATAGCCATATTCAGTCAGAAGATCTGCGCCCGGAATGGATTGCCAGTGAAGCAGGAATGTCTGTGCGCAGCCTGTACCGTATGTTCGCCGATAAAGGCCTTGTGGTAGCGCAATACATTAAAAACCGCCGCCTGGATTTATGTGCACAAGCGCTGCGCACCGCGAGCGCTACCGAGAAACTGGCAGGTATTGGCTATAACTGGGGATTCACCGATCACAGTCACTTTTCGACCGCATTTAAGCTTCGTTTCGGCGTATCACCTGGGGAGTACCGTAAGCGCTGGCAATAGGGTTTTGCAGGGTGGATAAGCGACAACACCGCCCTGCATTTTCTTCGGTTCTTGCCAGGCGCTACGATTTTGGCTGATAAACGCTGCCCATCGTTTTTTCATGGCGATTGGCTTCAACTTCACGCAACGGTTCAACCTGATGCATCGTTTGCTGGCAGCGAATCACCAGTTCCTGATACTCACGCGTGCCCTTCTTCTTCCACTCAATTTCATCCGCACGTAACTCACGCACGAATTTTGCCGGGCTGCCCAGGATCATCTGATTGGCGCCAAATTCAGCTCTCGCTTTAACGAACGCCGTGGCGCCAACAATACTGTTTTCGCCAATTTGTGCGCCATCAAGGATGACCGCATTCATGCCAATCAACACATTTTTGCCAATCAAACAGCCGTGCAGGATCGCACCATGCCCGATGTGCCCGTCCTCTTCAACAATGGTGTCCTGCTCCGGGAAACCGTGCATCACGCAATTATCCTGAACGTTAGCGCCATCTTTAACGATGATGCGCCCAAAGTCGCCGCGTAAGCTGGCATTGGGCCCGATATATACCCGATGGCCAATAATCACATCGCCAATCAATACGGCTGTGGGATGCACATAACTGTCTTCCGGTACCACGGGCGTAAGCCCATCGATTTGATATACAGGCATAATCTTCCCTTACGGATTCACGTTGATACCAGCAAAACGCTGGAAATAACCGCTTCCCGGCTGCGGCAAGTCGCCAACCGAGGTTTCGCCATGTTCACTAACGAACTGCAGCGCGCCGGGGGCAACACGTTGATAAATGTTGATGCACAGTTGGCGGGCGCTTTGCCCCTGCCAGTGCGGCGGCAGCAATTCGTCCGGCAGCAGTGGGTCTTTTAACACTACGCGACGATAGAAATGGATCAGCAGAAGTTGGATCTGGAAACAGCGCAGTGGAGTCAGTTCGCTCTCGTCCGCTTCACGCAGCAACGGCAATAACGGGCGAAACGAGTTAATAAACTCGCCGTAGCGTTCATTTTTATCGGTGAGTAACCAGCACTCTTCGACTCGCGCTTTGAGCGCGGTTTCCGAGGCCTGAAGGGGGGAGCTGGCTTCAAAACAGATGACGTTATCTGCAACACCGGCTTCATGCAGCAAGCTCTGTACATCGGCAAGATTTTGCGACGGTGAGGCCATCAGGCTCGGCGCAAGCGTGCCAAATCCCTGCCAGATAAGCTGTTTTTTTACCTGTTGCAGGGTGTTTTTCTCAAGCCCTTCAGAAAGTAACAGCAACCACTTGCCATCCCATTCAGGTTGGCCAGCACGGTAGATTTTTGCTTCAGCACGGCGGGTCATACGCTGGCCCATCTCGGTCAGGCGATAAAAGCTACGCCGCCCGACGCGTTCCACGTCAAGCCAGCCTTCTTTGTTGAGTCTGAATAACGAAGTGCGCACGAAACGTTCGCCGAAACCGAGTGACTCCAGCATGGTCGCAAGGCTTCCAAGCCAGATTTCCCCACCGCGATGAGCCAGAGCATCACCGTACAAAGAGACAATCAGCGATGTTCCGCTAATGGGAACGGCACTGACCGCCTGCTGAATAAACTGTTCCAGTTTGTTGCTCATAAATAGCCGAAAGTTCCGTTTAAACCGTCAATACCTAAAACATAGCACAACAAAGATAATAAAAATCATGCCATTACAAATATGATTCACAATTTTGATATTTAATTAATACATGCATTGTTTATTGATTGCGCCGAACCACAGCGCCGCAGAACGCCACAACTCATCAGTCAAAATGTTGCATTTTGCGAGGTGCTTCCACGTTGTTTACCTCGTGTGTTGTACAGCCATTTTTTCCCCTTCATTCTTCGATTGCATAAAAAACAAACCAATATTATGATTGGGTCATAAGTAAGGATTTTGCTCGATGGAAAGAGAAGATTTTGGCTTGCAGTGGTTACTGGAACTTCATGGTGTCGTTGTTCATATGGACGATGGGTTTTGGTGGAAAGCTGAAGCCTGGCGCGTTCCACTTTCGGTCCTTTGTCCGCACGGTATTCGTTATTCGTTAACCTTACATAATAAGTACAACACGCGTATTTTTGGTTATGACAATGCACATGGCATCAGAGCGGCTAGCAATGGGAAGTTTGGCAGTCGAATCGTCCGGGATCACGTTCACCTGACATCGTCTGATAAAGGACATTTCTATGAATTTTCCTCAGCGTCACAACTGCTGGAAGATTTTTTTAAACACAGTGATGAGATCATCAAATCAAGGAGAAAGCGATGAAGGCAAGAATTGGTATCATGCAGAATGAACTTATCCAAAAACATATGCTTGCTATCGTGTCCGGGAAGTATCAACGGGCACCGGATGAACCTAAAATTTGGTTCACATCCCTCAACGCGTTGGGCCAAATCCTCAACCCTGAAAACATCGCACTCTTGCGACTCATAGCCGAACATCAACCTGAAACAATCACTGAACTGGCGGCTTTGTCGAATCGTCAACTCAGTAATTTGTCAGTCACTTTGCAGACGCTAAACGGGTACGGATTTGTTGATCTGATTAAAACGGGTCGCAAAGTCACACCTAAAGCGCTGTTTACCGATTTTGAAATTATCGTCGACAGCGCCATGGAAGCCCGAATTCTCGCCTCGTAAACACGCCCCCGCAGGGGCGTGAAAGTTACTGATTAGCCGCCTGGCGTAAATCGCAAACGCGAATCGCTTTTCCTTCCGAGCGCGGCAGGCTACCGCAGTTCACAATGCTGATATCCGTAGAAATACCGACCATGGACTTAATACGATGGCGCAACTGATGGCAGACAGAACAACGCTGTTCCTGACTCAGATGCAAACTGCTCTCTTTCAGCTCCACCTTAACGGAAAGCGTGTCGAGATGGCCGTCGCGATGCACTTCCAACTGATAATGCGGCGCAAGGTGTTCAAACTTCACAATCTCTTCTTCGAGCTGCGACGGGAACACATTCACACCACGGATGATCAGCATATCGTCTGAACGTCCGGTAATGCGGTCCATGCGACGCATTGTGCGCGCGGTGCCTGGCAGTAAGCGGGTCAGGTCGCGTGTCCGGTAACGAATCACCGGCAGCGCTTCTTTGGTTAGCGTGGTAAACAGCAATTCGCCCTGCTCGCCATCTTCCAGCGGTGTACCGCTAATCGGGTCGACGATTTCAGGATAGAAGTGATCCTCCCAAATGGTCGGGCCGTCGGTGGTTTCCAGACACTCCATCGCCACACCCGGTCCCATCACTTCAGACAAACCGTAAATATCCAGTGCGGTGATCCCCAGGCGACGTTCGATTTCACGGCGCATGGCGTGTGTCCACGGTTCGGCACCAAACACCCCAACACGCAGCGAACAATCCCGCGCATCCCCGCCCATCTGGCGTTCCAGCTCTTCAATCAGATTCAGGCACCAGGATGGCGTCACCATAATCATATCAGGGCGGAAATCACGAATAAGCTGAGCCTGTTTCTCTGTTTGCCCGCCTGACATTGGGATAACCGTCGCCCCAAGGCGCTCAGCACCATAGTGCGCCCCAAGGCCGCCGGTAAATAAGCCGTAACCATAAGCCACATGAATTTTGTCTTTTGGCGTACCGCCGGCAGCACGCAAAGAACGGGCAACGATGTCGGCCCAGGTATCAATGTCTTTTTGCGTATAACCGACAACCGTTGGTTTACCGGTGGTGCCAGATGACGCGTGGATACGTACGACCTGCTCCATCGGCACAGCAAAGGTGTCAAACGGGTAGTTATCGCGCAAATCCTGTTTTGTGGTGCACGGAAAGAGCCGAATATCTTTCAGCTCTTTGAAATCATCAGGATGCACACCTACCGCGTCAAATTTACGTTTGTACATCGGCACGTTGTTGTAGGCGTGGTTAAGCGTCCATTTCATACGCTGCGTTTGTAAGGCCTGCAGCTCATCAAGCGACGCGGTTTCAATCGGTTCCAGCTTAGTTGTTGTGTTTATCATTATAGGGTACTCGCAGGGTTGATTAGCTCACACGCTCAAGGATCAGGGCAATGCCCTGGCCAACACCGATACACATCGTACACAGGGCGAAACGTCCCTTGCGACGATGCAGTTCGTGGCTGGCGGCTAGCGCCAGTCGGGCTCCACTCATGCCCAATGGATGGCCTAATGCAATCGCGCCGCCGTTGGGATTAACATGTGAGGCGTCGTCAGGCAGCCCCAATTGTCGTAACACTCCCAGCGCCTGCGCGGCAAAGGCCTCATTGAGTTCGATGACATCCATATCGTTGATAGAAAGTCCGGCCAGTTCCAACACCTTACGGGTGGCAGGTACCGGTCCAAGTCCCATCAAGCGCGGTTCGACACCCGCGGTTGCCATCGCCACAATGCGGGTTCGTGGCGTTAAACCGTGACGGTGGGCAGCAGCTTCGCTTGCAATAATCAGCGCTGCGGCACCATCGTTTACGCCAGAAGCATTGCCTGCGGTGATCACCCCGTTTTTGCGGAACGGTGCTTTCAATCCATTAAGTTGTTGCAAAGTTGTTTCAGGACGAGGATGTTCATCTTCGCGAACTTCCGTCACCGCCCCTTTCTTACCCTTCAATACCACCGGTACGATTTCCTGCGCCAGCACACCATTTTTACGTGCTTGCTCTGCACGTTGTTGGCTACGCCACGCGAACGCATCTTGATCGTCACGGGTTATGCTTAACAACTCAGCTACATTCTCTGCCGTTTCCGGCATGCTGTCAGTACCAAAGTGTTCAGCCATGAGCGGGTTCACAAAACGCCAGCCGATAGTGGTATCGAACATCTCTGCCTGCCGCTGGAATGGGGTCGTTGCCTTGCCCATCACGAACGGTGCGCGTGACATTGACTCCACGCCACCGGCAATGATTAACCCGGCATCACTGGCTTTGATTGCCCGCGCAGCCATACCTAACGCATCTAGACCCGAGCCGCAGAGGCGGTTAATCGTGGTGCCAGAAATTGTCTGCGGCAGACCCGCTAACAATGTCGCCATGCGTGCAACGTTACGGTTATCTTCCCCCGCCTGATTTGCACAGCCGAGGAGAACATCGTCCACCGCGTTCCAGTCAAGATTCGGGTAACGCGCCATCAACTCTTTAAGCGGGATGGCGGCCAGATCATCGGCACGTACGGAGGAAAGTGCTCCGCCGTAACGACCAATGGGCGTTCTTACACCGTCACAGATAAATGCGTCGTTCATAGTTTGGCTCCAGAAACAGTTGTGCCGATGCGATGCGAACGCCCGCGGAACAGGGCTATCGTTTTCTCGTGCTGATTAAGAATTTCAATGTCATAGACGCCGGTTAAACGCCCCTGCGTGCGCACCTGAGCAATCGCGGTAAGTGTGTCGCCCGCAAGCCCAGGCCGGACAAAATCGATGCTGCAACCGGATGCTACGGCTGCCAACCCCTGGCTGTTGCAGGCATAGGCAAACGCGGTGTCAGCAAGCGTAAACAGTTGCCCGCCGTGGCAGGTCTGGTGGCCGTTGAGCATGGATTCCGTAATGGTCATCGTCAGGCGTGCAAAACCTTCACCCATCTCCTGGATTTCAATACCCATCTGCTGCGCACAGTTATCGCGGGCGTACATTTCCCGGGCGTTGGCCCATGCATTAATGCTCATGTTGAGTCTCCAGCAGTGCACGTTGACGCAGCAGCGATGTCGGGCGATAGCGCTCCTCGCCGTAATGTTGTTGCAGGTTTTCCAGCAGACGCAGCACGTTCTGCCAGCCAAGTTCTGCCCCCCACGCCAGCGGGCCGTGTGGATAATTCACTCCCAGACGCATGGCGGTATCAATGTCTTGTTCGCAGGCCACCCCTTTTTGCAGCGCGTCCGACGCTTCATTGGCCAACATTGCCACGGTGCGCCACACCAACATGCCAGGGTAATCGCTCAGCATCAGTACCTGTTTGCCCTGCTGCTGGAAGAAACGAACCACTTTGGCGGTTTGTTCCGGCGTATTACCTGCTGCCGCCGCTAGTACAACCAGCGGAGAGCGCTGCCAGTCATTTACCAAATCCAGCAATACCACTGGGCGTTGCAGGCGTTTTGCCAGTTGAGTCGCCGTTTCACCTTGTGTGACTTGTACCCAAACGTCATCGAGTTCCAGAGATGAATCAGTGACACTGTCACAAGAATCCGTATTATTGAGCCATGCTGCGCGACCGTGGCGTTGAATGTGCCCGGCTTGCGCACTGACGGGCTGTACCGCCTGATAGGGCAAGGATTCATTGAGCGGCCAGCTAAACACACCCTGCCCGGTTTTCTTGCCCAGACGTTTACCCAGCACCAGTTCTTGTTGAATCAGTGACGGTAAAAAACGTCGCTCCTGCCAGAAGCCGTTGAACACCGAACACGTCACGGCAAAGTTAACGTCCTGACCAATCAAATCTGTTAGCGCAAGCGGCCCCATTGGGAAGCCGCCGCAGTCGCGCAGTGCCGCATCAATCACGCCAGCGGGTGCAATCTGTTCTTCCAGTGCCCGCCACGCTTCAGCATAAAAAGGACGCGCGACGCGGTTGACAATAAATCCCGGCGTGGAGTGGCAACGCACGGGCTGTTTCCCCCAACGGAGCGCAAGTTCAGTCAGGCTTTCCAGCACGGCGGGCGAGGTTTCCAGCCCGCTCACCACTTCCACCAGTTTCATTACCGGAGCCGGATTAAAGAAATGCAGCCCAGCAACGCGCTGCGGGTGTTCAACGCCGCTGGCAATCGCGGTAATGGAAATTGATGAGGTGTTACTGGCGAACGTCGTGTCGGGCGAGCACACCGCTGCAAGCTCACGGAAAATCGCCTGTTTGATATCGATTTGCTCAGCAGCCGCTTCAATCACCAGTGCCGCATCAGCCAGTTCACTAATACTCTGTGCCGCCAGTAAACGGTTAACGGTGGCATTTTTGTCGGTTTCTGAAAGCTTGCCCTTTGTCACCCGAGCGCTGAGTGTTGTGGCGATACCATCGATGGCACGCGCCGCGGCGCCTGGCTGGATATCATAAATCCTGACCTGATGCCCCGCCTGAGCAGCAACCTGAGCAATTCCTGCCCCCATGGTTCCGCTGCCAATCACGGCGATAACTGAATGTGGAGTCAGCATCATCATTTCCCCTTAAACACCGGAGGGCGTTTTGTCAGGAATGCCGACACCCCTTCGCGATAATCTTCGCTGCGTCCCGCCAGGCGTTGGTAATCACGCTCCAGGTCGAGTTGTTCATTGAGCGTATTGGTTTCCGAGGCATAGAGCGCCTGCTTCACCAGCCCCAGGCCAAACGTCGGCTGGCTGGCAAAGTGCGTGGCGAGCTGTCGGGCGGTGTCGTTTAATGACTCGTCATCAACGACTTGCCAGATCATGCCCCAGTCGAGAGCCTGCTGCGCGCTGAGTTTATCGCCCATCAATGCCAGTCCCATGGCGCGCGCCCGTCCGGCCAGACGCGGCAGGTACCAGGTGCCACCACAGTCAGGAACCAAACCCAATTTACTGAAAGACATAATAAAATTCGCTGAGCGTGCTGCGATAACCATGTCGCATCCCAACGCAAGGGTTGCACCGGCACCGGCGGCAACACCGTTAACCGCGGCGATCACCGGTTTTGGCAGTTTTGCCAGGCGCTTAACCAGCGGGTTATAGAAATTTTCCACCGACGCGCCTAAGTCCGGCGCAGCACCCGTCGGGTCGACGTTACGGTCGTTTAAGTCCTGTCCTGCACAAAATGCGCGCCCTGCGCCCGTGATCAGCAGGCAGCGGATGGAGTCGTCACGCTCGGCCTGGGTCAAAACCTCAGCCAGTTGGCGGTGCATTTCATCGTTAAAACTGTTCAGGCGTTCAGGGCGATTAAGCGTCAGCGTCATCACGCCGTGTTGCACATCGCTAAGAATGAAATTCATGGTTATCGTCCTTTAAACGCAGCGGGTCGTTTTTCCAGGAATGCGGCGATGCCTTCCTGCCGGTCTTCGGTCGCAGCCAATAGCGTGAAAAGCTGACGCTCTTGCTGCAAACCCTGTGTAAGTGAAATCTCGTGTGCCTGGCGCAGCGCCATTTTTGCTGCCTGCAACGCCAACGGCGCATGTTGCGCGATACGTGCCGCCAGTTTCTGGCTGTATTCCAGCGTTAACGCAGCCGGAGTGACCTCCGCAACCAGCCCCGCCTGCTGCGCCTGTGTTGCGTTAATCGCTTCACCGGTCAACACCATGCGGTAAGCCAGGGCTTTCCCGACGCAACGAATCAGACGCTGCGTCCCGCCAGCGCCTGGCATAATGCCCAGCGTGATTTCCGGCAATCCGAAACTGGCGTTATCCCCGGCCAGCACGATGTCGCAAAGCATGGCCAGCTCGCAGCCAGCCCCTAACGCATAACCGTTGACGGCTGCCAGCAAAGGCTTAGGGAATCGTTCAATGCGCGCCCAAAGCTGTGGGCGCGGGTCGTTTAAGGTCGCGGGCATATCACGGCTGGCCATCTCTTTGAGATCGGCTCCGGCGGCGAAAAACCGTGCATTACCGGTGATAACCACTGCGCCAACGCTGTCGTCGTGTTGTGCTTTCTCAAGTGCCTGTGCAAGTTGCTCCAGCAGCGCGTTGTTCAAGGCATTGCGGGCTTCCGGGCGGTTTAGCGTCAGCGTCAGCACTCGCTGTTTTTGGCTGCTTAACAGTTCGTTCATCACAACCCCTGCGCGTCAAAGTCGATCACGACGTTGTCGCCTTTTGGCAGTGCCTGGCAACTCAGGATGTAACCCGCCGCCAGTTGATCCGGCTCGAGGCTGTAATTGACGCCCATCTCCACTTCACCGCTCACCACTTTGCAGCGGCAAGTAGCGCACACGCCGCCTTTACAGGCGTAGGGCAGATCCGCGCCCTGGCGCAAGGCTGCGTCGAGGATGCTTTCGTCGTGGGAGTCGAGCGTAATTTTGCGGTCGCGCCCGTCCTGGCGCAGCGTCACCACTTTTCCGGCGGCCTGCTCGCGGCTTTTACGGCTCGGAGCGGTGCCGGGCGTGTTGAAGTGTTCGATGAAAATGTTTTGTTGGGCGACACCCATTTCCAGCAGCGCGGCTTCGGTTTCCAGCATCATGCTCTGTGGCCCACAAATGAAGGTCCGATCAAAGCCTTTTACATTTAGCAGATGGTCACCCAGCGCCTTGATTTTCGCGCCGTCAAGACGTCCGCTGAGCAGTTCGCTTTCCTGTACTTCCTGGCTAAACAGGTAAATAAGTTGCAGGCGCTGCGGGTAGCGGTCTTTCAGATCGGCAAGTGCGGTGCGGAACATCATGCTGCGGCTGCTACGGTTGCCGTAAACCAGTGTCACGCGGCTATTGGGTTCGGTAGCCAGTGTCGCGCTGACGATGGCGAGCATTGGCGTGATGCCAGAGCCGACCGCCAGTGCTAAATAGTTGCCGGTGGTTTCCGGTTGCGGTTGGTAACCAAATGTCCCCTGCGGGATCATCACGTCCATCGCCACGCCCGCCACCAGGTCGGTGACGGCGTATTGCGAAAAGCGTCCGCCTTCAATGGCTTTCACCGCCACGCAAATCTCACCCGGCTGTTCGGCGCGACAAATGGAGTAACAACGGCGCAGTTCTTCACCGCCCAGACGCGTTTTCAGAGTCAAATGCTGGCCGGGTTTGAACGCATAATGTGTCTGCAAATCCGCAGGCACTTCAAACGTGATGGCAACCGCTTCAGGAGTTTCCTGCTCAATGCGCGCCACTTTTAGCGAATGGAACGTCGTCATGGCAACCTCAAATACATTTAAAGTAATCAAAGGGTTCACGGCAGCTATCGCAGCGATACAACGCTTTGCAGGCCGTGGAACCGAATTCGCTAATCAGCGAGGTGTGTAAACTGCCGCAGCGCGGGCAACTGACGTCCACGGCGGCTGATGTGGCGTGGCAAGCGTGTCCTTGTGGCGGGCTGATGCCGTATTCACGCAAACGTGTTTTGGCCGCAGGCGTCATCCAGTCGGTGGTCCACGCCGGGTGCAGCATCTGCTCGATATGCACCGGATGCAGCTCAGCCTGATCCATCGCTTCGCGAATCGCCTTAAGCAGAAACTCGGTAGCCGGGCAGCCTGAATAGGTTGGCGTGAAACCAATGTGCCAACCGTCATCACGATGATGAACACTGCGCACCATGCCAAGGTCGGTGATGGTCAGCACCGGGATTTCCGGGTCGCTGATTTGCCCGAGAATGCGCCATACCTCGCGAACTTGTGCCGGTTCAACCACATCGAGAGTTTGCATCTTTACCTCACTACCACTGCTGATTAGGGTAAGCGCGTTGCAGATACTGCATTTCCGCCAGTAACGGGCCGAGATGCTCGGTGTGCAGCCCCTGCTTTCCGCCCGTGCGATATTGCGCTTCCTGTGGTTTGACGAGTGTGGCCTCCAGCAGAGCGCCGAAGACTTCCGCCTCCCACGTCGCACGCAGCGTGCGTGGGTCGACGGCGATACCTTGCTGCGCCAGGCTAATTTCCAGCTCGTCGGCCACAAACATTTCGCCGCTAAAACGCCACAGTTTGTTCAGTGAGTGCTGCATTTTTTGCTGAGAGAATTCCGTACCGTTGCCTAAGCGCACCAACCAGCCACGGCTGAATCGCAGGTGATAACGCACTTCTTTAATCGCTTTCGCGGCAATGGCGGCAAGCTGGGTATCGCGGCTCTGCGCCAGGCGCTCAAACAGCGCCACATGCCAGGCATCCAGCAGATACTGGCGCATCAATGTGTCGGCAAAGTCGCCGTTCGGTTGTTCGGCCAGTAAAACATTGCAGTACTGACGTTCGTCGCGACCAAATGCCAGTTTGTCTTCATCAAGCGCTTCGCCCTGAAGTTCAGCGGCATAGGTCAGGAAATTGCGCGCCTGGCCGAGTAAATCCAGACCGATGTTGGCTAACGCCAGATCAATCTCTAACTCCGGCGCGTGTCCGCACCAGCCCGTTAAGCGTTGAGCCAGCACCAGACAGGTATCGCCGATGCGCAAGGTGTAGGTGGTTAATGGGGAATAAGTCATTTCGCGCCTCACATGTGCTCGATGCCATCAGGGATGGTGTAAAACGTGGGGTGGCGATAAATTTTGCTTTCCGCAGGATCAAAAAACGCACCACGCTCTTCGGGTTGTGACGCGACGATCTCACTCGCCTTTACTACCCAGATTGAACAGCCTTCAGAACGGCGGGTGTAGGCATCGCGGGCGTTTTCCAGTGCCATTTGTTCATCAGCGGCGTGCAAGCTGCCAACGTGACGATGCGACAAGCCCTGTTTGCTTCGGATAAAGACTTCATATAACGGCCAGTGAACATTGCTCATAAAATTCTCCTTCAGGCGACAGTGCGGGCGTGTTGTTTTTCGGCGTAAGCAAGGCCGGCTTCTCGTACCCACGTACCCTCTTCCCAGGCTTTGCGTTTGGCGGCCAGCCGCTCTTCGTTGCACAGCCCGCGTCCTGCAATCACTTCATTAAATTCGTGCCAGTCAATTTCACTGAACTCGTAATGTCCGGTGGCGTCGTTCCAGTGCAGACCTTCGTCCGGCACCGTCATGCCGAGCATTTCGACTTGCGGTACGGTGTTGTCCACAAAGCGCTGGCGCAGTTCGTCATTGCCAAAACGTTTGATTTTCCAGGCAAGGCTCTGGGCGCTGTTTGGCGAGTTGTCATCGTTCGGGCCAAACATCATCAACGCAGGCCACCAGAAACGGTTGATGGCGTCTTGCAACATCTGGCGCTGCTCTTCGCTGCCTTCAGCCAGTACGGTGCAGGCTTCAAAACCCTGGCGTTGATGGAAGCTCTCTTCTTTGCAAATTTTCACCATCGCACGGGCATACGGGCCGTAGGAGGTGCGGCACAGCGCGACCTGATTAACGATCGCCGCGCCATCAACCAGCCAGCCGATCACGCCAATATCGGCCCAGTTCAGCGTGGGATAATTGAAAATGGAGGAGTATTTCATCTTGCCGTCGAGCATCTTCTGGTAGATGTCTTCACGTGCGCAGCCCAGCGTCTCCGCCGCGCTATACAGATAAAGCCCATGCCCGGCTTCGTCTTGCACCTTCGCTAACAAAATAGCTTTGCGCTTCAGGCTTGGGGCGCGGGTCAGCCAGTTGCCTTCCGGCAGCATGCCAACGATCTCGGAATGGGCGTGTTGCCCAATCTGGCGGATCAGGGTTTTGCGGTATTCATCAGGCATCCAGTCCTGCGGTTCGATAGCAATTTCCTGTGCGATTCGCTCATCAAAGCGGTGTTGTTCAGTCACGTCATCACCTTTTATGATTCAAAATAGATTCGATAATTGCGTTTATGCGAATCACTTGATGATTAAAAGTTACAGATAAGTTAATCAAAACGCCAAAATTAACACATACGCTTTGTGAGCATTATCACGATAAATTTTAAATAACTCTTATTATTCATATATATGAGCAAATATCGAAAAACACGCGCAATCACATTGTTAATATATTATTAAATTACATCTTGATTTTTATGATTCGCAAATCAACCATTGAGGCAATTAAACGTAATGCTTAACGGGGTGTGAGATGCAACAGTTAACAAGCTATCTGTCTGGTCAGTGGGTGATGGGTCACGGCAAAGAACGCACGATAAATCATGCAATTAGCGGCGAAGCGTTGTACCAGGTGACCAGCGAAGGGCTGGATATGGCGCAGGCGCGCCGTTACGCCATCGACAACGGCGGCACCGCATTACGCTCAATGACCTTTGTTCAACGCGCCGCAATGCTCAAAGCAGTCGCAAAACATCTGCTGGCAAACAAAGAGTCGTTTTACGCGATTTCATATCAGACCGGTGCAACGCGCGCGGATAGCTGGGTGGATATCGAGGGCGGTATCGGCACCCTATTCGCCTACGCGGGCATGGGAAACCGTGAGCTACCCGATGATGTGTTATGGCCAGAAGACGAAATGATCCCGCTGTCTAAACAAGGTGGATTTGCCGCCCGCCATGTGCTGACGTCGAAATCCGGCGTGGCGCTGCACATCAACGCGTTTAACTTCCCTTGCTGGGGAATGCTGGAAAAACTGGCGCCAACGTGGCTTGCAGGCATGCCTGCCATCATTAAGCCCGGCACCGCCAGCGCCCAATTGACTCAGGCAATGGTGAAGTCGATTGTTGATTCAGGGCTGGTGCCAGACGGCGCAATCAGTCTGATTTGTGGTGGCGTTGCTAACCTGTTTGATTTGCTCGACGAGCAGGATGTGGTGACGTTCACCGGTTCTACAAACACCGGCCAGAAGTTACGTTGTCACCCTAATGTTGTTGCCCGCTCAGTGCCCTTTACCATGGAAGCGGACTCCCTGAACTGTTGTGTGCTGGGGGAAGATGTCACGCCAGAACAGCCGGAATTTGCGCTGTTTATCCGTGAAGTGGTGCGTGAAATGACGGCAAAAGCCGGGCAAAAATGTACCGCTATTCGCCGCATCATCGTTCCACAGGCGCAACTGGAAAACGTAACGCAAGCGTTGCAGGCAAAACTTGCCAAAATCCAGCCCGGCGACCCGGCCCAGGAAGGCGTGAAGATGGGGGCGCTGGTCAGTCTTGAGCAGCGTGATGATGTCCAGAGCAAAGTCCAGCAGCTGATTAACGCGGGGTGCAAAGTGGTGGTCGGCGGTGAAGCAGACACTTCTCGCGCTGGCGCATTCTTCCCACCGACGCTGTTGTTGTGTCTCCAGCCGGATGAAACGCCTGCGGTTCATGAACTGGAAGCTTTCGGCCCGGTTGCCACCGTGATGCCTTATCTCAATGCGGAACACGCAATGTCACTTGCCCGTGCAGGCCAGGGGAGTCTTGCGGGAACGCTGGTGACGGCGAATGGCGATATTGCGCGCCAGTTTATTCTGGGTGCTGCCCGTGCGCATGGGCGTATTCAGGTACTCAATCAGGAATCTTCCGTGGAATCTACCGGCCACGGTTCGCCACTGCCGATGTTGGTACACGGTGGCCCTGGGCGTGCGGGTGGCGGTGAGGAGCTGGGTGGCTTGCGTGCGGTGAAACATTACCTGCAACGTACGGCGATTCAGGGCAGCCCATCCATGCTGGCGGCGGTGAGCAAGCAATGGAGCTACGGTGCGGCAGTTAAAGAAGATGCCATCCATCCGTTCCGTAAACACTTTGAAGATTTGCAGGTTGGTGAGAGCTTGCTGACGGCTCGTCGCACCATTACCGAAGCCGATATTGTCAATTTTGCCAACCTCAGTGGTGACCATTTCTACGCCCACGTTGACAAAATCGGCGCGGCAGAATCGTTCTTTGGCGAGCGTGTGGCCCACGGTTACTTTGTGGTTTCTGCCGCAGCAGGCCTGTTTGTTGACCCAGGTGTGGGGCCTGTTATTGCCAACTACGGAATGGAGAACCTGCGCTTTATCGAACCGGTAAAAATCGGCGATACCCTGCAAGTCCGTCTGACCTGCAAGCGCAAAACGGCCAAATCGCAGAAAACGGCGGAAGATAAACCGGTCGGCGTCGTGGAATGGGCGGTGGACGTGCTGAACCAGGAAAAGCAGTCTGTTGCGTTGTATTCCATTTTGACGCTGGTTGCACGTAAGAATGGGGATTTTGACGCTTAATATTCCCCTCACCCCAACCCTCTCCCAAAGGAGAGAGAGTTTTAACTAATCCCAACCCTCTCCCAAAGGAGAGAGAGTTTTAACTAATCCCAACCCTCTCTCAAAGGAGAGGGAGTTTTAACTAATTTGGCAAAGCCAACAAAGAAGTTGGCAAGCAGCACAATATATCTGGTCGCAGAAGTTGTTATGTTGAATTCATGCCCTTTTATAAACACACAACAATAAAACACATCAGCCAAGAGTGAGAATTTCATGAATTTAACTACCGGAAAGAAAGCCCTGGCTTTAGCAATCGCACTCCTGACCTCTTCAGGCGCCCTTGCCCACGGCGGCGAGGCACATATGGTGCCGATGGAAAAAACACTGACGGAGTTTGGTGCAGATATTCAGTGGGATGACTATGCACAGATGTTCACCATCGTTAAAGACGGCGCATTTGTGAAAGTTAAACCCAATGCCAAATCAGCGATGGTGAATGGCAAAACATTGCAGCTACAAGTGCCGATTATCTTTAAAAATAAGAAAGCGTATATTTCAGAAACCTTTATTAACGAGGTCTTCCAGTCTGGTCTGGATCAAACTTTCGCCGTCGAGAAAAAACCACATCCGCTTAATTCATTGACCGCCGATGAAATATCAAAAGCGGTGTCAATTGTCCAGGCAGCGCCTGAATTTAAAAGCGGGACCCGCTTTACCGAAATATCGCTGCACGAGCCGCCAAAAGATCAGGTCTGGCAGTTTGTCATGAGCGGCGCGGCAGTGACCGCTCCTCGTCAGGCGGATGTGATTATGCTCGACGGGATCCATATCGTTGAAGGTGTGGTGGATTTAGACGCCGGGAAAGTCGTGTCGTGGACACCGATTGAAGGTGCGCACGGCATGGTTCTGATTGACGATTTCGTCAGCGTGCAGACCATTATCAACGGCAGTAAAGAGTACGCTGAAGCGCTGAAGAAACATGGCATCGACGACCCAACAAAAGTCATTACTACCCCGCTCACAGTCGGTTTCTTTGATGGCAAAGATGGCCTGGAACAGAACCAGCGCCTGCTTAAAGTTGTGAGTTATCTGGATACGGGTGATGGCAACTACTGGGCGCATCCGATTGAAAACCTTGTCGCCGTAGTCGATCTTGAGCAGAAAAAAATCATCAAGATTGAAGAAGGCCAGGTGATCCCGGTCCCGATGAATCCGCGTCCGTTTGATGGCCGCGACCGCACGGCGCCAACCATTAAACCGCTAGAAATCATTGAACCTGAAGGCAAAAACTACACCATCACCGGCGATACCATTCACTGGCAGAACTGGGATTTCCACCTGCGTCTGAACTCGCGTGTTGGGCCGATTCTTTCGACCGTGACCTTCAACGATAACGGCAACAAACGTAAAGTGATGTACGAAGGGTCGCTGGGCGGCATGATCGTCCCTTACGGCGACCCAGACGTTGGCTGGTATTTCAAAGCGTATCTGGATGCGGGTGATTACGGCATGGGTACGCTGACATCCCCTATTGCACGTGGCAAAGATGCACCAGGCAATGCGGTATTGCTGGATGAAACTATCGCTGATTACACCGGCAAACCGACCACTATCCCGCACGCCGTCGCCATTTTTGAACGCTACGCCGGGCCTGAATATAAACATCAGGAAATGGGCCAACCGAATATCAGTACCGAACGCCGCGAACTGGTCGTGCGTTGGATCAGTACCGTGGGCAACTACGATTACATCTTTGACTGGGTATTCCACCAGAACGGCACTATCGGCATCGATGCAGGCGCAACCGGCATTGAAGCGGTGAAAGGCGTGAAAGCCAAAACCATGCACGATGAAACCGCCAAAGACGATACTAAATACGGCACGCTTATCGACCACAATATCGTTGGCACCACACACCAACACATCTACAACTTCCGCCTGGATATGGATGTGGATGGTGAGAACAACAAACTGGTCGCACTCGACCCGGAAGTGAAACCGAACACCGCTGGCGGCCCGCGCACCAGTACCATGCAAATCAATCAGCATGACATTACGACTGAGCAGGATGCCGCGCAGAAGTTTGACCCAGGCACGATTCGTTTACTGAGCAACACCAGTAAAGAGAACAAAATGGGCAACCCGGTTTCTTACCAAATCATCCCGTATGCAGGCGGCACGCATCCGGTGGCAACCGGCGCGAAGTTCGCCCCAGACGAGTGGATTTATCACCGCCTGAGCTTTATGGATAAACAGTTGTGGGTGACGCGTTACAACCCTGATGAACGTTACCCGGAAGGCAAATACCCGAACCGTTCGGCACACGACACCGGGCTTGGTCTGTACAGCAAGGATAATCAGTCACTGGATAACCAGGATGACGTGGTTTGGATGACCACCGGTACCACCCACGTTGCTCGCGCTGAAGAGTGGCCAATCATGCCAACAGAATGGGTCCACACGCTGCTGAAACCGTGGAACTTCTTTGATGAAACGCCCACGCTGAATCTGGCAGGGAAAAAAGAGCAGAAGTAAGACGCAGTAGATGACCAGAGGGGGGATTAGCGTAAGCGACATCCCCCTTTTTTCCCCTTAAGCTCTATAAATAGTGCACCGCAAGCCAAATCGTAGGCCCCTTCGCATCCGTCCACTCAACACGGTGACGGCACTTCGCGGGAATATTGACGAAATCGCCAGGGTAAAGTATTCGCGTCTGCGCTTCTTGCTCAAAACGTAAACCAGCAGAACCTTGCAACACAATGACCCACTCACACTCATCCTGGCAGTACCAGGTGTCAGGGGGTGTGGATTGCCCGGTAGAAATGATTCTTTCAATTTTTATGTTGGGTGCGGTTAACAGTGCTTCAAATGTTTCCGCCTCCTGATGCGCTACCGCATCGGGAAAATGTGTAAACAAATTCTCAATCATTTCGGCACCCTCTTTGAGCACATCACAGCACTAAGCGTAGCGAAGATTCAGTCTTTCCGGGCAAACGCCAGGCACAATCCGCTCGTTTTCTTGTGGAGACTTTAGACAATCGCCCTTAATCGTAAATAAATCATTACACACGTTGTAACTCACATTTGACGGACTCACCGCAATCCCTTAACCTGCGCGGCACAATGTCGTTATAACAAGCGTAAATTCAGAGGGAAGCGTGAAGAATCGCACTCTTGGCAGTATCTTTATCGTCGCAGGAACCACAATTGGCGCAGGAATGCTGGCAATGCCGCTGGCGTCAGCAGGGGTTGGTTTTGGCGTAACCTTGCTTTTGTTGGTCGGCCTTTGGGGCCTCATGTGTTACACCGCACTGCTATTAGTGGAGGTTTATCAACACGTTTCCGCCGATACCGGTCTGGGCACACTCGCCCGGCGTTATCTCGGTAAACCGGGGCAATGGCTCACCGGTTTTAGCATGTTATTCCTGATGTATGCGTTAACCGCGGCGTATATCAGCGGTGCGGGCGAGTTGTTGTCAGCAAGCCTCAGTCAATGGTTCTCAACGACGATTTCTGTTTCCACTGGGGTGTTACTGTTCACGGTTGTTGCCGGTGGGGTTGTTTGTATCGGCACACATATGGTGGATATGTTTAACCGCATATTATTCAGCGCCAAGATTGTTATGTTGGTGGTGATGCTGGCGTTGATGATGCCGCATATCCATCACACCAATCTGCTGACGTTACCGCTGGAAAAAGGCCTCGCACTTTCTGCCATTCCGGTAATTTTCACCTCGTTTGGTTTCCATGGCAGCGTACCAAGCATTGTCAGCTATCTTGACGGGAATCTGCGTAAGTTGCGTTGGGTGTTTATCATCGGCAGCGCAATCCCGTTAGTGGCTTATATTTTCTGGCAAGTCGCGACGTTGGGTGCGATTGATTCCGGCGTATTCAGTGGGCTGTTAGCCAATCATTCCGGGTTGAATGGTTTGTTGCAGGCTGTTCGTGAAGTGGTGGCCTCACCGCATGTTGAGCTGGCGGTTCACTTATTTGCCGACCTGGCGCTGGCCACCTCATTCCTGGGAGTGTCGTTAGGGTTGTTTGATTACCTGAGCGATTTGTTCAACCGCAACCGTAAAGCGTCCGGGCGCATGCAAACAGGGCTGATGACCTTTGTTCCGCCGCTGGTCTTCGCCCTGTTCTATCCACAAGGTTTTGTGATGGCGCTGGGTTATGCAGGTGTTGCGCTGGCGATTCTGGCGCTGATCATCCCGTCGCTGTTGGTATGGAAAAGTCGCCAGGCTCAAACTGACGCGGTTTACCGTGTCGCCGGTGGCAAACCGCTGCTCATTTTAGTCTTTGCCTGCGGGGTTGCGGTCATTGTTATCCAGGCGTTGATTGCCACCGGCGCATTGCCTGACGTGGGTTAATTCCTTTAGCGATTACACCAGCCCGGTGTTCACCCGCTTGCCTATCTCTTTAAGCTGCGAGTATTTTTCCAGCAGAGATGGGCCGTCATCAAGGCTCATGGCAAACATCCACATGTAGGTCATGACCGAGTAAATATGCCCGGCGTTCCCGACGCCCTTCACAGTCATTAGCCAAATGGTCGTGGCGAACAGGAACGCTGCGGCAATACCAATCGACAGATAGCCATAAGCTTCCCGGTCAGACAACCGAATGCGCACCCGCGCCAAAAAGTTGTAGTGCTTGTTGAGCGTGTTTTCACTGGCTGTCCCCACGAAACCCACTTCCTTTTCTAGTCGGTCATTGAGTTTCTCGTACAGCATTTCGTTTTTACGCGTGTAACTCGGTAAAAAGAGTGAGAAGAAGATCAGCACCCCAAGGCACGCAACACCCGCCCAGAACTCAATAGTCAGTAGCATAATCACCGCACCGATGATGGAAGCCAGCGACGTAATCAACAAAGGCAGGTGTGTTTCAAAGAAATTCACAAATTCACGTGACAACGTCACGCGGGCAGCAATAGTAGAATGGCTATGATCGTCTTTACGCTGCGCCAGGATAACCGGCACAGCCAGACCAGCGTAAATTCTGGCAAAAGTGCGCGTATCCATGCTGCGGCGTGCAGCACCTATCGCCCACATAATAAAAACCACCAGCGCATACAGCAACGCATGTAGCGATTGCCCCTTGATGATAGCGTTGATGGCAAAGCCCGCCATTAAGGGATACAGCAAGTAAACGACGTTCTCAGCGACCACCAGCATCAGCGTAATAATCAGCTTTTTACTGTGGAGTTTTGCGATTTTTTTTATGGTGTTCAATGCACCGAGCGAGGGTTTAATCTGCGCGGTTTGATGACAAGTAGACATGACTTTAACTTCTTAGATTGTTATCCTTGAGCGGTTGCTCAAGAATGAAAAGATTCTATTTGAGCACTTGCTCAAAGTCAACGAAGGTACTGTGATGAAAGAAAAAGCATCTGTTCTAAAAGAGAATATTCTTGATGCGGCGATCGTATTGTTCACCGAAAAAGGGGTGGAAAAGGTCACCACGCGCGAGTTAACAGAAAGTGTCGGCATTGCCCGCAGCCATATTTATCACTACTTTCCCGACTGGCAGACGCTGTGTCTTGAGGCCTTTTCACGCTTTATGTATGCGGAACTGGAATCTTTTACGCAAAAGACCCGCGCGGTAGCCCCAGAACGCGGGCTGAACATTTTCATCGATGATTATTTGCCTGACCGCGCAGACGCGGCGTGGGAGTTGTACGGTTCATTGTGGCGTCTTGCGGTACATAACACGGTGTATGCCGATTTTGCGCTGCGGCTTACGGAAAAATGGGACGCTTTGCTGGCGAGCATTATCGAGGCGGGTATTCAAAGCGGAGTGTTTCGTCAGACTGATGTCGGGCGCGTTACCCGTCAGCTAGGCTCGTTGCTGAACGGGTATTCGGATCAACTGATTATCGACAGTGCGCCGCTCGCACGCGAACAGGCATTGGAAGATATTCATGGCTTTGTCAGCCTGGCGCTATTGGCTTAATCGGCAAAGTGCTACGGATAGGTAATCCCAGGCGGATTCACCTCAGACGTAGCCACTTCTTCGCCCTTTTCTCCCCAGCGATCCAGCACTTGCTGGTACTCACCGCGTTTCACCGTGCCATCCAGTGCAGCTTGCAGCGCGTATACCAGCCCATTCCCTTTTTTGGTGGTAGTGGCAACATACGCCTTTTTCGGACCAAGACCGACAACCCGAGTGGTTCCGGTCAGTGCCGCTTTATAAGCTGCCACACTTTGCGGACCAAAAGTGGCATCCGCGCGACCCGCCTGAATATACAAATTGCCGGAAGCGTCATCCGTCAGATAAATCGGTTGTGCCGGTTTGCGCCCTTCGCGTTCATTAATTTCATTCCAACCCAACAGGATTTTTTCCTGATTGGTGCCAGAACCTAAAATGATGCGTAAACCCGCAACGTCTGTTGGCCCGCTGATTTTCTGAATCGGACTGTCTGATTTTACCGAGAACGCCAGCGAATCGACACGATAGGTCGCGAAATCGAATTTCGTTTTACGCTGCTCGGTCACCGCAATATTCACCAGCGCCACATCGTAGCGCCCGGAAGTAATCCCAAGCGGCCAGTCCTCCCATGCCGTCGGAACCAGTTTGAGTTTCAGCCCTAAACTATCGGCCAGCAGCCGCGCGATATCCGGATCGCTGCCGATCCTTGTGCGATTATCACTGGCCAGCATTGCCAGCGGCGGTGAGTTGAGCGCGGAAATCGCCACCGTTAGCGTACCCGGCTCAACAAACTGATAGCCTTGCGGAATTTTGCTAATAGCAATCGGGTCTTTAGCGGCATGAATCGGTTGTTCATTCGCCTTGAGATCAAGACTTCCTTGTGCGTAAAGCGTGGTGCTCATCATTAATAGCGCCAGTGGGACAAATTTCATGCCTGCTCCTTATAGAACCTTAGATAAAAACTGACGCGTTCGTGAGTGTTGCGGATGGTTAAGCACCTCGTCACTGCTACCTTGCTCCACAATTTTCCCGTCCACCATAAACACCACGTTATCCGCCACTTCGCGGGCAAAACCGATTTCATGCGTCACGACCACCAGCGTCGTACCTGAACGTGCCAGTTTTTTAATCACGTCGAGCACTTCCCCCACCAGCTCCGGGTCGAGTGCAGAAGTCGGCTCATCAAACAGCATCACGCGAGGACGCAGTGCCAGCGCACGAGCAATAGCAATACGCTGCTGTTGCCCGCCGGAAAGATGACGCGACCAGGCATCCGCTTTATTGCGTAATCCAACGACATCCAGTAGCTCATAAGCCTGTTCAATGGCTTGCTTACGATTGAGCTGTTTGTGGGCAATCGGTGCTTCAATCAGGTTTTCCAGCACCGTGAGATGCGGGAACAAATTGAAGTTCTGGAACACATAACCCACGTTCACGCGCTGGCGCAGGATCTCCTTTTCTTTCAGTTCGTACAGCTTATCGCCCGCCTGACGATAGCCAATGTAATCGCCATCAATCTGAATAAAGCCTTCATCAACGCGCTCAAGGTGGTTAATGGCGCGCAGCAGCGTGGATTTACCCGAGCCCGACGGCCCCAGAATCACCGTCACGGAGCCGGGTTCCAGCTCCAGAGAAATGTTATCCAGCGCCTTATGGCGGCCAAAAAATTTACTGACGCCGGTAATCGAAATGTGGCCGGTTTGGTTATGGCTTGTTTGGCTATGGAAGTGGGACATGAGCGGCCTCCTGAGTGTGCAGCACAGGCTGACGAGATGAGTGGCGAACAGGATTTTGTTGATTGATCGCCGAGCGGCGTTCACTGCGTGCCAGCCAACGTTCAACCAGATGCTGAATGAGGGACAACACGCTGGTGATAACCAGATACCAGGCCGCGCCGACCATCAGCAGTGGAATAACTTCCTGGGTGCGGTTGTAGATCATCTGAATGGTGTAGAACAGCTCCGGCATTGCCAGCACGTAAACCATCGCCGTGCCTTTCGCGAGACTGATAATCTCGTTGAAACCGGACGGTAAAATAGTACGTAGCGCCTGCGGCAAAATAATGCGCAGCGTGCGTCGCCATGCGGGTAACCCTAATGCCGCTGCCGCTTCATACTGCCCGTGATCGACACCTAAAAAGCCGCCGCGAATAATCTCAGCGGTATAAGCGCTTTGCACAAGCGTCAGCCCCACCACAGCGGTAGAAAACTGCCCGAGCACGTTAATCGTCTGGTAACTTCCCCAGCTTATCTGAGTAAACGGGATACCAATTGAGAGCGTGTCGTAGAGATACGAGAAGTTATAGAGAATGATCAGCACCACGATCAGCGGCAGCGATCGAAACAGCCAGATATAACCCCACGCCAGGCTATTGAGCAGCCATGACGATGAAAGCCTGGCGAGCGCCAGCAAACCACCCAATATCACGCTGAGCACGGTGCCAATCAGCGTCAACAATAAGGTTTGCGCCAGCCCCTCAAGGATGACCGGGTCGAAGAACCAGCGCGCAAACACGCTCCATTCCCAGCGTGGGTTAAACGCCACCGACTGAATGACAATCGCCAGCACAAACAGTGCGACAACCGCGCCCAGTGTTCGTAGCGGATAACGCGCCGGAACGACTTTAATGGTTGATGGTGGGGTTGATAGTCTAGTCATGATCATTCCTCAGGCCGTTTTGCTCAGACGAGCCAGCGTTTTGGTAAAACGCAGGCGCCCGTCGAACGGTGCCACGCTGTACTCTTCGGGGTTGCGTTGAATATCGAACTGCGGTTGATAGCCGAGGCTTAGATAAAGCTTCACCGCTTCCGGCTGACGAAAACCGGTGGTCAGATAAACGTGGCTGTAACCGGCAATCTGCGCCCTGCTTTCCAGTTCACGCATCATGCGCTGCGCAATCCCTTGTTTGCGCAATGAGGAATGAGTCCAGATACGTTTGATTTCAGCGGTATGTTCATCGAATGGCTTATACGCACCGGTGGCAATAATCTCGCCGTCTCTTTCCAGAACAATGAATAACCCTTGCGGTGCCAGATACCACTCGGTGAGTTCCACTTCGGCGTCACGGGAAAAATAGTCCCCATAACGCGCCTCATACTCGCCAAATAAACCGGTAATAATCGGCTGGAGCTCCGGTGCTTCCGGGGAAACATCACGAAATTGTTCGCGCATAGACCGCTCCTTAATCGCCAAGGCCATCAGGGTTAATTTCGGATGCAGGGATTTTCTCAACGCTTTCCCCCCAGCGGCTCAGTACTTTGTTGTAATCGCCGTTTTTAATAACGCCATTGAGCGCGGTTTGTACCGGTTCAACCAGGCCGCTCTCTTTTTTCAGCGTGACAGCGATATGCGCCGCTTTCGGCCAACCGCCATCAACTACACCAACTAACTTTGTTTTCTGATTGAGCGCTGCTTTCCATGCGCCGATGACGTTCGGGCCAAAGTACGCGTCAGCTCGGCCAGACTGTAAAGCCAGGGTTTGTGCTGCATCGTCTTTGGTGTAAACCGGCGTGAAAGGTTTAAGCCCTTTCTTCAGGTTTGCTTCGTTCCACGCCAACAAAATAGATTCCTGATTGGTCCCGGAGCCGACGATAATGCGCAGCCCGGCGATATCTTCTGCTTTCTCAATCGTTTTAAATGGGCTGTCTGATTTCACGTAGAAACCGAGCGAGTCTTTACGATAGGTCGCAAAGTCGAATTTCTGTTTGCGATCTTTGGTCACGGTAATATTGCTGATGGCCGCGTCGTATTTGCCCGACGCTACACCCAGTGGCCAGTCTTCCCAGGACGTCGGCACCACGTTGAGCTCAAGCCCTAAGCTGTCGGCCACCAGACGGGCAATATCCACTTCGCTACCGAGCAGCGTTTTGTTGTCGTCTGAAAATACCGTCAGCGGCGGTTGGTTGAGCCCAGCGACCGCCACAGTGAATTTACCCGGTACCGCAAAGCGATAATCTTTTGGCAGTTGTGCGACAGCCTGCGGGTTCACTACGGTATTGATGGGCGTTTTATTGGCTTCAATACTGACGCCGGTGCCGTTAATCGTGACGTCCTGTGCCAGTGTTTGTGCCGACGAAAGTGCCAGAGCGATTGCAAGGATGAGCGATGATTTTTGCATAGCAGGTTCTCTCTTATTGTTGTGTGTTTTAAATGGTTGGTTTTTAAAGTGATGACTTTTTAAATCGATAGCTCGGTTCAGCTAACCCCAACGTTTCGCGCAGCGTCGTACCCGGATATTCCTTGCGGAATAAGCCACGCGCTTGCAGCACCGGCACCACTTCATCCACAAAGCGTGGGAAGGTATCGGGTGTACCGCCCTGAATGATAAAACCGTCGGCGGCATGGCTTTCGAACCACTGCTGTAATCCATCAGCAACTTGTTGGGCGGTGCCCGCAAAACGCGGTCGCGGGGATGCCGCTTCCAGTGCGACCTGCCGTAAGGTCAGATTGCGTTCACGGGCATTACGTTTAATTTCATCAGTGGTACTGCGGAAGCTGTTCTGCCCCAGGTCGCCGATATCCGGGAACGGCTCATCAAGCGGGTATTGGCTGAAATCGTGATGTTCGAAATAGCGGCCAAGATAATTCAGTGCGTCTTCTATCGACACCAGTGCTGCCGTGGTTTGATATTGGTGTTCTACGTCATCAGCATCGCTGCCGACAATCACACTCACGCCCTGGAATATTTTCAAATCATCGTTATGGCGACCATGACTCTCCAGTTGCCCTTTTACATCACGATAAAAATGCTGTGCTTCTTCAAGCGTGTCGTGATGAGTAAAAATAGCGTCAGCGTGATGCGCGGCTAATTTCTTACCGTCATCTGATGCGCCAGCCTGGAATACAATTGGCCGACCTTGTGGTGTGCGGGAAATATTCAGCGGCCCTGCGACTTTAAAGAAATCGCCATGATGATTCAGCGTGTGCAATTTTTTAGGGTCAAAGAATTGCCCGCTGGCTTTATCACGAATAAACGCGTCTTCTTCCCAGGAGTCCCATAGCCCTTTCACGACGTCCAGAAACTCATCGGCAATGCGATAACGCAGTGCATGTTCTGGATGTTTGTCACGGGAGAAGTTCTTTGCCGAGCCTTCCAGCGGTGAAGTCACCACGTTCCAGCCCGCGCGCCCTTTGCTTAAATGGTCAAGGCTGGCAAACTGGCGCGCCACGGTGAAGGGTTCGCTATAGGATGTCGACAGTGTACCGACCAACCCTAAATGCGTGGTGACGCTGGCTAATGCCGACAGCACCGTTAATGGCTCGAATCTATTCAAAAAATGAGGAATAGATTTTTCATTGATATATAAGCCGTCAGCGACAAATAAAAAATCGAGTTTTCCCTGTTCGGCTTTTAACGCTGTCTCTTTTACAAAATCAAAATTAATACTGGCATCGGGAATAGCCGCCGGATGGCGCCATGCCGACATATTTCCTGAAGCGCCATGCAGGATGGTTCCCAGGCGCAATTGTCTGTTGTTTGACATATTTATGCTCCGAATATTTAGTTTGCGAGTAGCGCCTGTTCAGCAAGCGTGGCGAAATATCTTGCTGCATCTTCAATTAATGCTTCATCCGGATTAAAGGCCGAATGATGTAACCCGTAAGTGCTGTTGCTGCCAATACTGACAAACGCACCGGGGATCGTTTGCAAATAAACGGCAAAGTCTTCACCGCCCATATGCAGTTCAGAGGTTTGTGTCTGGTAGCCCGCATCTTTTGCGGCCTGCATCGCAAATGCCGCCCATTTATCATCGTTATTCAATGTGATTGGCCCGTTGAACCATTCCACTTCAATTTGTGCGCCAAACGCACTGGCTAAACCGGCTGCAATCTCACTGATGCGCTTCTCTACCTGTTGCTGAATATCGGCGCGATGCGTGCGCACTGTTCCTTCCAGTTCGACACTTTCCGGCAATACATTCCAGGTATTCCCCCCCTGGATTCGCGTCACACTGACCACGACAGAATCCAGCGTATCGATATTGCGACTGGCAATAGTTTGCAGGGCAATCACCAGTTGGCTGGCAATCACGATGGCGTCATTACCCTCTTGTGGTCGTGCGGCATGGGCGCCCTTGCCCCGCACCCGTAACACGAAACGATCGACGTTGGCATAGAATGCGCCGCCTCTTGTGGCAAAAGTGCCTACCGGTAAGCCAGGCTCGTTATGCATGCCAAAAATAGCGGACACGTTTTCCAGCGCACCGGCCTTAATCAGCGCCTTCGCTCCCGTGAAGTTTTCTTCCGCCGGTTGAAACAACAGACGGACGCGCCCGGATAATTGCGACTCCCGTTCTTTTAACAACAGGGCGGCCCCGAGCATGACGCTGCTGTGAACATCATGCCCGCAGGCATGCATCACGCCATCGTGTCGTGAACTAAACGGCACGCCACTGGTTTCCTGAATGGGCAGCGCGTCAATATCGGCACGCAGCGCAATCACCTTTTCCCCTTGACCGACTTCAGCCACCACTCCGGTTGCAAGCTGATAAGGCAACAGTCGCAATCCAGCCGTCTCCAGCCAGTGACGTATGCGCGTGGTGGTCGCAACTTCCTGCCCGGATAACTCCGGGTTTTGGTGCAACTCGCGTCGCCAGTCGATGAGCTGTTCTTTGAATGTCTGAGGGGCGAATGTCATTGGCTTCCCCTTACCAGGCTTCATGTTCGGCAGCAAAATCAGACACTGGCTTCGTCTGCTCAACGCCTGCCAACAAACGCAACGACTGTAAACGTGCGATGGGATCGGTAATGGGGGTATCAATAATGAATTCGTCGATACCAAATTCCTGGCTCAGTGCCGCAAGACCCGCATGAACCGTCTGTGCGGTACCTTTCAGCAACGAAGGTTCGCGGCGTTCAATACGTTTGATGGCACTGCCCGCCTGGCGAGAAAATGCGTGCGCCTGGGCAACGCTTGCAACGCTGACACGCTGGCTGTTTTCCAGCTCAACGCTCCAGATTTCCACCTGGCTTGCCAGTTCAGCCGCTTTTTCTTCGTCCGCGGCGACAATCACCTGCACGGCCACCACCGTGTCACGCTGGCTTTTACTGCTCCAGGCGGTAAGCACCTGGCGCATTAAGTTTTTATCGCCATTCAGGTGGGCGGCATAAACGAAGTTCCAGTCAAGGCTTACAGCAAGGGCTGCACTTTCAAGGCTTGCCCCCAGCAAAAAGCGATCGGCACCGCGCGCAGGAACCGGTGTGGCTCGTAAGGTTTCTTCTTCGTCTGGTGCGGCAGGCAACGTAAGCCAGTTATCAAGCTCGGTGAGTTTGTCGGCAAACGACGCTTTATCCTGCCCACCGCGCTGCAACGCCTGGGTAGATAGGGGTAAACCGCCTGGTGCTTTACCCACACCGAGATCAACACGCCCCGGCGCAAGGCTTGCCAACAGATTGAAGTTTTCCGCCACTTTGTAAGGGCTGTAGTGTTGCAACATCACCCCACCTGAACCGACACGAATACGCTGGGTTTGCCCGACTATCCATGCAATAAGCAGTTCCGGTGACGGGCTTGCCAGCCTTGAAGTGTTATGGTGCTCGGCAATCCAGAAGCGGTGATAACCCCAGGCCTCTGCAAGTTGAGCCAGATGCAGCGTGTGTTTCAGGGCGTCGCCGGGAGTCTCGTCCTTCGCGACCGGGCTTTTATCCAGCAGGCTGATTCGATATGACATGCAACAAACTCGTGTTGATTAACATGCCTTCATTAATAAGGTTTCCGTTCATATGAGTGAAACAATTAATTTACATTTCGTTAGCCAAAAACTGGATAAGCCAGCTTTCGCCGCCTTCAAGTAGCTCATAAAAGGTCTAAAATTATTAATCCAGGAACAAAAAATACTCTTTTTGACCCATAGGATTGACAAAAGACCGTAAATGAACCATTTTTATTAAAAAATTAAGTAATAGGTCATATGTGGCACAAAAAGCCATTTTAAGCTCATATAAAACCTATTACTGTTCTTTTATATGAATTTAAGGTCATGTATGAACTACGACAATGACACGCTCACCGACAAACTGCATGCCATGAGCGAATTATTGAATGACGTAAAAAAAGCAGTGACGTTACGCGCGCAAGAATCAGATAGCCTGATCGACGATCAAGTTATCGCGACCTCAGCACAACTGGGGCAAAAACTGAACCTGCGCCGCAAAGCGCTGGATATCGATCTTGCGACTCTTGAGCTACAAACAGGAGTGTCAGCTTCAACGCTCAAACGTCTGTTTAAAGATCCCGAGCAGGTCAAATTTGGCACCGTGTTACGCGTAGCCGAAGCATTAGGTGTGAAGCTATGCGCCGCCGTGTAGAGGTGTGGTTATACGGCGAGCCGGTGGGCGAATTGCGCCAGGATGACGACGGTTATGAATTTAGTTATCGCGCTGACTATATCGGCCCGCCGCTTTCACTGAGTTTGCCGGTGCGTGTCGGCCGTTTTCGCAGCCAAACCTTACCACCGTTCTTCTCCTCTCTGGCGCCCGAGGGGTGGTTGAAAAAGCGTTACAGCCAACTGCAACAGCGCGACGAACATGACCTTCTCGGGATGCTTATCGATAACGGTAAAAACCTGATTGGTGCAGTGCAACTGGTCAACATTCAGGAGGATTAATGATGGGATTACCGCCGCGTTGCCACATTCTTTTAACTCCGCTGGTGCTGGCTAAAGAGCAAGAGTCCGGTTATTCGACCAAAGGTCTGAGACATCTGACTGGCTCTGGCAAAGTGAATCCTAAACTAAGTTTTACGCGCAGTGAATTTATTCATGAATTGCCGAAAGCCCAGCGCGGCATGAGTATCTCAGGGTATCAACCTAAGCTTCAGATGGTTGTGCAGGATGGGGAATTTGCCGTGGTTGAACACCAGGGTGAGTACATTCTCAAACCCTCTCCCGCGGAATTCCCCCATCTGGCCGAGAATGAACACGCCACCATGACGCTGATGGCTCGGCTGGGGTTTGACGTGCCGTCACACGGCCTGGTGAGTTTTGCGCCCGAGCAGGATGGCCCCCGCGAATTAGCCTTTGTTATCCGCCGTTTTGACCGGGACAGACAAACCGGTGCGGCCATTCATCAGGAACAGCTTGATGCGGCGATGAATGTGGGCGAAAAGTACGGGAAAACGGGCAGTGACGGAAAGCAGTATGTGAGTTATCAGCAACTGTCTGAGTTTCTGACTCAACATGTGAATAGCAACATCGCGTTTAAAATCGATCTGTTCCGGCGCATTGCGTATGCCTATTTGTTGGGTAACAACGATATGCACCTGCGTAATTTCGGCTTGATTCACCCGCGAATCGGCGAGCCGTCGCTCTCACCGGTTTATGATTTTGTTTCTGTTGCACCCTATCCCGCTATTTTTAGCTCGGGTTTTATGGCACTGCCGCTATTATCGTGTGAAGAAGGCGACCGCGAACTGGCACCGGGTTTTAAAACGGCTTATGGCGAATATCTCGGTATGGATTTTCATGCGCTCGGTTTGAGCATGGGAATGACGGATAAACTCATCGTTAAATTGCTTCACGATTTGCAAAAAGAGAGTCGCATTGTGGATGCGGTATACCGTGATTCGTTTATGCCGGTAAAAGATGTGGAAGCAACGCTGCGTTGTTACCACCAGCGGCTGGATCGTTTGATGCGTCTGGATGAAGCGCAGATTTAATGGCAAAAATGGCGGGTAATACGATGCTTACCCGCCTGAAGACTTAAAACGTTTCCCAATTCTCGTTTGACTCGCTGACGGCGGTCTTACGAATCATCGTCGGTGCAAGTGTGAGTTTTGGCTCGACGCTGCGGGATTCAGTTCTTACTTCCTGGTTAATACGAAATACAGCAACGGCCTGAGTCAGACGGCTGGCCTGTTCTTCAAGTGCTGAAGCGGCTGCGGCAGACTCTTCAACCAATGCGGCGTTCTGCTGCGTTACACGGTCCATTTCAGAAACCGCCAGCCCAACCTGATCGATCCCACGGCTTTGCTCATCGGATGCCGACGCGATCTCGCCCATGATATCGGTCACGCGGGTCACCGCATTAACAATTTCACCCATGGTTTCGCCTGCACTTTCAACCAGCGTTGAACCGGTATCCACTTTGCTGACGGAATCTTCGATCAGGCCTTTGATCTCTTTGGCAGCCTGCGCACTGCGCTGCGCCAGATTGCGTACTTCACCGGCAACCACCGCAAAACCCCGCCCTTGCTCACCCGCACGTGCGGCTTCAACGGCGGCATTCAGTGCCAGGATGTTGGTCTGGAAGGCAATACCATCAATGACGCTAGTAATGTCAGCAATTTTCTTCGAGCTGCTGGCGATGTCGTTCATGGTGCGCACCACGTTATCCACCACTTTGCCGCCCTTCTGCGCGGTTTCGGAAGCACTCAATGCCAGTTGGCTGGCCTGACGTGCATTTTCCGCATTCTGTTTCACCGTCGCGGTCAACTCTTCCATGCTGGCGGCCGTTTCTTCAAGCGAAGCGGCTTGCTGCTCAGTACGGGAAGAAAGATCGTTGTTACCGATAGAAATTTCGCTGGCACCGCTATAAATCGCGTTCGCGCCATGACGCACATCACTTACCGTACTCATCAGTTCAGACTGCATGTGGCGTAGGGTGGCGGCCAGTTGCCCCATCTCATTGGTGCCTTCCACATCAATCGTCCGCACCAGGTCACCGCTGGCAATATGACGAATGCTTTCAATCAGGCGATGCAGCGGCTCAATCAGGGTTTTCTTGATGCCCAACCAGACGGTGACAATCGCCGCCGCAACCAGGGCCAGAATCACAATAAGGATCCAAATAGCCTGCGAGTAAGACTGATTATTGTCGTCTACCGCTTGTTGATATAGCTGGTCATTTTGTTGCAGATAACTGACGTACTCTTTCTCAAAGCCATCCTGGTATTTCTGCGTCGGTTGATCGAAGAATTCGTTAATTTTCCCCGCACCCAACAATTGAATCAGCTCAGCGAGTGCGCCGTGGTAAATATCGTAATTACGCTTGATTTCATTAATGGATTGTTCGCTTTGGCGCGGGTCGTGTGGCAATGCTTCATACTCAGCCCACTCCTTTTCCGCCTGCTTCAACGATTGGCTGGCGATGAGCATCAGCTCATTTACCGTCGCGCCGCTACCAATATTGTTGGTATCCATCATATGACGGATGCCCGCACGGTTTAGCGTGTTACGGGTTTGCAATAACGCCACCCAGCTACCGTTGAGCGTGGACTGCTGCTGGCGAATGGTTTGCAGCACCGTGAAGTTTTCTTTGTCGTTTTTTAGCGCGTTGAAGAACAACCCACCGGATGTCATCTGTAAGACACCAAATAAACCCAGCACAAAGAGAAGACTGGTTACAACTTTTATGCGATTTAACATGCTCTTGCGTTCTCATGACAACAGAAGCATATAGTTTCGGCAGATACACTCAAAACTTTATGCTTCATTGCAGAGAAAAAGAGAAATTAACTCCGTTCGATGTCTTTAGCCGCCTGATCTAATGTGTCGATGATGCTGTACAACGTCTCTTTAGGCAGATCGGTTTGGCCGAGTTTAGTGTTAAGCGCAATTTTGAAATTATGAATCGCCCGCTGTATTTCCGGGATACGGCGGTTATCCCCCAGTACGCCTAACGACTCCAGACGTGCAATCACATGGCTGAGTTCATCTTGCTGTTCGGCCAGTGACGTGTGCCCTTCTTCAGTCAGCATCCACGCTTTTTTGCTGCTGTCGCTTTGCACGGCCGTAATCAACCCCATCTCCTCAAGCAAAGAGAGGTTCGGATAGATAATCCCGGGACTTGGGACATATTCGCCTTTTGCAATCGCCTCAATAGATTTGATCAACTCGTAACCGTGCGCGGTGTTACTTGAGAGGAAATGGAGGATCAGCAGACGGATGTCGTTGGCATCAAACAGGCGTTCACGGCGCATGCGCCCTTTACCACCGCCCATACAGCCCTTTTCGTTATGGTCATGGCCGTGATGACCACCATGCAAACCGTGTCTTTCGTGGCGTTCATGTTTCGCACAAAATTGTTGATGTAGTTGATGGATTCTCATATCAGTTTCCTTATTTATGATGCCAGTAAGCCACAGCACGCACGTAATCCGCGTCCAGACCGTGAGTTTCCAGCAGTGCATCGCTCAGTTGTTTCACATCGCGGCCTTCTCCGGTGACCCAGACAAAATAGTCGCTCGCCGGGAAGTCAATCGTGCTGATGTGTTTAGCGATAGATTCGGTATCAAGCCTGTGAATCTGCGCGTGTTGGAACTCACACAGATACTCGAGGCTTTGCGCGTGATGGCTGTTAACCAGCACAGTGGGAACAATATGTTCTGGTAATGACAGCAGACGACGGCGAACGGCAGGTAAACCGCTTTCATCACAGATGTAGAGCTGGAATGAGTAATCGGTCGGAACCACCAGTGAACCGCGTGGCCCGCCAATTAAGAGCGTGTCGCCAACAGTTGCGTTTCCAGCCCACAGGCTTGCGACGCCACCGTCGTGAATGTAGAAATCCAGCGTCAATTCGTTACGCGTGGCATCAAATGCCAGCGGTGTGTAATCGCGAGAAAGAGGACGCTGGCCTTCCCCCCATACAATTCCGTCGTCAGTCACTGACGGACGAATAAAATCACCGTCTTCCGGCGGGAAAAACACTTTCACATGGTCATCAAATCCCCGTGAGGTGAACCCCGCTAATTCTGGACTGCTAAAAACAATGCGATAAAAACAGCCCGCAACGGTCTCTTTGCTTTTAACGGTTAACTGACGGAATTGGAGGTCGTTTTTTACGCGTTGAGGATGATTAGGTTTAGTTTGCAAGGTCATTCGGTTCTCTCTTTGCATTCGTAAGATATATCATAGCTATGTTTTAGCACATGCAATTGAGATTGTCGTTATCAATTTTTGCCGTTACGCAAGGTGGGAAGTGGCGAAATTCTATTCGAAATTGTTAACGCGCCTCGTGGATCGCAAATTGACAAACCCTTACCAAGCTATGCTTCCAATTCGCAGCCAGCGGTGCCTACACTGCAAGTGGCAGCAACTGCCAGGTCATATACCATTCATCACCTACCCCAAATAACAGTCCAGGAGGTTTGCAATGTTTCCTGAGTACCGTGAATTGATTAACGAATTAAAATCCGCTAACCCGCGTTTCCTCAGCTTGTTTGACAAGCACAATCAGCTCGACGATGAAATTTTACGCAAGGGAGGGCCGCAAGGGACGGGATACAACGAAAAAGTCGTACAGATGAAAAAAGAGAAGTTGCGGCTGAAAGATGAGTTGTATCAGATGTTGAAGAAAGCGAGTCAATAACCAGGGGCGTATTCAGGAAGGGGAAACTCCCCTTCCTTTGTGTTTTTTAAGCTGCTGTAACCAACCTAAAAACAATCGCATAAAGCGCCGTCAAACCCGGATAAATATCAGCAATCACCTCTTTAAGCTGAGGCAGCGTCATATTTTCCTGGCGAGCATGCTCCTGCGTCAGTTCGTCGAGCATCACCGGCGTCACGCTGATAACTTCGATAGTGCAAAAATAGACGTCATCTTCGTAACGCCCGACGCGCAACTGCTGGCCCGTCGTAAAGTGTGATTCAGAGGCGTCACGTAGCGTAATGGTTTTGCGACCGGCTACGATATCACTCTCAAAACGCTGAAAAAAAGTAATGTCATTCATTGCGCATCCAGGTAAAAAACGTAAAGAAAATTAAAACAGCGAGAACATTAAAGCGACCGGAAAACTCATCGGCCAGGTGGCTCCCACCAGCACAGAACTCAACAGTTTAATTCGTTTCGTATCTTTAGCCAAAAACCAGGTGATAAAACCAGTTATTAACGACATCACGGCATAAAAAACTAACATACTCTGATAAAGGGTCATTTTTATAAATTTGAAATCTGAAAAACCTGCCGCAAAATATGCTCTTATTTATGACGCAGATCAAGCTTTTGCCACCACTTTCTCCCACGTTCCGCCTCGCCTGGTGAATGCACTATATTTACCCTATTCCACAGACAAAGGGTCTGGGGTAAAGCGGAGATTTTTTATGGGACACTACGTGTTAAAGAAATCAACGAAAGCGACTGCTGAGCCATTTTATTTCGTGTTAAAGGCATCAAACGGGCAGATTATTGCCCAAAGCGAGATGTATTCGTCGAAAGCTGCCGCGCAAAAAGGAATTGAGTCGGTACAGAAGAATGGAGCCACTACCGATATTCGCGACGAAACGGAGTAAACAGCAAGAGAAAATCCTGGATGGCGCAGCGTATGTACACATAAATGATTATGTATAGAGATATACACCGGCGTCATCCACCTCATAAGATGTGGAATTACCTCATAACATGTGGAATTTAAAGCAAAAGAGTAAATTTACATAATTCATTACCCGTAGTATAGATAGCGACTATCTTTAGTAAAGAACTGTAGTTATTTGTATGAGGTCATTATGTTCCTTAATTACTTCGCGCTCGGCGTGCTTATTTTTGTCTTCCTCGTTATTTTTTATGGGATCATTATTCTTCACGACATTCCTTATCTTATTGCTAAAGCTCGTAATCACCCCCACGCCGATGCTATCCACGTCGCCGGTTGGGTGAGCTTGTTTACCTTGCATGTTATATGGCCATTCTTATGGATTTGGGCCACGCTCTATCGTCCTGAACGTGGCTGGGGAATGCAGCAAAACTCAGAGATTTCATTGGCTTCGTTACAGCAAAGGGTTTCTGAGCTGGAGCAAAAGTTAGGCGACAATAAAATAACTCCATCGGAGTAATATCATGGATTTACTCATTATCCTGACATATGTAGCTATTGCATGGTCAATATTCAAAATATTTAAAATACCTGTAAATAAATGGACAGTACCAACCGCTGCATTGGGAGGGGTATTTTTAATTGGCGCACTGATTTTATTAATGAACTACAACCACCCTTATACTTTTTTGGCGCAAAAAGCAGTTATTTCAATTCCAATCACACCGCAAGTGACAGGGATTGTGAGTGAAGTGACCGATAAACAAAATACGATGATTAAAAAAGGAGACGTGTTATTTAAATTAGAACCTAATCGATATCAGGCTCGTGTCGACCGACTTAAGGCAGATTTAACCACTGCCATTCATGGCACTGAGTCACTCAGATCGGAACTTGATGCTGCCATTGCCAATACAACCCGTGTTAGTGCAGAACGCGACAGATTGTTTAAAGATTACCAACGTTACCTTCAGGGCAGTAAAGCGCGGGTCAACCCTTTTTCTGAAAGCGATATTGATAACGCCCGGCAGAACTACCTTGCTCAGGATGCACTGGTAAAAGGTTCGGTTGCCGAGCAGTCGCAAATCAAAAGTCAGTTAGACAGCATGGTCAATGGTGAGCAATCGCAAATTGTCAGCTTACGCGCCCAACTGAATGAAGCTGAATACAATCTCAATCAGACCGTTGTTCGAGCGCCGAGTGATGGTTACGTGACACAAGTGCTGATCCGCCCAGGGACATACGCGGCAGCCCTGCCATTACGGCCGGTAATGGTGTTTATTCCGAAACAAAAACGCCAGATTATTGCACAATTCAGACAGAACTCGTTGTTACGTTTAGAAGCGGGTGATGAAGCCGAAGTGGTCTTTAATGCGTTGCCAGGGCAGGTTTTCCCAGGAAAACTCACGACTATTTTGCCTGTCGTCCCGGGTGGTTCTTATCAGGCCCAGGGTACGCTGCAATCACTGACGCTAACCCCTGGAAGTGACGGCGTGCTGGCAATCATTGAGCTTGCGCCAAATGCACAAGTCGATGAGTTACCGGATGGTATTTTTGCCCAGGTTGCGGTCTATTCCGACCACTTTACCCATGTTTCTGTGATGCGTAAGGTGCTACTGCGAATGACGAGCTGGATGCACTATCTGTATCTTGATCACTGAGTACGATAGCAAATGCGCTAAACACCGGTTGCTGCAATGTCACCTGTTACGTTGCAGCAACCGTACCTATAAACAGCACTGAACATTTGTGGCGACCGGCGATTAAGCTTTCGATTGACACACCTCCCCTGAAACCGATATATCCAGCAAATATTGTTTAACAAGACGGCTGATTTCTTTCGTATTATCACATAAAATATGCCGTACAATATTTGCTCATTTAAGGATATAAACAATGACAATTAAAAAGCGTGTTTCTATTTTTTGCACAGCTATCCTGGCCGCCGTGGTATTAACAGGCTGTGCCGGTTCAGCTAAAAAAGAGAGCACGGGTGGTTATATTGATGACACGGTTGTCACTACCAAAGTCAAATCTGCGTTACTGAGTGAAAAATCAATCAAATCTACAGATATTAGTGTTGAAACATTTAAAGGCCGCGTGCAACTGAGTGGTTTTGTCTCTTCATCTGCAGAGGCAAATAAAGCCGTTGCGGTAACAAAATCGGTTAAAGGTGTGCAGGTTGTTCAGAATGCTCTGATAGTGAAATAAATTCTACCGGGTGGGTTGACCTTTACTATCAACCCACTTCTTTGGTAATGACTCATGCCAACATCGCAGCAATCCTCTCTAATTCTGGCTTAGCAAAAGTTAGAAACGCCTTGATACCCGGGCACAAATAATTAAGCCCAAGTTCACCCTCGGGCGACCTGACTAAACGGTTTTTCGGGCATTCTCCCCAGCAGAGATTTAGCTTAGGACATTCCAGGCAGTATTTTGGCAGCGTATTTTTCTTCCCCATACCAAAGGCTTTCTGCCTTTCAGAAAAGACCAGATGATCCAGTTTATCTGTTGCAACATTGCCTAGCTGATATTCAGGATAAACATAGTGGTCGCAGGAAAATACATCGCCATTTTTTTCAATCGCGAGCGCTTTGCCACAAAACGGCGCGGTAACACAGAGTTGAGAAGGCATTCCCATCGTTTGCACGACTGCGGTTTCAAATAGATTTACCTGAACTCGCCCCAAATCTTTACTCACCCATTCTTTAAATGTCGCAATCAGGAATGTTCCCCAGTCGTTCGGGTCAACCGACCAGTCGGTCACAATTGAATCCAGATCGCCAGGTTTTGCCCGTCGACTGCCAGTTACCGGAATCATGTCGTCATGCCAGAATTGCGGTGCCGTCTGTTTGAAATCTACCGCTTCTACACAAGGTGTGAACTGAATATACGTCGCTCCTATTTCCTGAGTCAGGAAGCGATATACCTCAAGAGGGAAACGTGCGTTGGTTCTGTTGACAACAGCAAGCGCGTTGAAGGGCACACCATGTCTTTTCAGTGCATCAATACCCTTCATCACCAGATCAAATGTAGGTTTTCCGCTGCGGGTCAGCCGGTGGCGATCGTGTAATTCACGTGGCCCATCAATAGAGACGCCCACTAAAAAATTATGTTTTTTGAGAAATCTGGCCCATCTGTCATTAATCAGCACCGCATTGGTCTGGAGATCGTTTTCAATCTTCTGGTGCTTTGGTTGGTATTTGCGCTGCAAGGCAACGACTTTTTCAAAGAAATCAACACCCATCAATGTGGGTTCACCGCCTTGCCATGAGAATATAATTTGTTCACCGTCCTGGCTTTCGATGTACTGGCGGATGAAATCTTCCAGCGTTTTGTCATCCATACCCCGGTCATGTGGTTGATCCAGCAATTCTTCTTTATGTAAGTAAAAGCAGTAGCTGCAATCAAGATTACAGGTTGATCCCGTGGGCTTTGCCATCATGTGGTAGCGTCGTTTATATCCCACTTTAAAGTTCGCCGCTTTTGCCAGTGGCGTAATGGGGACGGTGGTACTGTGTTTCATTGCTTTTACTCTTACACTCTTATTCAAACCAGTAAGGGCCCCACCAGCTTAGCGAGGCCCTGCATCAAAGGAACTTAGTTACCAGCAGGCATCGTCATCTGGAATCCTTGCTTGCTCAGTGCGTCGCGCACATGCTGGAAACGCTCGTACTGGCTAAGGGTGATTGGGCCGTTGTAAGCCTCACTCTGAACTTTACGCGGCGGATACTTAACATAGGTTTTCATCAGTTCTTGCACAGCTTCGTTAATACTGACTAATGTCCAGGTATGCTCGCTAAAGTTATTCATGAAGATGTCATAACGTTCTTGAGAATCCTGCCAGAGGTCGAAAATCTGTGGTACAGCGGCAACATAAGACTCTGGCCCTTTCCAGCCGAGGTTAGTATCAACCGCAAGCCCGCCAGTTTTCGCGCCGTCATCACCACGCAGGTTGAATACCGCTTTGTAGTTTCCTACGCGTACAGCTCCTGGAGACAGTTCGTTTTCGGTGAAGTAAAACCAGTTAGTGCGCGGATCTTTACCAGTACCAAACAGTACAGGAGAGATGTCGAAGCTATCAAAGATGATTGGCTGCCCGGCACGGTCTTTCGTTGGCAGTGTAACACCACCTACTTTCGCAAAGGTTGCCATCAGATCCAGGCCACCGACGATGTCAAAGTTGCGCACGTCAGCTTTAATCTTACCCGGCATCCATGCGATGGCTGGCACACGATTCCCCCCTTCACGAACAGTCCCTTTCGTTCCACGGAATGGCGTGTAACCCGCATCAGGGTAAACATCCTGCCAGGCGCCATTGTCAGTGGTATAAACAACCAGTGTGTTTTTATCCAGCCCCAGCTCACGGACTTTGTCCATGATGTGCCCTACGCGAGCATCCATTTCGACAATGCCATCAGCGTATTTGCTCTTCGACATGGATTTACCCTTATAGTCAGGGTCAGGCATGCCAGGCTGGTGGTTCTTCATGAAGTTAATACTCATAAAGAACGGCTTATCCGATTTGGCATTCTCAGTCAGATAGTCAATTGAGGCTTTTTCAACGTAACGATCGTAGAAAGGAATCCCAACAACACCTTCTTTGCCATCTATGACAGGAGTGTTGACATACTGACCGTTAATTTTGAAATCTTCATGGGGTGTTTCACCTGCTTTGCCCGAAAGCGCACCGCGAGTGACTTTCTTGAACATTTCACGCAGCTTAGGGTCCATTTCCGGGAACCATTCTGGATCGGCATAAGTGTAAGCATTCAGATGGTACAGGCCGACGTATTTCATTTCGTCGTAGCGCCGAGTGATGGTTACGTGACACAAGTGCTGATCCGCCCAGGGACATACGCGGCAGCCCTGCCATTACGGCCGGTAATGGTGTTTATTCCGAAACAAAAACGCCAGATTATTGCACAATTCAGACAGAACTCGTTGTTACGTTTAGAAGCGGGTGATGAAGCCGAAGTGGTCTTTAATGCGTTGCCAGGGCAGGTTTTCCCAGGAAAACTCACGACTATTTTGCCTGTCGTCCCGGGTGGTTCTTATCAGGCTCAGGGTACGCTGCAATCACTGACGCTAACCCCTGGAAGTGACGGCGTGCTGGCAATCATTGAGCTTGCGCCAAATGCACAAGTCGATGAGTTACCGGATGGTATTTTTGCCCAGGTTGCGGTCTATTCCGACCACTTTACCCATGTTTCTGTGATGCGTAAGGTGCTACTGCGAATGACGAGCTGGATGCACTATCTGTATCTTGATCATTAAGATAGGCACATATGAAAAACCACCGGCTATACCAGTGGATATTTATTATGTGCCGATAATAACATCGGCTATTTTCCTAAGTCTAAAACATTGCCTTCACGATCAATGATGAATGTGTAGAAATAGTTTTTCCCGTTTAAGGCATAACTCACCCCATACGTCACACCCGCCTCAAGATGGGTTGTGAAGCAGGTATCGGGATAAGAGAGACGTACCGGATTCGCGCTCAATAGTACCTTGTAATCCTGTCCATTAGTGGCTAACTGGTAGCGCGATAATACATCTTGCTTGTCCACGGTAAAGCAGACGCGATCCCCGTCAACGGAAACTTGCCTGTGCTCGCTCATCTTCAGACCATCACGGCCGGGGCAACCGGTGAGAAACACGACAAGTGGGGCCAGGAGAATTAACTTTCTCATCTAGGGAAATTCCGAAGCACTTTTTCATACTTCTGGAGAAGATCAGAATATGGCTCATCAGGCTTATAGTCCCGGCTCTCGATCAGATGCGCGTAGTTGCTAAATCCGTATGTTTTTAGAAGCCAATAGTCACTAACGATGCTTGCTTGCTGCTCCATGCCATAATCGCTAAGGTTATCTTTATCAAGGCTATAAGAATAATCGACAAAGCGTGAAAATAGTCCGCGAGTTCTGACCCACATACCATGCTGATTCTGCCAGACATGCATCATTTCGTGCAGGAAAAGATGGCGCTGCTCTACACTGTCCCACCTCCTGGGCATTGAGAAATCGTCTTCATACTTACCCCTGAACCACATTTCACCATCCGGCGTCATGCCTATGTCATCCGGTTGAAGATTCATCGGAAGATAGCCTTCCCGATGTATCCACACTCGGTTGTAGTAGATGCTAAATCCATACAGGGAATTTGCCAGGGCAATTTCACCTGGAGTTAGCAGCCGTAGTCCTCCTGGTTGTATATTATTTAGCATCGAACACTCCTGAATCCCTCAAGACGTAAACATCAAATTATACCGCTAATAGGCGCGGGGAAAGTGTGGAATATCTCGAATTCAGAAGAGTTAAGCGTGGCTTAATATAAGATTACTAATAGGTTTATTTCATTGGAGGGGCCTTAATAGGCGATGGATTTATGGACATAATGGTCTGAGGATTCCCCCGTCAACTCCATTTGACGAGGTGAATTGCGATTAATGCTTAATCATCACATGCCGAATCACGGTGTAATCTTCCAGGCCGAACAGCGACATATCTTTGCCATAACCCGACAGTTTTTGCCCGCCGTGTGGCATTTCACTCACCAGCATGAAATGGGTATTCACCCACGTACAGCCATACTGTAAACGTGCGCTAAGGCGATGGGCGCGGCCAACATCTTTTGTCCAGACAGAAGACGCCAGGCCGTAGCTGGAATCGTTAGCCCAGCCCAGCACCTGTTCTTCGTCATCAAACACCGTGACGCTGACGACCGGGCCAAACACCTCTTTCTGCACGATGTCATCTTCCTGCTTCGCACCCGCAAGCAGCGTTGGCTGGAAGTAATATCCTGGCCCTTCTACTTTGGCGCCACCGGTCACCACTTTGACATGGGGCAGCGCTTTGGCGGCGTTCACCGCGTTGCTGACACGCTCAAGGTGTGCGGCAGAGCTCAACGGCCCGAGTTCGGTGGACTCCTCTTCAGGTGCACCGTATTTCAGGCTGCTGACCGCTTCCCCTAGTTTCTCAACCAGCTTGTCGTAAATTCCTTTTTGCGCGTATATCCGACATGCCGCAGTACAGTCCTGACCTGCGTTGTAATAACCAAAAGTACGCACACCTTCTACCACCGCATCAAGGTCTGCATCATCAAAGACAATGACCGGTGCTTTGCCGCCCAACTCCATATGGGTGCGTTTAATCGACGGTGCGGTATGGCTGATAATATGTTCGCCAGTCGCAATCGAGCCGGTTAACGACACCATGCGCACTTTTGTGTGACCGGTCAGCACATCGCCAACCGTCTGCCCGCGCCCAAACAGCACGTTCACCACACCCGCAGGGAAAATATCCTTCGCCAGTTCCGCGAGTTTAAAGGCCGTAAGAGGCGTGATTTCGGACGGTTTGATAACCACGCAGTTCCCGGCGGCAAGTGCCGGGCCGAGTTTCCAGGCCGCCATCATCAACGGGTAGTTCCACGGAGCGATAGACGCCACTACGCCTACGGGATCACGACGGATCATCGACGTATGGCCACTGAGATATTCACCCGCCGCCAGCCCATTCAGGCAACGGCTTGCACCCGCAAAAAAGCGGAACACATCCACTACCGCTGGAATTTCATCATTCAACACGCAATGGAAAGGCTTACCGCAGTTAAGGGATTCAAGACGAGCAAACACGTCACTATGTTGTTCGATAACGTCAGCCAGTTTTAGCAGATGTTCCGCACGCTCTTTCGGTGTGGTTTGTCCCCAAGTGGCGAATGCGTTATCCGCAGCCAGTACCGCGTCATTAACCTGGCCCGGCGTGGCTTCGGCAATCTCGAGCAGCACTTCTCCCGTTGCCGGATTGTAGACCGGCAATTTCTCGCCCTGGCCGTCCACTAATTGGCCGTTAATTAATAGTTTGTTTTGCATAGTGATACCTTCTCAACGTTATTTACCGCTGCCCGCAACTTCATCGCCGCCACGGCTCAGCCAGTACGCCCCTAGAATCGGAATGGTGGTCATCAGCATCACCATTAATGCCACCACATTGGTGACCGGAACTTCACGAGGCCGCCCAAGTTGATTGAGTAACCACAACGGCAGCGTGCGCTCATGCCCGGCCGTAAAGGTGGTGACAATAATTTCATCAAATGACAGCGCGAACGCCAGCATGCCCCCGGCTAATAACGCCGACCCCAGATTGGGTAAAATGACGTAGCGGAAGGTCTGCCAGCCGTCGGCCCCCAAATCCATCGACGCTTCAATCAAGCTGTATGAGGTTCGACGGAAACGGGCGATGACGTTGTTAAACACAATCACGACGCAAAATGTGGCATGGCCGACCACAATGGTCAGAAAACCTGGCTCAAAGTTCATCATCTTGAACGCCGTTAATAACGCGATACCCGTAATGATTCCCGGTAATGCGATGGGTAACAGCAGCAGCAATGAGATGGCATTTTTGCCAAAGAATTCGCGTCGCCATAATGCTGCGGCGGCAAGTGTGCCAAGTATCAACGCAAGTATAGTTGCCAGCGCGGCGATTTTAAGTGACAACGTCACAGCATCGAGAATATCCCCTCGCGACGCCGCCACGCTGAACCAGTGCAGCGTCAGCCCTTTGGGAGGAAAACTAAAAGCCGCTTCCTCGGTGTTAAACGCGTAAAGCGCAATAATCAGCAGCGGGAAATGCAGGAAGATGACCCCGCCCCAGGCCGCCACTTTGAGTAAAAACGGTGCGCGTTCAGAGTGCATCGAAAGCCCCCAGTCGTTTCACCAGAGAAAGATAAATGGCGATCAGAACAATCGGCACCAGCGTAAAGGCGGCAGCCATCGGCATATTGCCAATCGCGCCCTGTTGGGAATACACCATGTTGCCAATGAAGTATCCCGGCGGGCCCACCAGTTGCGGCACAATAAAATCACCGAGCGTCAGCGAAAACGTAAACACCGAACCGGCAGCCACACCCGGGATCGCCAGAGGCAAAATCACATGACGGAAGGTTTGAGCCGGACGCGCACCCAAATCCGCCGAGGCCTGTAACAATGACGGTGGCAAACGTTCAAGTGCAGCCTGAATCGGCAAAATCATGAAGGGAAGCCAGATGTAGAGAAACACCAGAAAGCGCCCAAAACCGGAAGTAGAAAGCGTATTGCCGCCGACGGCCGGAATGGTCAGCATCAGATTTAGCAGCGGCTCCAGCCCCATATTTTGCAGGAACCATTGCGCCACACCGTCGCGTGAGAGCAGCAATGTCCAGGCATAAGCCTTAACAATGTAGCTGGCCCACATCGGCAGCATCACGGCAATATAGAAAAACGCTTTCAGCTTGCCGGACGTGTAGCGCGCCATAAAATACGCCATCGGAAACGCCAACACCGCACTGGCGAGCGTTACCGCAATCGCCATTGTCAGGGTGCGCAGGATGATGTCGTAATTCGCCGGGTTAAACAGCGCTGCAATGTTTGCGAACGTCAGATCCGGCGTGACCGACATCGTGAAATCATCGAAGGTGTAAAACCCTTGCCACAGCAGCGTCAGTAATGAGCCAAGGTAAATGACGCCAAACCACAGCAGTGGCGGCAACAATAATAAGGCCAGCCAGAATCCCGGGCGTTGCCACAAGAACGTGGCAACGCGCCGCATCAGGCGGTTGTCAGTGTGGGAGGCAGGAAGACTCATATCCATTTCATCCTTCCCCCTGCAGTGCAACCATCGCCGCACGGGGCCAAACTGCGGTGACCTGCTGGCCGATTTGATAGCGTTCTTCGCTGATAACACGTTGCGGATTCGCCTCACTGACCAACAGCTTTTCACCACCGGCAAGGCGCAGTTCAAATCGCGTCGCCGCGCCTTGATAGTGGATTTCCTGGATCATGCCGTTAACACGGATTTCGTTACTGTGGCTCGGTTCATCACTCAGAACGATATGTTCAGGGCGCAGGGAAAATAACGTTTCCTCCCCGCATACTTTCCCGGAAAGCGCAGGTTGCAGCACGTTTGAGGTGCCAACGAAGCTCGCCACAAACGCGGTGCGCGGCTTCATATAAAGCTGGCGTGGTGTATCAACCTGCTCAATACGTCCGTTATTGAATACCGCCACACGATCGGACATCGACAACGCTTCACTTTGGTCATGCGTGACGAAAATAAAGGTGATGCCCAGCTCGCGCTGGAGGTTTTTCAGCTCGCCCTGCATCTGCTCGCGAAGTTTGAGATCCAACGCGCCAAGGGGTTCATCGAGCAACAACACGCGTGGGCGATTTACCAGTGCGCGGGCTAACGCCACACGCTGACGCTGCCCCCCTGAAAGCTGTGATGGTTTGCGGGCATGAACAAAACCCAGTGCCACGCGCTCAAGCGCTTCCTGCGCTTTGGCGAGCCGCGTTTTTTTATCCACACCTTTCACCATCAACCCGTATGCGACGTTTTCCAGCACCGTCATATGCGGGAACAGTGCGTAATCCTGGAAAACGGTGTTGACGTCGCGTTGATAAGGCGGCACGTCTTGTGCCGGCTTGCCAAAAATCGCGATTTCGCCGGAAGAGACCTGTTCGAAACCGGCGATCAAGCGTAAGCAGGTGGTTTTGCCCGAGCCAGATGGCCCGAGCATGGAGAAAAACTCACCGTCTTCAATATCAATCGAGACGTTATCGACGGCGCGTACTTCACCGTAAAGGCGCGAGACATTATGAAACTGCACAGCGTACGACATAACTCCTCCAGGCTTAACGGCCACCCATAATGGCGATGTAATCCTGGGTCCAGCGACTGTACGGCACAAATTTCCCGCCTTCTGCTACCGGAGTTTTCCAGAACACGATCTTATCGAAGTAATTAAAGCCGTTGGTTTCGCAGCCTTTGTCGCCCAGTAACGTACTGGCTTTACACCCTTCAACCACCGCTGGCAGAGAGCCAAACCACGCCGCCACATCACCCTGAACTTTCGGGGTCAGCGAGTGGTTCATCCACTTGTAGGCACAGTTCATGTGTTTGGCCTCAGCGTGGAGCATGGTGGTATCCGCCCAGCCTGTGACCCCCTCTTTTGGGAATACCGTACCAATCGGCTGGCCTTCACCTTTCAGGGCGTTGGCCTGATACGGCCAGGCGCTGGACGCCACCACACCTTCGTTTTTGAAGTCGCTCATTTGAACGGTGGTGTCATGCCAGTAGCGGTGAATCAGGCCGTGTTGATCGCGCAACACTTTCAGCACCGCCTGATACTGTTCTTCCGTCAATTGATAGGGGTCGTCAATGCCCAGTTGCGGCTGTGTGGCTTTCACAAACAACGCGGCATCGGCGATATAGATTGGCCCGTCATAGGCCTGTACGCGGCCCTGGTTGGTTTTACCGTCAGGTAAATTTTGTTTGACGAACACCACACTCCAGCTGTCTGGTGGAGTTGGGAAGGTTTTGGTGTTGTACATCAGCAGGTTTGGCCCCCACTGATACGGCGTGCCGTACACTTTGCCATCGACGTTAAACCACGAGCCTTTCACCAGACGAGGATCGACGTTTTTCCAGTTTGGGATCAATGCAGTGTTAATCGGCTGCACGCGTTTGCCCATAATCAGGCGTAACGAAGCATCACCCGATGCGGTAACCAGGTCATAACCGCCCTTCGCCATCAAGCTGACCATTTCGTCAGACGTGGCGGCAGTTTTAACGTTGACCTTACAGCCGGTTTCTTTTTCGAAATCCGTTACCCAGTTATACGCTTTGTCGGTATCGCCGCGCTCGATGTAACCCGGCCAGGCAATAATATCGAGTTGCCCTTCTCCGGCACCGAGTTTGTCCGGAAGCCCTGCCGCCTGTGCTGAAAGCACGGTCAAACAGAGTGTGGAAAGAGACCAAATAGCCTGTTTTGTACGCATTGCTGCTACTCCTGTCTGAGAGGTAAAGGCGGCACGCTATGAAGAATCAGTGCCGAAAGTGCAAAAAAATTCCCCGTAGAAAAACAATAGTCTGCGCAAATATGGCAAGCATGCTGGCAACAGGAAATTTCACCAGGTTGTGATATACAGCGCAGTAAAGCACGACTTCGAAGCACCAGAGAGCACGCACCTGCGATACCATAACCGGACATTTTTTTAGTGTAGACAGCGTGTAAATGCACTGGTGGTGTCACCAGACAGATTTACGCAATTATCGAAATTTCATATGGATGGAGGTAAGAAATGCAGGTTGCTCATATTGCCCTGTGGACCAATAACCTCGAGGATGCTTGCGCTTTTTGGCGCGAACATTTCAATGCGCATATTGGTGAGGCCTACCACTCAAAGCGTCGTGAAGGGTTTATCTCCCATTTTGTGACGCTCGCGAGTGGCCCGGCACTGGAATTAATGACCTTGCCAGGTCTTGTCGACAAACCTGCTCGTGAAGATAACCGCACCGGCTGGGCGCATATTGCGATTAGTCTCGGTTCTGTCGAAGCAGTAGATAAATTGGTAGCAAGCCTTAAGCCGCTGGGCGCGCTGGTCCACGAAGCACGTTGGACGGGGGATGGATTTTACGAGGCGGTGATTGCCGACCCAGACGGTAACCTGATTGAAATCACTTCGTGATGCTGGCAGTGAAAAGGGAGCCATGCCCTAAAAGGCATGGCGCAGGTTAGTTTTTATTATTTATCGTCATCGCGAATGGATGACGGATGACGACATAATGCGTCGACTTTAATATTCATATACGGATAAAGCGGTAAGGCCAAGAGTAAATTGTGTAACTCTTCGGCATCTTTAACATCAAAAATACTGACATTGGAATATAACCCAGCCACGCGCCAAATATGACGCCACTTGCCTTCATTTTGTAACTGTTGTGAATAAGCCTTTTCTTTTGCTTTAATTTCAGCGGCGGTTTCCACTGGCATATCAAGTGGAATATTTACCGTCATCTCAACTTTAAATAACATTCAATTCTCCTTAGAGCCTATCCCAATAGGCTATTTATTTGTGAGTTTCGACCTGGGCTGTGCTCTGTTTTTTGGAAAAGAATTGGCTCACGTACTACGTAGCATCACACCAAACCCTGGGTTTGTGGCAAGGTCACCCCACAATAGGAGTTACCTCACCGTAGCGTCAACGGCGTTAATCGAATTGTTGTGCGATTATCGACGCGTTTCAGTTATATGGCAGAGTTTTGTGATCGTGGTTGAATATCCCACACATTGATATTGGCCGAGGCAGCCGCCTGCCTGCATGGGCAGCGTTGACGCGCGGCGGCAGATTTGCCGATGTCACTTAACGCATCTGATTTTTTGTCACGCGATACAGCACGTGCCGGCACAACGGCTGGCCTTTCTTGATGGAGGGATGGTCGAATTCTTCGCAACGACACATGCCAATTTTTTCCATCACGCGTTGTGATTGCAGGTTTTCCAGCGCGGTAAAGGCGACAATTTCGTCCATTGCGTGTTGGTTGAAGCCGATTTCCAGCGCTTTTCGTGCTGCTTCAGGGGCGTAACCTTTGCCCCAAAACGGTTTATCCAGACGCCAGCCAATTTCAATCACCGGAGAAAACGGCAATTCATAACCCGGAATATTCAGGCCAACAAATCCCATAAACGCCCCGCTGCTTTTTTCTTCGACTGCCCATAAGCCCCAGCCTTTCTGGGCGAGGATGTGGTCAGCCGCCGTCACCATATTGTCGCTTTCCTCGCGTGTGCGCGTCGATGGGAAGTAACGCATGACGTCGGGATCGGCGTTCATTGCGGCAAACGGCTCGCGGTCACTGTGTTTCCATGGGCGTAAAATCAGGCGTTCGGTCTGGTATTCCATATTCACTCCTTTATTTGTTGTCGAATTAACCCGGCCAGCGTAATAACCGCATGTTGTTCCCGTTCATCTAAAGCCCAGGAAGCATTGAGACGAAAATAGTTATGCCATGCGCCGCCAGTGGTAAACATTTTGCCTGGTGCAATGCTGATTTTGTGGGCAATAGCTTGCTCACTCAGCATGCTGGCATCCATATATTCCGGTAATTCGACCCAGAGAAAATAGCCGCTTTCACTGTGATGAATCTTTACCTCGCTGGGGAAATGCTGATGCAACGCCTGCCAGGTTTGCTGTTTGCGTTCAGCCAGAACACGCCGAAGTTTGCGTAAATGGGTGTCGTAACGCTTGGTCGCCAGATAATCAACCAGAGCCAGTTGCATGGGTGAACTGGTGGAAAGTGTGCTCATTAATTGTAACTGCTGAATGCGTCGCGCATGTTTACCGGCTGCCACCCAACCGATGCGAAACCCCGCCACCAGGCATTTTGAAAAGGATGAACAATGCAATGTCATGCCTTGCTCGTCATACGCGCGAGCCGGTAATGGGCGTTCGCGCCCGAAGTACAATTCACTGTAAACATCATCTTCAATCAGCGTGACATTGTGCTGCTGTAATAGTGCAACCAGTTGCTGCTTCTTTTCAGGTGACAGTGTCACGCCTAAAGGGTTTTGGCTGTTGGTCATTAACCAGCACGCTTTCACCGGATTGTCGTTGAGCGCCTGCTCCAGAGCGACCAGGTCAATACCATTTTCCGGATCGGTTGCCACCGACAGCGCCTTTAAGCGTAAGCGTTCCAGTGCCTGTAATGCGCCGTAGAAACAGGGGTTTTCAACAATAACCCAATCCCCTGGTTCGGTGACCGCTTGCAGGCTGAGATTAAGCGCCTCCAGTGCACCCGCAGTGATCACTATCTCCTCTGGTGACACCTGCATTCCCTGCTGCGCATAACGCCTGGAAATAGCATGTCGCAAGGCTTCGTTACCCGGCGGTAAGTTTTCAATCACGCTCATGGCGGTCGCAGTTTTGCTGACCGTCGCCAGCGAGCGGTTCAGTTGCGAAAGCGGAAACAAACGGGGGTCAGGAAATGCCGAGCCGAATGGGACGACCGTTGCGTCGCAACTGGCCTGCAATACATCAAAAATGTAGGTATTGATATCGACGGATTCGTCACGCGTCACTTTGGCAGGGACTGGCGCGCTACGCACGGCGGGCCGGGGAGCGACGTAATAGCCAGATTGTGGCCTCGCAACAATTACGCCCTGACTTTCTAGCGTTTGATAAGCATGGCTGACGGTCATAAAACTCATGCCGCTCATGGTTACCTGCTCGCGCAATGAGGGCAATTTATCCCCCGGCAGCCACGCGCCAAGAGCAATTTGGTCAATAATTTGCTGCGCAAGTTGTTGGTATTTTTTCATGGTTAACCGATGTTCACCGTCTATATCAGTCATCTAAAAATACGCGATATTCATCAACTGTTATAGTTAAAAAACGCCTTTCTGTTTCTGCTTAATCCCCATGCAACCCTCTAACATAGCTTCGAAGTTTTTGTGCTATGAGGTTGCGCATGTTCGATTTAGACGCTTTTCATCTGGCAAGGATCCAATTCGCTTTTACGGTCTCCTTCCATATTATTTTCCCGGCCATCACCATTGGGCTTGCCAGTTATCTGGCGGTGCTTGAAGGGTTGTGGCTGAAATCTAAAAACCCCGTTTATCGCTCGCTTTACGATTTTTGGTCGAAGATATTCGCCGTTAACTTTGGCATGGGCGTGGTGTCCGGCCTGGTGATGGCCTATCAGTTTGGCACCAACTGGAGCAGTTTTTCACAGTTCGCCGGTATCATTACCGGGCCGCTACTGACTTATGAAGTCCTGACGGCCTTTTTCCTGGAAGCTGGGTTCCTTGGCGTCATGCTATTTGGCTGGAAGCGCGTGGGGCCTGGGCTGCATTTCTTTGCTACTTGTATGGTCGCGCTGGGCACGTTGATGTCCACCTTCTGGATCCTGGCGTCCAATAGCTGGATGCAGACACCGCAAGGGTTTGAAATCCACAACGGCCAGGTAGTGCCGGTGGACTGGTTCGCCGTGGTGTTTAACCCGTCATTCCCTTACCGTTTGCTGCATATGTCGGTGGCGGCGTTCCTGAGTAGCGCATTTTTTGTTGGGGCCTCTGCCGCCTGGCATTTGCTGCGCGGCAACAAAACCCCAGCGGTCAAAACGATGTTTTCGATGGCGCTATGGATGGCGTTAATCGTCGCCCCGTTACAGGCGATGATTGGTGACATGCATGGCCTGAATACCCTGAAGCATCAACCCGCGAAAATTGCCGCTATTGAAGGGCACTGGGAAAATATACCAGGCGAACCCACGCCACTGTTGCTGTTTGGCTGGCCAGATATGGAGCAAGAACGCACGCGTTACGGGCTGGAAATCCCGGCGCTCGGCAGTCTGATCCTCACCCATAGTCTGGATAAACAAGTCCCGGCGCTTAAAGAGTTCCCGAAAGAAGACCGACCAAATTCCACCATGGTGTTCTGGTCATTCCGCATTATGGCGGGGCTTGGCATGCTGATGATTCTGGCTGGCGTGTTCAGCCTGTGGTTGCGTTATCGCGACCGTTTGTATGACAGCCGCCCGTTTCTGAAATTTATGTTGTGGATGGGTCCGTCCGGACTAATCGCCATTCTTGCCGGTTGGGTGACCACGGAAGTCGGCCGTCAACCGTGGGTGGTGTATGGCTTGCTGCGTACCAAAGATGCGGTTTCAGCGCATGGAAATTTGCAGATGAGCATCAGTCTGTTGACCTTCTTTGTGGTGTACATGTCGGTGTTTGGCGTGGGCTACAGCTATATGATTCGCCAAATCAAAAAAGGCCCGCAGCCGTTTAATGACGACACGCCGCCAGCACACGGTACCCCTTCTCGCCCGCTTTCAGCGGTATCAGAAACCACCGAGGAGTTACGCTAATGGGCGTTGATCTGTCAGTCATTTGGTTTGTGATTATTGTATTTTCCACCCTGATGTACATCGTGATGGACGGTTTTGATCTCGGTATCGGCATCCTGTTCCCGTTTGTCCGTGATGCAGAAGATCGCGATGTCATGGTCAACAGTGTCGCGCCTGTGTGGGACGGCAATGAAACCTGGTTGGTGTTAGGCGGAGCGGCCTTGTTCGGCGCCTTCCCGCTGGCTTACGCGGTGATTGTCGATGCGTTAACGATTCCACTGACGCTAATGCTGCTTGGGCTGATCTTCCGTGGTGTGGCTTTTGAGTTCCGCTTTAAAGCCACGCCTGGGCATCGCCCCTTCTGGGATAAGGCGTTTATCGGCGGCTCAATCGTCGCGACATTTTGCCAGGGCATTGTGGTTGGCGCGGTTATCTCAGGTTTTCCGGTGACCGGGCGCACTTTTAGCGGCTCGCAGCTCGACTGGATAACACCGTTTAATCTGTTCTGCGGCATCGGCCTGGTGGTGGCCTATGCGCTGCTGGGTGCCAGTTGGCTGGTGATGAAAAGCGAAGATCCTCTGCTCAAAACCATGCGTAAACTGATGAAGCCACTGCTGATTGTGATGCTTGTGATCATCGCGGTTATCAGCATCTGGACGCCACTTGCACATCCGCAAATGGCTACACGCTGGTTTAGCCTGCCAAATCTTTACTTCCTGTTGCCGGTGCCGTTACTGGTGCTGGTGTGCAGCGCCTTGATATGGTCGTCAGTGGGTCGCGAAAACAGCTGGCACAGCACACCTTTTTTGCTGACATTGGGGTTGATTTTCCTCGGTTTTAGCGGGTTGGGTATCAGCATTTGGCCGTATTTGATCCCGCCGTCAATTACCCTTTGGCAGGCTGCCGCACCGCCGCAAAGCCAGGGCTTTATGCTGGTGGGTGCGCTATTTATCATCCCGATTATTTTGGTTTACACCTTCTGGAGTTATTACGTTTTCCGCGGAAAAGTACAGCATGGTGAGGGGTATCACTGATGAAACAGACGGGTATGCGTTTGATGTGGATGGTGGTGTTATGGGGCGGCAGTGTTTTAGCACTGACCACCGTTGGGATGGGTTTCCGGCTGCTGATGAGCGCGGCCGGATTTAAATCCTGATTATCTGCTCTGAACTAGTGGGCCAACACGCCGTTGGCCGCACTCATATAACGCAGTGAGAAATAGACTCTGTCCTGCCCTTGCGGGACAGGTGTTGCCAGCCATTTTTGCTGATATGACACGGGTGCCGGAGTCGCTTTAAACGTCCTGGACTGTTTGTCCTGACGGAACAGTTCGATAACCTTCCCGGCGCTGGGCGCTTGCAGATACAACGCCCGCTCAGCCTCCGTCAACATCTGCGTTCCCGCACCATCTTGCACCCAGACTTTTACGCCGCTATGGCTTAAGGTCGTGACCCATTTGCGGTATGAATCAGGCGTCATGTTTCCGGCGAAGAAGCTACTGACCGCAACGGGTTTATCCGCAACGGCGGCCAGCGACAAACGCGTTTTCTTCATCCACTCTTCTGCTAACCGTTGCATTTGCGGGTCGCGCCAGCGCCGATCATCGAGTTCACTGCTGATATACCAGCCAGAAATCGACTGCGCACCCAGCACGTCTACCCAGCGCTTTGCCACCGCTACGTCATTAGCGCGCAAATGGTTGAGGTAGTTTTCAAGTGCCGGCCCAGGCTGTTTTTGCCGCTCAAAAAACTGGCTATCTGCCGACAGACCGATAACCAGCTTCAGGCCGCCAGAAAGAGCAAGTTGCGCTTTATGCTCAAGCCAGGCGCGAGATTCCCCGGCTGTGAAAGCCTGGTCGTAACGGCTCCACTGCAATACCAGCGTATCAATTCCCTGCCCTTTGAGTTGACTCAACACATGTTGCCACTGCGCGTCGGAGACGGTGGTATCGCGCAGTTGCGGCTGATACATCACTGCATTCATGGCATTGGCAGCCGGGGCTGCCAGAAGCAACGTGGTTAAAAGGATTTTCATCATTACCAGCGAGCTCCTAAGGTCAGGAAGAGGTTATTTTTGGAATCGGTGTCGCGGTTATGGCCGGAAAATGCGCGTTGATATTCCAGACCTACGCTGACCTTGTGCGGGAAAGCCGTGTAGTGCGTTTCACCAAACCAGGTATTCAGCCGCACCCCGACGCCACCCAGCGTATTATCGCGATAAGGTGTGTCGGTGCTGGCGTTGTACTGTGCATGCCAGTATGGCTCGACCGTTTGGTGACCATTCACTTTCTGGTGCCAGCTCATGCGGTAATCTGCGGTATACAGCTGATAGTCCGCTTTCACGAAATGCGCCGCATCCAGATACAAATTCTGCGCCATCCAGCCATTTCCGGTGGGATGCCAGTCATCGCTGTATTTGCCGCCATTGAAGAACGACGCGCTGGCCCGCAGCATGACATCCGTTTTTCCATCGTGATTTCCGAGGGGAATTTGCTGCTCAGCCGCCAGATAAATGACCTGATCACGCAGCGGTTTCCAGCGCACGCCCAGGCCGAGCATCGGCTCATAGACCGGCATAAAGTTATGCTCGCCGTCATTTTCGCTACCGGCAAAAATTCGGCTGTAAACGGAAAGCTGATCGCCGTCGATAAGTTGGTTTTTACCGATACGGTACTCCGCTTCAAATTGTTCATAACTACGATAACTTTTTCCCTGCTGGGCGCTGCTACTGCTGCCACCGCTATTCATGGAGTTCGGCGTCAAACCGAAAGAACCATCGTAAGTAAAGGTCCAACGACGATCGCTGTCCTCATGGATGCGGCGGAACTCAAAGCGGTCTTCTTTCTGTTTATCGCTCAACTGTTGTTGCGGCGTGAGGGAATTATCAATGTCATCCACCACCCGTTCGCTGTACTCACGTGTTTTAGGTTTATCATCCAGTCGCTCGTTGAGATAGACCAGTTGACTCAGGATTTCCGGCGAATCGGGATAAGTCACGCGGGCTTTTTCCAGTGCGTCACGGGCTTCAGAATGTTTACCTTGCGCTAACAACGCACAACCACGTGCGGCGTCATCTTGTGTCGGCGCGGAGTCGAATTTAAGCTCCGCCATCCCACGATGCCAGGCCACATCCTGCCAATAATCAAACGCCTTATCGTTGCCTGAGAGCCTGGCGGTGCGAGCTGCCGCCAGCACATCGTTATCCAACAGGGCGCTGGTGGGTATGCGTGACCAACTGGTCTGTGCTAACTGATAATCTTCCGCGGCATACGCCAGGTAAGCCACTTGTCGTTGATAAAACGGTGATGGGTCGCGCGCCAGCGCTTGTTGCGCGGCATACAGGGCAAGTCCTGGCCGGTCAGAATAGCATTGCGCCAGATGTGACCAGCTTTGCGCGTCATACTCGACCGACATGTCGCCCAACAAATTTCGGACGATGGCGCAGTTTTCTTGCCCCTGGAACAGCCGCGCCTGAGCCATACGCTGTGTGGCCGTGGGTAACGGTTTTTCCAGTCGCATTCGGCTCTCGGCGGACAACCCGTCAGGATGAAGCGCAAGCTGGGTGTACAAACGTGTCGATAGCGAATTCTGCAACTTGCCCGCCCGCGAAAATGGCCAGTAGCGCAGCAGCAATTCAGCGGCCATTTTCCCCTGATCCATGACAACCAACTGGTAGCTGATATTTTCCAGCTCCTGCGAAGATAAATCGCGCGTCTGGCTGATATGGCGGATCATCTGCAGGCTGGTTTGCGTGTCGTTGCGTGCCAGACTCAACGCCAGTCGCTGATCAAGCCCCTGATCGTCGGGGATTTTACTTAGCAGTGCGTTTGCCCCCTGCCAGTCGCCTTTCTGGATACGGATGGGAACTAACGTTGATAACACATACTGTTGGTTTTCTGGGTATTTAACCGTCCAGTTGGCCACCGTTTTACCGGGTTCCTTGCAGTAAGTTGCCAGTAAACGCAGCCAGTTCCGCTCCTCAGCAGGATGGTTAAACGCCGGTTTACGGCTGGTGAGATAATGACGCAGTGGCATGAGCGCGTTACGTTCAGCCAGTGACTGAGCATAGGCAAGTTGCATACCCGGGCTATTCATCACGCCCTGACTTTGTAAATCCAAAATTCGCTGGTCACGCCGCATATGTAACAAGATGGCAAACCATTGCTGGTACTGAGCCTCACTCAATGTGGCATCACTGTCTAACAGTGCGTAACCCTGGTCTGCCGCTGTCCACTGCTGCCTGAAAATCGCACGCTGTATGTAGTTATTGGTGAGTTGTTGAGCGGCTTGGGTATGACGAAATGTCGGGTCTGAGAGCTGAGCACGGGCGATGCTTAACTGATTGAACTTGATAGCATAGTTACCTACTTTACTGCGGCAATCTACGGTTGGCTCAGCGTCGCACTGCTTCTGCAACGCCAGCAGTTCTCCGAGGGTGTTAATCTGCGGTTCGGGAACGGGGATTGCCGCCAGCGCTCGCTGTAAATCGGGGTTGTGTGGCTTCTTCTTGAGTTCATCTTTCAGAAATGCCTGCGCTTTCTTATCGTGACCAAAATAGCGATAAGCTTCTGCCAGCCACAATGTCAGGCGCACACTTTCAGGCGCCATTTCATGCGCATGTTCAAAGCTGCTCAAGGCCCGCGTTTCATCATTGGCTTTCATGGCCTGATGCGCCCGTTCGATATGCGGATACACCTTGAAGTAGCGGTAATCGTTTAAGCCCAGATCTTGTTGTGACCCTTCTTTTGCGGCGAATGCGGGTGTCATTATCAGTGCACCGCAGATCAGTACGGCCAGGGGGTTCAGGCGAATGTTCATATTGCTTCCCCTGCCAGGCGTGCCTGTTGCAATTGATTGATACCTGCTTTCAGCAGCAACTTGCTCAGAGAGGGTTGCAGTTTCTTCTGCTGTTCCAGCGCGTGATCCACCACGTTCTGGCTGACCACACCTTCTTGCACCAGGTATTCGCCAAACATCAAATCGCTGCGCTCGTAGCGCAATAGCACCGCGCGCAAAACGGCCTCATTGAGGTGGGATTCTGTGGTCAACACTTCCGCAAACAGCAGTTGCCCGGAGACATATTTATCCCAGATTTCAGCCGCCTGTGACTCGGTGAGAAGAGCTTCACTTACCGCACTTTCCAGTAATTGTTTTTCTTTCAATAACGCTTCCTGGCCGTACCAATAGCGCAGTCCAATCACAACCTGACCGCGTGGCACCACAACGTATTTGACCGGACGGCCAACTTTGCGACTCAGCGCTGCGAGAGAAACCGGATCGAGGGTGTTTTCACAGGCCAGAATCAGGTTCTCGCCTTCGATACGCAATGGCAGTACCGCATGGTGTTGTGCCACTTTTGCCGGGATGCTGTTGATCAGTTGCGGATCGAGCGTGAGGGAGTCAATAGATTCCATCGGTACTTCAGCCTGTTTTGCCAGCGCGACCGCAAGCTGAACCGCCGTGATATAGCCCAGTTGTACCAGGTTGCCGCCCAATTTCAGGCCGGGAATGCGATTTTGCAGAGCTTCTTCAAGTTGCTGGCGGGTAATCACGCCGGAATCCACAAGGATGTAACCCAATGGCTGGGTTGAGCGTTGCTCGCTGACGGTTGGAAAATCATGCGTGGTTTTATCCCATGCAACGCGACGCGGATCGCCGTGCTGAATAACCTGCTTAATGGCGCGCCAGTTAGCCACAAAGTTAATCAGGTTCCCCCAGAACAGGCGCGGGATCACCAGCAAACCTTGCCTCATTCCGTAATAGCCGGTGACGAAAATCATGCGTTGAATAATGCGATTGGTCATCAGGCCAAAGTTAATCCACAGCAGCGTGGTGAGCCAGGTTCCCCCCACGAAGATAGACAAGAATTGCCATGCCCCATCAACGCAGCGCTGATAAATCATGATCGCGACCAGTTGCAGCATCACCAGCATCGCGGCAAAACTTAAAAAGTTGGCGATTGCCCCTTTACGGTCTCGCCATAAGAAATAGTTCAGTACCGGATTTGAGCTCCAGCGGTGTGTTTTAAATCCCTGAAAGACAATACCGATTATCCAGCGCGACTTTTGTCGCACTGCTGTCGCAAAGGTATCAGGGAAATATTCACGCACGCAGATAACGTTGGCGGTACGGGCGCGCTGACCAAACGGTTTTCGGGTGGTGTCGTTTTTGTTCATCACCGGGAAGCGGCAGAAAATTTCTTCCATGCCCTTTTGGCGTAAACGGAAACCGATGTCGTAGTCTTCCGTCAAACTCTGCACATCAAACGCAATGCCGTCACCGTCAGCCAACAGCGCTAACACCGCGCGACGGCTAAAACAGGTGCCCACACCTGCGCTCGGAACCTGCCCCGCTAACGCTTCGCGTACCGGAACATCCTTACCGTGCAGTTCGGAAAATTCATCCAGGTAGCTGAGGCTGGTGAAGTGAGTCCATTTACGTTCAAACGGATATACCGGGATCTGAATGAGATCCTTTCGGTCGACCAGATAATTAAACAGGCATAATTCGAGTGGAGAAATCACATCTTCCGCGTCGTGCAGAATAAAGCCGGAGAAATTAAAACGAGCGCTGCGTTCAAACTGCAAAATAGCGTCGAGAATGTTATTCAGGCAATCCGCTTTGCTGGTGGGGCCAGGTCGGGCGCACACGACTTTATGGACATTCGGAAAGCGTGCACAAACATCGTCGACATCGCGTTGTGTATCTGGATCATTCGGATAGGTGCCGACGAAAATATGATAATTCTCGTAATCAAGAGAACTGGCGGCAAGTCGCGCCATGTTACCGATAACGCCCGTTTCATTCCATGCGGGAACCATAATAGCCAGCGCTTTTTCTTGCGGCTCATACAGGGCTTTGTAGTCCAGATAATCGTTGTTACGGTAGACCGTCACTGAGCGCCATGCACGGCGAAGCCAGTAGACGATATCAATAAATAAGTCATCAATTCCGCTTATTAGCATCAGTATCGCCAGAGTAATAGCGATGACTTTCAATCCGTACAGATACGTTGAAAAGTAATCAACAAACCAGTCCATTCTCAATCCCCAAAGGCCATGTAAAACCCACTGAACTCTTCCATACGAGGCCTGACGGGTAAGCAATAAGGTTCCGCATGTTACCGGTATCATAAAACAATCAGGTAAACACGGAAAGTGTATTAATCTATTAAAGGCAACTCTTTAAATCATTAAAATTATATCATGAGGGAGTTGACTAGAATTTTTCACTGACTTTTCTAATTGTTACAGCAGATTAAGCGAGTTAATGAAAATGAGAATTTTTAGTATTGAGGATGTCAATTTCTTGCCTGAAATGGCTTTGAACTTTACATTGTCGAGCTGAATATCTGTGGGAGAAACGGACATGACTTATCTTTGGCTGATTGTCGCCATTATTGCCGAGGTGATCGCAACCACCTCACTTAAACTATCGGAAGGTTTTAGCCGTTTATGGCCGAGTGTTATCACCATTCTGTTTTATGGGGTGGCGTTTTATTGTTTATCCATCACCATGCGTACTATCCCTACCGGGATTATTTATGCGATTTGGTCAGGTGCCGGGATCGTGTTGATTGGTGCAGTGGGCTGGATATTCCTGGGGCAAAAACTCGACTGGCCTGCGATTGCGGGTATGGCACTGATCATTTTGGGCGTGTTAGTCATTAACCTATTTTCAAAATCAGTCGCCCACTAATCCTCTCTTTTAATGCCCATGCTGCGCCCTTTTCACTGGCAAAAGGCTTGCAGCATGGCATGCCTTTAATCAACAAATCGTAAACCAAAAGTTAACAAACAACTCTTTTACATTGCTGACAATAATTTTGCTTTTTTTCTAAAAGTTGAATAGTAACTAATCGAAATTATCTATACAGTGTGCCCGTCACGTTAATGAGGTTGATGATTATGGTTAAACAATTACGGTCAAAACTGGGGATGATTTTGTTACTGGTCGGTGCGGCGCTGTTCTCTGGCCAAACGACTGCTCAAACTCACGGTCACCTGTATTTGGTCGTCAAAAGTGCTGACATGTTGCTACGCCATCAGGCCGATAGCGATGAAATACGTCAGGCCGCCGAAGATTCTGCCGCCGATTTTCGTGAGCAACATTTCCACGTCAATGAACGCCGTCCGGGCACTTATCAACTGTAGCGATTCTTAACTCAGTCCGATTTACGCGATGATGTCATCCCTTAAATCGAACTGAGTTCGGTTAAATATTTTTTACACCTCTGACCGAGCCACAGACAATCACCGAAGACGGGTTAGACAGCATCGGCAGTAAAGCCTGGATCAAGAAAAAAGGGCCTTTGAGATTAGTATTCATCAGCCTGTCTTAACTGCTTTCATCCCATTCTTTATCGACTCATCATTATCGACCAGCCGGTGCGCTTTAGTGACTTGCAGCGCGCGGTGCATCCCATCACACAAAAAGAGCTCACACGGCAATTAAGGCAATTTGAATCAAGAATGTTGGTGACAAGAGAAGTGTTTGCGGAGGTCCCGCCGAGAGTTGAATATCAGATAACCGAGTTAGGAAAGTCACTGCGCCCGACACTGGACTCACTTGCGCAATGGATGCGGGAAAATGGCGAGCATCTGGAAGCGTGATTTTGGGGATATAAAAACCTCGCCAATTCACTCCGCAGAGTAATCAGCGAGGGTCAGTTTAGCGGTTATTTATCGCCAAAATGGATAACGGTACGAATCGATTTCCCTTCGTGCATTAAATCGAACGCTTCGTTAATTTGTTCAAGCGGCATCCGGTGCGTGATAAAAGGATCGAGGTTGATTTTGCCAGCCATCGCGTCCTCAACCATGCCAGGTAATTGGGTGCGCCCTTTTACACCACCAAATGCTGAACCACGCCATACTCGACCGGTGACGAGCTGGAACGGACGCGTTTTGATTTCCTGGCCTGCGCCCGCAACACCGATGATGACGCTCTCACCCCAGCCTTTATGGCAGCATTCCAGGGCCGAACGCATCACATTGACGTTACCGATACATTCAAAGCTGAAATCCACACCGCCATCAGTCATCTCAACGATCACGTCCTGAATCGGCTTTTCGTGATCTTTAGGGTTGATACAGTCTGTAGCCCCCATTTCAGTGGCCAGTTTGAATTTTTCTGGGTTGGTGTCGATTGCCAGAATACGCCCAGCTTTTGCCTGTACCGCGCCCTGAATCACCGCCAGCCCAATTCCACCCAGACCAAATACGGCAACGGTATCACCCTGTTTCACTTTCGCCGTGTTGTGAACCGCACCAATCCCGGTGGTGACACCGCATCCCAGCAAACAAACTTTGTCTAATGGGGCTTGTTCGTTCACTTTCGCCAGTGAAATCTCTGCAACCACGGTGTATTCGCTGAAAGTACTGGTACCCATGTAGTGGTAAATCGGTTCGCCGTTATATGAGAAACGCGTGGTGCCATCTGGCATCAAGCCTTTACCTTGAGTGGCGCGTACCGCCTGACAGAGGTTGGTCTTACCCGATTTACAGAATTTACACTCGCGACATTCAGCGGTGTACAAAGGAATAACGTGATCGCCAGGTTTCAGGCTGGTCACACCCTCACCCACTTCCACTACAATTCCGCCGCCTTCATGCCCCAGAACCGCCGGGAAAACACCTTCCGGATCATCGCCCGATAAAGTGAACGCATCGGTGTGGCACACACCGGTATGAGTAATCTTGACCAGCACTTCGCCTTTTTGTGGCGGTGCGACATCAATTTCAACGATTTCCAGAGGCTTTCCCGGACCGAATGCAACAGCAGCACGTGATTTCATATTCTTCTTCCGTCGTCAGGTGAGTGTGAATTTTATTTTAGATAAGAGCGGAGTAATTGGCTGACTTCTGCCATGCGCACAGTACGCTGATCCTCGGATGTCTCCCCCGCGACCAGTTCGTCTTTCAGATGGATTTCCAACATTTCGCCCATCAGGCCATTGGCCGCGCCGCGCACGGCTGCGATTTGCTGCAAAATAGCGATACAAGGATCCCCATTTTCCAGCGCGCGCTCTATCGCTTCCGTTTGCCCGCGTATTCGCCGCACGCGAGTCAGAATCCGTTTTTTGTCTTCAGGTGAATGTGGCATAGCGGGCCTCTTGATACTATAGGGGGGTATTGTATTTTAATTTTTAACTCATTGGTAATTTTATATTTTTCATTACTATCAGTAAGATAGAACACCCACTCAAAAACACATGCAAAAACACGTCAAAACAATCAAACACATATCATTTTTTTCGGGTTTGCTCGGAAAAATTTCGTGATCATTTCATCTGAAAAAACCATTCTTTTTATGTGGGCAATGCGTGAAAATGCAATCCTTATATAAATCAAAAAGGAATTTGCAGCATGGCTATACCCGCATATTTATGGCTAAAAGATGATGGTGGCGCGCTCATTAAAGGTGGCGTTGATGTCAAAGGGCGTGAGTACAGCATCGAAGTAAAAGGTTTTCATCACAATTTGATGATCCCAACCGACAATGCGACCGGGAAAGTAACAGGTACGCGTATGCACTCGCCTATGCTGGTTGTTAAAGATTTCGACTGCTCCAGCCCGTATATCTATAAAGCTGTGGCAACGGGGCAAAATCTGGAATCCGCAGAAATTAAATGGTATCGCATTAACGATGCGGGCCAGGAAGTTGAATACTTCAATATGATGCTGGAAGGCGTTCGTGTTGTTTCAATATCTCCGACGATGGCATCCCCGGAAGACAGCAACAGCAATCACTTAGAATCCGTAGAATTGCGCTATGAAAAAATCACCTGGAAACACAACGACGGGAATATTATTTATTCCGACTCCTGGAATGATCGTCAAACCGCATAAAACAAAGGGGGCAGATTAGCCCCTTAATCATAGAGCCATCGTCCCGCCGCAGCCGATTCTGCAAACATTCGAACCGTTAAGGGTTTTCTTGTTTTCTCCACTTCTTTTCTTTTTGCTTTAAACAATCGGGTAAATAACGGGGTGTTTTCCCAGGGAAAATAGTGAGACCAGTTGACGAAGGTCAGGTCAACTTTGAAGATCTCCTGATACTTCTCTAAAGCATCTTCAAAATCATCACCAGGTGTTTCGAACAAATCTGAATCGAATTCCAGAGGGGTTTCTTTCCAGTTTTCGTCTAAATACCCTGGTATCTCATTCCTGAACATGGCTAATACTTCGTCTTGTATTGTCATCAGAAATAAGTCCACTGTATGCGGTCTTTCGGTCGGGCAATCAGATTGTATTTGTTCTGAGTTTTCCGAGATACCTGATAAATCGAGTTTATCAGGCCAACCCACCCAAGCCAGGGAACATAACGAGCGAGAACGGCTGCAAGCTTATTCGTTTTTTGCATCCTGAAACCGACAGGGGTCGGCACCCTGATCCCAAAAGGCGTTCTCGCATCTCTCAGAAGCATCCGCCCATACTTTGAAATTACGCTTGTACCTTTGATTGCCGTACCGGGTTTTGTCCTGGTTTTTAGCCACGGCTGACCGGCAAGAATAGCTGCCCCGGATTCAATGCCAATTCCCAGTTCGTCGCAAAATTGTTCTAAAAAGATCACGTCGAACAATTCGCCAGGCGTTAAATTTGCTTGTCCATGATAGAAGTACGTCCCGCCCAGCTCTTCAACCGTATCCATTCTTTAAGCCCATTTAACTTAGGGAACAACATCATAACGCTGGTCCAGAATCTGGGCAAATGTAACTAATTTGTAGCTACTAGATAAATTCAGGTACTGGCGGCCAGTCAACATTTGGTGCTCATGGGGCTACAACTGCTACCATCGCCTCAGCATTTTGTAGTAGGGAATTCCTCTTTGAACTGGAAAAGCTGA